>DATNFJ010000001.1:0-26305 GCA_035606455.1 Sphingomicrobium sp.
GAGATGATCGCCGCGACGGGTTCGTGCGCGGGGATCGAGAATTATTCGCGCTTCCTCACCGGCCGGCTGCCGGGCGAGCCGCCACCGACCCTGTTCGAATATCTCCCCGACAACGCCTTGCTGTTCATCGACGAGAGCCACCAGACGGTGCCGCAGATCGGCGCGATGGCGCGCGGCGACCATCGGCGGAAGATCACGCTCGCCGAATATGGCTTCCGCTTGCCGAGCTGCATCGACAACCGCCCGCTCCGGTTCAACGAATGGGACGCGATGCGCCCGCAGACCACCTTCGTCTCGGCGACTCCCGGGCCGTGGGAGATGAACGAGACCGGCGGCGTCTTCTCAGAGCAGGTGATCCGCCCGACCGGGCTGATCGACCCGCCGGTCGAGATCAAGCCGGTCGAGGACCAGGTCGACGACCTCGTCCACGAAGCGAAGGAGACCGCGCGCAAAGGCTATCGCACGTTGGTCACGACGCTGACCAAGCGCATGGCCGAGGACCTCACCGAATATCTGCACGAGGCGGGGCTGAAGGTCCGCTACATGCATTCGGACGTCGAGACTCTGGAGCGGATCGAGCTGATCCGCGAGCTGAGGCTCGGAGTCTATGACGTACTCGTCGGGATCAACCTGCTGCGCGAGGGCCTCGATATTCCCGAATGCGGGCTGGTCGCGATCCTCGACGCCGACAAGGAAGGCTTCCTCCGCTCCGAGACGTCGCTGATCCAGACCATCGGCCGCGCGGCGCGCAATATCGAAGGCCGCGTGATCCTCTATGCCGACACCAGGACCGGCTCGATCGAGCGAGCGTTGGCGGAGACTGACAGGCGGCGCGAAAAGCAGCTCGAATATAACGCCAGGCACGGGATCACGCCCGAGAGCATCAAGCGCAACGTCCACGACATCATGGCCCACCTCGCGACCCGCGACGGAGTCGTCGTCGACACCGGCGACGAGGAGCGCCCGCACCTCGTCGGCCACAACCTCAAGGCCTATCTCGCCGACCTCGAGGAGCGGATGCGGAAAGCCGCCGCCGACCTCGAGTTCGAGGAAGCGGCGCGCCTGCGCGACGAAATCCGCCGGCTGGAGGAAGACGACCTCGGAATCCCCCACGACCAGCGGGTGGCGCCGCGCCAGCTCGGCCATTCGACCGAAGGCAAGCCCGGCACGCGCAAAGGCCGCTTCGGCAAGCAGCAGCGGACGCGCTTTGGGGGGCGGCGGGGCTAGTTATCCACAATTATCTTTGGCTGTTTTGCCGACAGCAAAACCGATGGAAAATAACTGTTGCGTCTGATTCAAATTAGCGATTCTTCAGGGGCTGCCCAGAGTGGAGGCAGCTATGAAGCGCATCGCGAAATGTCCAAACGCGGACCATGGTAGGAATCGCGATAATGGCTGGCGAAAGGATAGCGCTCAGCCATGACGAAAGCGTCAAGACTTTACGAACAGCTCCTCGCCAATCCCGGCACGATCATCAGCTTTCGCGACTTCGAGCGGCTGCTGGATGCGTTCGGCTGGGAGCACAAGCGTACTAAGGGCAGCCACCGCCAATATACGCATCCGAAGGTGCCAACGGTGCTGACGATCAATCCGGACGGCAAATCGGCACACCGATACCAGGTCCGGCTGTTGCTTGAATTCATTGAGGAGTACGGCCTACATATCGCTGAGTGAAAGAGCCGCACTATCACATCAATCTATTCTGGTCGGACGAGGACGGTCTGTGGATCGCCGACGTGCCCGACCTGCGCGGCTGCATGACGCACGGGCATAGCCGTGCCGAAGCAATCAAGAATGCGGCTCAGGCTATCGAAGGATGGCTCGAAACCGCGCGCGATCACGGCTTCGACATTCCCAAACCCCGCTATCGCCCCGCAATCTACGCCGCGCGCGACGCCGCTTAGGCGCTAGAAGCTCGTTCGCACTCCGACGTGGGCGGCGACTTCCTGGCCGCCGTTGCGGCCGAAGGTCGTCGTCAGCGCGGAATCGACGCTGAGGCTCCCGAGGCTCGCCGCGGCACCGAGGGACACGCGTCCGTACGTGCCCTTGTCGCGGGCGATGTCCCAGCTGTTGACGATGATCGGCGCGTCGGTCTGATCGAAATGGATCACCCCGCCGTTGCCGGAGAATTCGTGCTCCGCGGTCACTGCGACATAGGGCCTCAAGCCCGCGAGCGCGCCGCGCGCCTCGAGCCCGAGCTGGCCCGTCATCGACTTCTGGCTCTGGCTCGACACGTTCAGGGTCAGCACGGGATCGCCGCTCTCGGTATAGCCCTGGACGTTGGCACGGGCGTAATCGATCGCCGCGACCGGGCCGATACTGAGCGGGCCGAACGGCATCAGATAGCCCGCCTTGGCGCCGGCGGTGACGTGATGGCCGTCGGGATTGGCGGTGAGGTCGCTGATCACGCCGGTGCGCGTCAGGTCGTTCCGATCGCGGCCATAGCCGAGATAGGCCTGGCCGAAGATCGGGCCGGCGGCGACGCTTCCATAGGCGCCGAGCTGCCAGCTGCGCGTGTCAACGCTCGCCGCGCCGTTGCCGAAGCGCAGGCGGGGCTTGCTGTAGTTCGCGGCGACTCCGACGACGGCCATCGGAAGACCGAATTCGGCGCCGATCGTGCCGCCTCCGCCGCTCATCGTGAACGCCGAATTCTGCGCGGTTTCGCCGACGTCGCTGGAGAAATAATCGCCAACCGCGAAGAACGTCAGGCCCGACGCGGCGCCGCCGCGGCCGTAGATGTCCGAGCGGGTCGACAGGGTGCGGCCGAACTGGCGCGCCGTTTCGACCCCGAGGCTCGACGGCGCCTGCAGGGTCAGCGGCGCGGCAAGCTGCCGCGCGACATATTGCGCGACGATCGCAAAGCCCTGCGAGGTCAGGTGAAGGCCGTCGCCATAGAACAGATAGCCGTTTGAATTGATGAGGCAGGTAGGGTCGGGGAAGGCCGGGCAGACCAGGCCCTTGGTGATCCCGTAGGCGGCCGGGTTCGCCGCAACCTGCGCCCCCAGGACCTGCGCGTCGAGATAATGGACGATCGACCCATTCGCCGCATAGCCGGCAAGCGTATTCTGGAGTGATCCAAAGTAAGCGTTGGCGAAAGCGCCTCGAATTTGCTGCGCCGCGGGGTCGTTCGCCACTTCTGGAGCGATCGCGGCGTTGAGCGCGAGGAAGCTGATCGTCGGATGGCCTTGCGCCACCAGGCGGTCGAGCTGAACCGCCGTCCCTGCCGCCGCGGCGGTTCCGGCGGCGGGCGCGAGGGCGAGGGTTCCGCCGGCCTGCTGGAAGAAGCGCGCGTCGTTGCCGCCGATCGAAATCGCCAGCAGGTCGCTTCGGGTCAGCGTCGTCGATGCGTTGGGGAAGACGGCGGATTGCGTACCGACGTTGAGGAACTGGTCGACTTCGAACTGCAGGCCCTTGCCGCACAAGGGCGAGGTTCCCGGCGCGTAGAACGGGTCGAAGCACAAGGTGCCGTTGTTGCTCCCCCCGAACGCGCCGCCGATGGCGAAGTCCTGGATCGGAACCTGGAGGATCGAGCCGAGCGTATCGATGTAATTGCTGCCTCCGGAGAAGCGGCCCGTCGGGTAGATCGCCAGCGCCAGTGGGTTGGCGTAGCCAAGCGCGAAGGCATTGCCGGTGTCGGCATAGCTGTCGCCGAACGCGACGATGCGGTGAATCTGCTGCGCCGCCGCGGGCGTCGAAACGGCGGCAATGGCGCCCAATGAAGCGCAGGCGAGCGCGCGGCGGAAATACTTCATCATGACGGCGGTCCCTCCCCTCGCGGCCGCTGCGGCCGACGAGCCGTCATGGTGGCATTTATTGACATGGGTGCAAGTGGCCGCGGCCCGCGCCGGCAAGGTTGGCGGACGAGTGCGGCACTCGCGCAACAGCAGTGGACGAAGGGGCCGCGGCCGCCGCGGCCCCTAAAGGATCAGCGCAGCACGCCCTTCTTCTCCATGCTCCACGAATACCAGAGCGTGAATATCCCGATGACGGTGACCACGGCCGGGACCACAGGGTTACTCATCGCGGCCGGCACGTTGGTGGCGACGAACAGCTGCCACCCGAAGCTCAGCAGCATTCCGACAAAGGATGCAGCATAGGCCCACACCGCATAGCGGCTCCGGACGAGCAGCAGAACCGCGCCGAGAAGGCCGCCCCAAACGCCGAGACCCCAGCCAATGCTGGCATAGATCGGCATCCCGTCGAGAAATGCATAGACTGTCGTCGGATCGGCGTTCGGCATCATGCTTTTGAAATAGGCGAGATTGTGCATTCGCGTCATGACATAGTCATAGGCGCCCATGCAGCCCCACAGCAGCGACAGAATTCCAACGATCCACAGATGAACGGGCGTGCGCCCCTGGGCAGTCGTAGCCATTGCCGTTCCCCCACCACGCCGCGCACCTGAAAGCGCGGCAATCGGGATGAGGCTCGCAATTGACCGGGCTGTCAATATCGCGCGCGCAAGCGCTTCAATGAAGGGCGATTTCCTGCTTCAGCAGGCTGCCCAGGGCGTCGGCCAGCGCGTCGAGCTGATAGGGTTTCTGGAGCACCGGAAAGCCGTGGCTCGCGGCGACCTGCTCGCTGTACCCGGTGGTCAGCAGGATCGGAAGCTCCGGGAAGCGCTCGCGGAGCTTGCGCGCAAGCTCGATCCCGGTGAGGCCGCCGGGCATCACGATATCCGAGAACACGACCCTCGGCCGGTCCCCGCCGGCAAGCCGTTCCAGCGCTTCCTTCGCGCTGTGCGCAATGGTGCTTTCGAAGCCGAGCTCCGAGAGCATGTCGGCGGCAAGCTCGGCCACGAACGTATCGTCCTCGACGATCAGCACCCGGCCGCGCGGGCTTCCCGCGTGCATCCGCGCCTGGCCGGTATCGGCGCCGCGGCTCGCCGGCAGGTACAGGGTGAAGGTCGAGCCCTTGTCGATCTCGGAATCGACCACCACGGCGCCGCCGAGCTGCTTGGCGAAGCCGAACACCTGGCTGAGCCCGAGGCCGGTGCCTTCGCCGAATGTCTTGGTCGTGAAGAAGGGCTCGAACACCCGGTCCATCACTTCGGGCGGCATGCCCGAGCCGGTGTCGGACGCCTTGAGCACGACATGCTCGCCCCTCAGGCCTTCCGGCTTGCCGTCGAGCACTTCGTTGTGGGCGCTGATCTTCAGGGTCCCGCCATGCTTCATCGCGTCGCGCGCGTTGAACGCGAGGTTAAGGAGCGCAAGCTCGAGCGCGCCGGCGTCGGCGTCGATCGGCCACAGCTGGTCGGAGATCTCGGTCACCACCTCGATGTCGCTGCGCAGCGAGGGACGAACCAGAGTGGTCACGTCGGCGAAGAATTGCTTGAGGTCGATCTGCCTGATCTCGAGCGGCTGGGCGCGGGCGAAGGCGAGCAGCTGCTTGGTCAGGCTCGCGCCGCGCTGGGCCGAGCCGCGGACCCCCTCGAGCATCCGCGTGACCTTCTCCGAATCGTCGATGTTCCTCAGCCCCAGCTCGCAGGCGCCGAGGATCGCGGTCAGAAGATTGTTGAAGTCGTGCGCCAGGCCCCCCGTCAGCTGGCCCAGCGCCTCCATCTTCTGCGAGCGGAACAGTTGCTCGCGGCTCTCGTCGAGCCGGAGCTGCGCCTCGCGCTTTTCGGTCATGTCGCGGGTGATCTTGGCGAAGCCGATCAGCGTGCCGTCCTCGTCCCGGATCGAATCGAGCACGACGCTCGCCCAGAAGCGCGTGCCGTCCTTGCGCACGCGCCAGCCCTCGGCTTCGTAGCGGCCGACCTTGCGCGCGGTTTCAAGCGCCCGGTCGGGAACGCCGGCTTCGCGCTCCTCGGGCATGTAGAAGCGGCTGAAATGCTCGCCGACGATCTCCTCGGGCGTGTAGCCCTTGATCCGCTGGGCTCCGGCATTCCAGTTGGCGACCTTGCCGTTCGGATCGAGCATGAAGATGGCGTAGTCCGTGACTCCCTGGACGAGCAGGCGGAAGCCGCGCTCGGCCTGCAGAAGCGCCTCCTGCGCCTCGCGCGCCTCGGTCATGTCGCGGGTGATCTTGGCGAAGCCGAGCAGCTTGCCCTTCTCGTCGTTGATCCGGTCGACGACCACGCTGGCCCAGAAGCGGGTGCCGTCCTTGCGCACGCGCCAGCCTTCGCCTTCGAACTTGCCGGTCTTTCGCGCGGTATCGAGGACCTTCTTCGGCATTCCCGCCGCGCGGTCCTCCTCGGTGTAGAAGGTCGAGAAATGCTTGCCGACGATCTCTTCGGTCTGGAAGCCCTTGATCCGCTCCGCGCCCGAATTCCAGCTCGTCACGAACCCGTTGGGGTCGAGCATGTAGATCGCGTAGTCGACGATCGACTGCACGAGGAGCTTGAAGGGGTCGGCTTTCAATTGCTTTACGTGATCCAGAACCCCCTCCAAACGCTTACTCCATAGCCCGAAAGCGCAGATACACTCTCGCGTTACGCACAACCCGCGGGGTTCGCTTCGGTTTCATGGAATCGTGCGCCGGGCCGCCTAGCGGCGCTGCGCGGCGAGCCGGCTGATCAGGATCGCGGCCCGCTTGGCCTGCTTGAAGATCGAGGGGATGTCGACGACCTCCGACGCGGTATGCGAGCCGTCGCTCGACGGGCCCATGCCGGCGAGGCCGCTCACTTCGGACGCGACGAAGCTGATGTCCCCGGCGCCGCGCCTCGAGGCGTCGAGCTCGCCCATTTCGGCCAGGCCCATGTCGCGGTTGACGCCGTTCAGAGCGGCGAGGATCGCGCGGTTGCCCGCGGTCGGCGCCATCGGCGGGTAGATGTCGGGATCGAAGACGATCTCGGCGTGCGCGCCGGCCATCGGCTGGGCGACGATCGCGCGCATCTTCGCCTCGACGCGGTCGATCTGGTCCTGGCTGATGGCCCTTAGGTCGCCGCGCGCCACCGCGGTCGCGGCGATAATATTGGTCTTGCCCGTCGCCTCGAGCCGGATCTTGCCGGGGTCGAGAGTCGCCGTCTGGCCGCCGCCGACGAGGCCGACATTGTAGGTCAGCTCGGGCTCGGGAAGCTCGCGCCGGAACTGGTCGACGATCCGGGCAAGGTCGTAGATCGCGCCATAGTCGCCCGGCCCGACGCCCGCCGAATGCGCGGCTTCGCCGGTCACCGTCAGGGTCCAGTCGCCGGCGCTTCGGCGCGCGGTCGAGCCCATATCCAGGCCATCCTGCGAGGCGAGGTCCTCGAAATCGAGCGCGACGTCGGCTTTTCTGCCCTCGGCGATGAGGTCGCGGCGGGAAGTTGCGAGCGGCCGCCCGGCATCCTCCTCGTCGCCGGTCAGGAAGACGGTGATGTTGGCGTTCTTCAGCGTGCCGGCGGCCTTCATCGCGCGCAGCGCGGCGACGATCACCGCATCGCCGCCCTTGTCGTCGCCCGATCCAGGCCCTTTCGCATGGTCGCCGTCGCGAACCCAGCGCTGGAACGGCGAATCCGGCTCGAACACCGTGTCGAGATGGCCGATCAGCAGCAGCCTCTTGCCGCGGCGGCTGCCGACATGGCGGGCGACGAGGTGGCCGGCGCGGCCGACCGCGCTCATGTCGATCCACTGGGTGGTGAAGCCGAGCTGCCTCAACTCGGGCTCGATCATGTCGCGCACCGCCTCGACCCCGGCCTTGTTCATCGTCCCGCTGTTCTGGTCGACCCAGCGCTCGAGCATGGCCAGCGTGCGCTGCTGCTCGGAATCGACGGTCTGGATCATCGCCTGCTCCTGACGGCTGAGCGCGGCCGAAGCGGGGGCGGAAAAGGTGAGCGCGGCGGCGCCGAGGGCAATGATGAATCGGTTCGTCATGATATCGGTTTAGCGGCGGCCGCAACCCGCGTCACGCACCCTGGCTGGAACAAAGAACTTCCCCATTATCCCCTTGAGCCACTTTTCGTAGGTGAACCAGCGCGGCTCAATTTGAGAGAGAAGGAGAAGTGAAAATGGCCATGTCCGATCGCGAGGATCAGCTCGCCATCTTTGAAGCGATTGCTAAGACGTATCAGGCGCTGACCGGGGAGCCGCTTCAGGTACCCTCGCCGCCCCGATGCGTTTCTGTTGTGAAGGACCTTGAGGCTATGGGAGTGAACTTGAACGTGCTGGCGCAAGCCGGACGCGTCATTCAGGGTGATCACTCTGACGCTGTTTACTTGGAGGCCGTCGCGTGACCCGCATCAAATTATCCGAGGCCTTGAAGCGCGGCGAATTAGAACGCTTCATCCAACAGGCTGAGGCGGATGGTGTGGGCCCTGTTTCGGTGGCCGATTTCGACCGTTTGGTGGAGCGAGTTACAGCGCCCCGAGCAGAAGGTCGAACATCCCGTTCACGCGCTCGCGGTGGTTCGCGCGGAAGGTGAACTCGTCGAGATAGGACTGCATGTGCTTCGGGCTGACATGCACGTGCGTTGAGCGCACTGACGCCTTGAACAGCCGCCAGAAGCCTTCCACCGTGTTCGTGTGGAAGGTCACGCCCTTGCAAAGATAGCGGGCATAGACGCGGCGGTCGCGCAGCTTGTGGAACTGGGCCTCCGCTCCACAGGAGGGGCAATCCAGCTTCGTGCCGCCGAAGCGGACGCGCATGATGAGTTCCAGACAGGCTCGTTCGTCCGGAAACCGAACGAAGAACTCGCGGACTGAAAAATCAGGCGATGCAGAGGGTGATTTCGTCATTCCCCTTCAATAACCTAACTGGAACGTGTGTCAAGGGGATAATGAGGAAGAACTTTCCTACAAGACACCGATTTGGTTATTGAGTCCGCGACTCGGAGGGAGGAACGTGGTGGACGAGACGATTGACGCGGATGCGCTTGTGGAGGCGCTGATGGAGCGGGAGGGCGGCTATGTCGACAATCCCGCCGACAAGGGCGGGCCGACCTGTTTCGGGATCACCCAGGCGGTCGCCCGCGCCAATGGCTATTGCGGCCCGATGCGGCAGCTTCCGCGGGAGGAAGCGGCCGATATCTACAAGCGGCTCTACTGGCTCCGCCCGCACTTCGATGAGGTGGCCGCGCGAAGCCCGCGGGTGGCCGCCGAGCTGTTCGACACCGGCGCCAACATGGGGCCCGCAGTCGCCGTCACCTTCCTCCAGCGCGCGCTGACCGCGCTCAACCGCAACGCGAAAGATTATCCCGACCTGGTCCCGGACGGGCGGATCGGGCCGCAGACGCTGGCCGCGCTGGATGCCTTCCTGAAGATCCGCGGCTCGTCGCCCCCGGTTGGCGCGGGTGGGGGCGACCAACAAAGAGCCAGCGGTGAGACCGTGCTGCTGCGCGCCCTCGAGGCACTCCAGGGGGAACGCTACCTCCGCCTCGCCGAGCGGCGTCCAGCCAATGAGGCGTTCCTTTATGGGTGGCTAGCGAACCGTATCGGCGAGTCTGGGAACCGCTGAAGACATGAATCCGACACATCCGACAACCCCCGAATCTCGGCGAAAGGTGTCGGAATCGCCTGCGTCAAATCGGAGATGAAAAGATGAGACCACTTCCACCGCCCATCACCTTCGCGGAAGGGCAGCGCTACATTTACGGGCTCCTCGCCGCATCCGCGGGCATGTTTTGCGGCGCGGCCGCCGTGGGCATGGTCGCGCTTCTGATGTGGGGCGGCTCGAGCCCGGCCGAGGAGCATAGCATCGTCGCCATCTTCGGCTGGTCGCTCGGCGGCTTCATCGCCGCGATGGTGATCGTGATCGTCGGCCTGCTCGCCGGCGGACCGGTCGGCCGATTCAAGGTCGAGGCGACGCGCGACGGCGCCACGTTCGAAGCCGACCGCTCATGACCCTGCTCCGCCTCCTCAACATTCAGGGGATCGCCGGCGTCGCGGTCGGCCTCGTGCTCGCCATCCTGCTCGTCGTCCAGCGCGGCGAGACGCATCACTGGCAAAAGCAGAGCGATCATTTCGAGCAGCTCTACACCAAGGAACAGGCGGCGCTCGCCGGGACGGTCGCCAATTACCGCGCCGCCGCGCAGCAGGCCGAGGCTTCGGACAAGGCCAATGCCGAGCGCGTCGCCGCCGAGCAGCGCACCATCAACGAAAGGACCGAACATGATTTTGAAGCGCGCCTTGCCGCCGCTCGTTCTCTTGCTCAGCGCCTGCGCGGGCATAGTCCCGCCGCCGCAGCCGATCCCGGCCGTGGCGGAAGCGCGCCAGTGCCCAACCTATCCGCTCCCGCCGGCGGACCTCATGAAGCTGCCGGCCAAGACCGACTTCCTCAGCAAGACGCATTGACCGCCACGGAGCAAGCGATCCAGCTCGACGAGCTGATCAAGTGGATCCGCGCGCAGGTGGCGGTGGACCCGAACGCAGCGCACTGAGCCTGTCATTGCGACCCCCGCCTTGAGCCGGGGGAAACAATCCGGACTCTTCCGCTGTTGTAACGGGATTGCTTCGTCGCGTACGCTCCTCGCAATGACGGCAGGGGGGCGGGCCATGAACACCAACCGGCTGAACAGCTTCACGGACGGCGTGGTCGCGATCATCATCACCATCATGGTGCTCGCGCTTCCGGTGCCGCAGAGCCCGGGCCTCGCCGCGCTGAAGCCGCTCGGCGTGCTGTTCGCGGCCTACGCGCTTTCCTTCGTCAAGGTCGGTATCTACTGGTTCCAGCACCACCACATGCTGCAAGCGTCGCGGCGGGTGAACGGGGCGGTCCTGCTCGCCAATCTCTTTTTCCTGTTCTGGCTGAGCCTGATCCCGTTCGTGATGCGCTGGGTCGGCGAGGCCGGCATCACCCGCGACACGGTGCTCGCTTTCGGCCTGGTCATGCTGCTCTGCGCCTTCTCGAGCGGGTTGTTGTTCCAGGCGCTGGTCAGAGCGAATGAAAACGGCGCGCCGATCAGCAAGGCAGCGCAAGGCGGCCGGAAGGGGCAGGTCACGATCCTCGCCTACGTGTTGGCTATCCCTCTGGCCTTCTTCTGGCCCTATGCCGCGATCGCCATCTACATCGCCGTCGCCGCCATGTGGCTGGTGCCCGACAAGCGTTTCGAAGCCTTGATCGACTGAGATGAGCCCGACCCGAGTCAATGCACTGACCGACGGAGTCATCGCGATCGTGCTGACGATCATGGTGCTCGAGCTGAAATTCCCGGCCGAACCGACGCTCGCCGCCGCGCTGGCGGTCGCGCCGCTCCTCGCCGCTTACCTGCTCTCGTTCGTCAACATCGCCATCTTCTGGAACAACCATCACCACATGCTGCAGTCGGCGAAGCGGGTGAGCGGCGCGGTGCTGTGGGCCAATTTCGCCTTGCTCTTCTGGCTGACCCTGATCCCGCTCGTCATCCGCTGGATCGACGATGCGGGCATCACGCCCTGGCCGGTCGCCGCTTACGGCCTGGTGCTCATCGCTGCTTCGCTCTCCTACCAGATGCTCGAACGGAGCCTGATCATGGCCGAGGGCGAAGAATCGCGGGTCAAGCGCGCGGTCGGCACGGGGTTCAAGGAGCGGATCAGCTCCGTCCTCTATGTTTCGGCGATCCCGCTCGCGTTCGTGACGCCCTATATTTCGGTCGGCTGCTATGTGGCGGTGGCCATCATCTGGCTGATCCCCGACCGCCGTTTCGAGCAACAGCTGTAGGCGAGCTTGCCGCTCCACCGCGCGGCGCCTAACCGCCCGCAATGACCACCATCCTGCTCCTCATTTGCTCGAACATCTTCATGACGCTCGCCTGGTATGGGCACCTCAAATTCCCGCATCTGCCGATGGTCGCGGCGATCCTGATCGGGTGGAGCATCGCGCTGGTCGAATATTGCTTCGCCGTGCCGGCCAACCGAATCGGCTATTTCCACGGCTTCACTGGCGGCCAGCTCAAGATCATCCAGGAGGTGATTACCCTCAGCGTCTTCGCGGTCTTCGCCGCCGTGGTGCTGAAGGAGCCGATCGGCTGGCGCTATCTCGGCGCGTTCGTGTGCATCGTCGGCGCCGCCGCCTTCATGTTCGCCGGCCGCGCTTGAACAAAAGTAACGAGGGTCCCCACATGGCGCACATGGAACAATGGCACGGAACCACGATCCTCGGGGTCAAGAAGGGCGGCAAGACCGTCATCGCCGGCGACGGACAGGTCAGCATGGGCAATACGGTGATGAAGCCCAATGCGAAGAAGGTCCGCCGCATCGGCCAGGACGGGAAGGTCATCGGCGGCTTCGCCGGCGCCACCGCCGACGCCTTCACCTTGTTCGAGCGCCTGGAAAAGAAGCTCGAGCAATATAATGGCCAGCTGCTGCGCTCCGCGGTCGAGCTGGCGAAGGACTGGCGGACCGACAAATATCTCCGCAATCTGGAAGCGCTGATGATCGTCGCGGACGCCGAGCAGATGCTGATCCTGACAGGCAACGGCGACGTGCTCGAACCCGAGGGCGGGATCGCGGCGATCGGCTCGGGCGGCAATTACGCGCTGTCGGCGGCCAAGGCGCTGGCGGATTACGAGCAGGACCCGGAGGTGCTCGCCAGGCGGGCGATGCAGATCGCGTCGGAAGTGTGCGTCTTCACCAACGACCGCCTGACCATCGAGACGATTGAGTAGCGTCATCCCGGACTTGGTCCGGGATCCATGAACACGGGGCTTGGATAATAGCGCGCGACGGTGTTCATGGATTCCAGTTTTCGCTGGAATGACGGGATGATTCTGCTCGACCGCCGAACTTTCACCGCCGGAACGGCCGCGTTGCTTTCGGCCTGCGCGACTGTCGGAACGCGCACCGTCACCGGCTGCACGCCGCTCGCGCCGGTCGACGCCGATCCGAGCCGGCTGATCCGGGCCGTCGCCGGTTTGAGGCCGTACCGCCGCCAGGGCTTCGTCGTCCGCCGCGAGCAGCTGGGAGAGAAGGCGCTGGTCCACAATTACGGCCATGGCGGATCGGGGATCACCTTGAGCTGGGGCAGCTCGAAGCTCGCGACCGAGCTCGGACTTCCGGGTCATAGCGGCCCCGTTGCGGTGCTCGGCGCCGGCGTGATGGGGCTGTCGACCGCGCGGCTGGTTCAGGACGCAGGGTTTCCGGTGACGATCTACACCGCCGCGCTTCCGCCCGACACGACCTCGAACATCGCCGGCGGCCAGTTCCATCCCGCCTACGCTTTCAAGGAAGGCGCGGTGACGCCCGACTTCATGGCGCAGTTCACCCGGGCGCTCGATTACAGCTGGCGACGCTTCCAGATCATGGTCGGCGAGGATTACGGCGTCCGCTGGCTACCGACCTATGTCGAGACCGACAGTCCGGACGCGAAGCTGATCGAGACCTTCCCGCCGATCAACCGCATGCTGTCCCGCGCCGAGCATCCGTTTCCCTGGGCGGGCACGCTCCGCTACGACACGATGTATGTCGAGACCGGGCGCTACCTGAGGCAGATGGTGAAGGACGTGCAGATCGCCGGCGGGAAGATCGAGGTGCGCAGCTTCGCCTCGCCTGCCGACATCGCCGCGCTTCCGGAAAGCCTCGTCTTCAACTGCACCGGCCTCGGCAGCCGGCAGCTGTTCGGCGACCAGGACCTTCGGCCCGCGCGCGGCCAGCTTGCGATCCTCGAGCCGCAACCCGAGGTGCGCTACGCCTTCACCGGCGGGCCCGGCTACATGTTCCCGCGTCCCGACGGGATCATCCTCGGCGGAACGTTCGAGCTCGACCAGTGGGACACGACGCCCGACCCGGCGACGATCCAGCGCATCGTGGCGGACCATCGGCGCTTCTTCGCCTCCTTCCGCTGCACGGCTTGAAGTGCCAGACAGCGGCCCCGACATCGTTGGTGCGATGAACTATCACACCAATTTCCCCAGGGCGGCGAGGGGCAGGCCGAAGTGCTGAAGGACAAGCTCACACCGAAGGCGATCGTCGCCGCGCTGAACGAGCATATCGTCGGCCAGGACGATGCCAAGAAGGCCGTCGCCGTCGCGCTGCGCAACCGCTGGCGCAGGCAGCAGCTCGAGCCGGAGCTTCGCGACGAGGTCACGCCGAAGAATATCCTGATGATCGGACCGACCGGCTGCGGGAAGACCGAGATCAGCCGGCGCCTGGCGCGGCTCGCCGACGCGCCGTTCGTCAAGGTCGAGGCGACCAAGTTCACCGAGGTCGGCTATGTCGGCCGCGACGTCGAGCAGATCGCCCGCGACCTGGTCGAGGAAGCGGTCCGGCTCGAGCGCGACCGCCGCCGCGGCCGCGTCCGCGACGCCGCCGAGGAAGCCGCGATGGAACGGCTGCTCGACGCGCTCACCGGCAAGGGCTCGAGCGAGGCCACACGGCAAAGCTTCCGGCAGCGCTTCGCCGACAAGAGCCTCGATAAGGCCGAGGTCGAGATCGAGGTCGACGAAGCGCCCGCAATGCCGTTCGAAATCCCCGGCATGGGCGCGCAGGTGTTCGACCTCAAATCGCTGATGGGCAAGATGGGCGGCGGCGGGCCGAGGAAGCGGCGCAAGCTCAAGGTGCCGGACGCCTTCGCCCGGTTGACGGAGGAGGAAGCCGACAAGCGCCTCGATCCCGACGACATCAACCGGATCGCGCTTGCCGACGCCGAAGCCAACGGGATCGTCTTCCTCGACGAGATCGACAAGATCGCGGTCAGCGACGTTCGCGGCGGGTCGATCAGCCGCGAGGGCGTCCAGCGCGACCTGCTGCCGCTGATTGAGGGAACGACCGTCGCGACCAAATACGGGCCGCTCAAGACCGACCATATCCTGTTCATCGCCTCGGGCGCTTTCCACCTCGCCAAGCCGGCGGACCTGTTGCCGGAGCTCCAGGGCCGCCTTCCGATCCGGGTCGAGCTGAAGGCGCTGACGCAGGAGGACTTCGTGCGCATCCTGTCGTCGACGCGCGCCAGCCTGACCGAGCAATACCAGGCTTTGCTCGGCACCGAGGGCGTGACCATCACCTTCGCCGACAGCGGCATCGAGGCGCTCGCCCGCATTGCCGCCGAAGTGAACGAGGCGGTGGAGAATATCGGCGCCCGGCGGCTCCAGACGGTGATGGAGAAACTGCTCGAGGACGTGAGCTTCGAGGCCGAGGACCGCAGCGGCGAACGCCTGACCGTCGATGCCGCCTTCGTCGAGAAGCAGCTCAGCGGAATCGCGAAGAACGCCGACCTCAGCCGCTACGTGCTCTAGGCCGGCATCGGGACAGCCTCGACGGATGGTCCGCCGTCTGCCGGCTCGGACCCGATTTCGGGCAACCGCCGCCCGAGCGGGCCGGCGATCAGCAGGAACACCGCTCCGGCGGCGCCGACGATCGCCGCGTGGATCAGCCAGAACTCGCTCGCCGGCAGCTTCTCGTACAGGCCGCCGAGCCTGCCGCTGATCAGGCTTCCGGCCGTCACCGACAGCGCGCTGATTCCGTAGAACGTGCCCCGCGTCTGCTCCGGCGCGCGGGTCATCAGAAGCGCGGACACCACCGGCGAGAAATAGATCCAGCCGATGTTGGAGAAGATGTGAAAGCCGATCGGAAGCAGGATTGGCGCGCGCCCGCTGCCGCCCGCGAGATAGGAAGCGAGCACGAGGATCAGCACCGAGGCGCCGAAGATGAGACAGCCGATGCCCATCTTGACCAGCATGGCGGGCTCGCTCCCGCTGCGCGCCTGACGGCGCCAGAAGGCGAGCATCAGCGGTACCGCGGCGGCAGGCATAAGCCCGTCGAGCGACTGGAGCCAGGGCTCCGGCACGCGGAAGCCGCCGACATTCAGGTCGATGTGGTCCGACACCCAGAGATTATACGTGTTCCAGACCTGCGACTGGGCCACCCAGAAACAGACGAACAGAGGCCACAGCGACAGCAGCCAGCCGACACGGACGCGCTCGGCCGGACTAAGGCGCTTGCGATCGGACCGCGCGATTCGCGGCTCGTCCGAAAGATAGCGCTGGCCGACGAGATAGATGACGAGGCCGATCAGCATGCCGAAGCCGGCGAAGGCAAATCCGACGTGCCAACCGTAGAATGCGGCGAGCGTGCCGGTCACCAGCGGCGCGACGAACGCGCCGAAACTGACCGACAAGGAGTAAAGCTGGAACGCGTCGCCCTGGCGCCGGTCGCCGGCCGGGTAAAGCGCCTTGACCTGCGGTGACAGATTGCCGCGCAGCAACCCGGCGCCGATCGCCAGGAACAGCATTCCGAACAGGAAGGATTGGTCAAAGGCGAGGCTGAAATGGCCGAGTGTCATCAGCAGTGCGCCGAGCGTGACCGTCAGCCGCCGGCTGAGGAAGCGGTCGCCGATCCACCCGCCGACGAGCGGCGTCGCATAGACCATCGCGATGTAGATGCCGAACGTCTGCGTGGCGAGCGCCTCGACCGTCAGCGGTCCGGTGAGCGCCTCGATCGCGTGGCGGAAGGGACCGAAGGCGACGACATGGTCGATACGGCCGGGGAGAAGCAGGTCCTTGGCAAGGTAGAGCGTGAGGATCGCCTGCATGCCATGGAAGCTGATCCGGTCCCACAGCTCGGTGCCGGCGAGCACCCACAGGCCGCGCGGATGGCCGAGAAACTCACCGGCCGACGCCTCGTGACGCAGTCCAGCGGTCATCCGGGCCCTCCCCTCCCGGAAAGAGGCACGCAAATGCGTTCGAATGCAACCGTCGGCTGGGTCAGCCAGCTCGCGGCAGGCGCCGGTAGCGCCACAACAGGCCGTTGGCGAATGGCGGCCAGGCGCTGACCTTCACGCCGGCGAGGCGGAGGCGCGCGGCGACCCAGTTGTTGCAGGTCTCGACCATGCTCGCTGTCCCGCTCGCGCGGTAGAAGGCGTCGGCGGGGCCGTAGCCCGGACGGTCGATGCGCCGAGGCCGTCCGCGCCCATTGAGGGCGAAGCCGGCGCGGACGGCCGCCCACAATCGGCGATATTCCTCGGGGCGAAGGCGGAGCTCGCGCTCGGCATAGGCGGGGCTCGTCACATATTCGACGTGCATCACTTGCGGACCGCCGGCCAGCGCCGACCAGATCGTGCGCGGTGTCAGGTCCCACCAGGTCGGCGTGTTCAGATAGACGTGCTGCTCGCCGGCGCCGAACGCGATCCATCGGGCACCTGGATCGGCTGCCGCGAACTCGCTCTTCGGCAGCAGCGGCGCCCAGTCGAGCCCCTGCGCGTCGACCGGCATGATGATGTCGGTGTGGATGCCGTTGTCGGCGAGATAGACGGTCGTGCCCTCAGCCGGCTCGGTCCAGCCGCGGTTGACAGCGACCAGAGAGCCCCCGAGCGCTCCGCCAAGGTAGAGCGCGGGCAGTGCAAGAAGTAGCGTCAGCAGTCGCCCGACCCACTTGCCCAATCCGCCTTTTCGCCGCTGCCGAGCCATCCAGCCTCCCGCCGCACCTTGCCTAGTCCAGATGGGCTGCCTAGATGCGCCAGCCGTCGGGGCGTAGCGCAGCCTGGTAGCGCATCACACTGGGGGTGTGGAGGTCGCTGGTTCGAATCCAGTCGCCCCGACCAGCCTTGCCATGGACCATCCGGGGGACGGTCGTTAGGGCAAGGCTCAAGTCACAAAGGAAAGTCAGTTCGCCTTCATGTCCAGCCCACCCCTTCTAATGAGCATGATCCAGGCGGCGCCCTCCGGCGCGGGCGGCGCTTCGGGAATCCTGATCGGAATCCTGCCCTGGGTTGCGATTTTCGCGATCTTCTACATGCTGATGATCCGGCCGCAGCAGCAAAGGGTGAAGCAGCACCAGGCCGAGATCGCGGCGGTCAAGAAGGGCGACGAGGTCGTCACCGGCGGCGGGATCCGCGGGCGCGTCACTAAGGTCGGCGACGACGAGGCGGAGGTCGAGATCGCCCAGGGCGTCAAGATCCGCGTCATCAAATCGACGATCACCCAGGTGCTCAGTCCGACGTCCAGGCCGGCGAACGACTGATGCTCGAATTCCCCCGCTGGAAAGTCTGGCTGATCGGGATCGTCATTGCGATCGGCGTATTCCTGTCGATCCCCAGCCTCATCGCCAAGAGCCCGCTCGAGAATCACTGGCCGAGCTGGCTCCCGAACTACAAGATCAGCCTCGGGCTCGACCTTGCGGGAGGCAGCCATCTGCTGATGGAGGCGGACGCCTCGGACATGCAGAGGCACCGGCTTCAGCAGATGCAAGACTCGGTCGAGACCGAGCTTCGCCACGACCCGGCGATCCAGGTGGGCGACATGTCCACCGCCGGTGGCCGTTTGTCGTTCCTCGTGCGCGACCCGCTCCAGGTAGACGCCGCGGTCGAGCGGATGCGCAACCTGACCAAGCCGCTCGCGCTCACCGGGAACCGCGATTGGGACGTGCAGGTGGTCGATTCTACGCGAATCGTCCTGACGCCGACTCCGGCCGGCACCGCCCAGGCGTTGAAAGACGCGATGTCGACCGCTCGCGACGTCGTTCGCAAACGGATCGACCCAACCGGCACCAAGGAGATCACGGTCGTCACCGAGGGCGGCAATCGAGTGCTGGTCGAGGTTCCCGGAGTCGAGAATCCCGAGGCGCTGAAAAAGCTGATCGGCCAGACCGCGCGGCTCGAATTCAAGCTGGTCGATCTTTCCGCCAATCCCGCCGACGTGAAGGCCGGTCATGCGCCGCCCGGAAGCGAGGTCGTGCCGATGGCCGACGGAACGGGCGCGATCGCGGTCAAGCGCCGGGTGATGGTCGGCGGCGAGCAGATCTCGAACGCGGTGCAGAGCTTCGACGAGAACGGCCGGCCCGACATCAACATAACGTTCGATTCGGCCGGCGCCCGCCGCTTCGGCCGGACGACCCAGGAGAATGTCGGAAAGCCGTTCGCGATCATCCTCGATGGCCGGGTGCTCTCCTATCCGACCATCGAAAGCCCGATCCTCGGCGGAAACGCGCAGATCACCGGCAACTTCACGGTCCAGAGCGCGCACGACCTCGCGGTCAGCCTCAAGTCGGGCGCACTTCCGGTGACGTTGAACTTCATCGAGGAGCGCACGATCAGCGCCGAGCTCGGCCAGGATTCGATTCACAAGGGCATCATCGCCTCGATCGTCTCGGTCATTGCGGTGATCATCTTCATGCTCGTCACCTACGGCCGCTTCGGCGTGTATGCGACGATTGCGCTGATCGTGAACGCGTTCCTGATCCTCGGCGTCATGGCGATGTTCAACGCGACCCTGACCCTGCCCGGAATCGCGGGCTTCATCCTCACGATCGGTGCCGCGGTCGACGCCAACGTCCTCATCAACGAGCGAATACGCGAGGAGATCAGGCGGGGGCGGCGCCTGATCGACGCTGTCGAGACCGGCTATCACGAGGCGTTCAGGGCGATTTTCGACGCCAACGTCACGCACGTCATCTCGGCCTCGATCATGGCCTATTTCGGCACGGGCCCGGTGCGCGGCTTCGCCGTGGTTCTGCTGATCGGCGTCGTCACATCGGTGTTCACCGCGGTCTATTTCACCCGCATGCTGGTCGCGCTGTGGATCCGCCGGACCCGGCCGCGCGAACTCCATATCTGAGGCATCAAGCGAATGAAGCTGCTCAAGCTCGTCCCCGAGGGCACCAACATCGACTTCATGCGATGGCGCACCGTCGCGCTGGTGATCTCGACGCTGCTGACGATCGCCTCCATCTCCTACACGGTCTACAGGGGGCTCAACCTCGGGATCGACTTCGTGGGCGGCGAGGTGGTGCGGGTCGAGTTCGCGCAGCCGGTCTCGACCGACCAGCTCCGCGGGCAGGTCAACGCGCTGTGCGGTTGCGAAGCGGGAATCACCACTCTCGGCAGCGACCGCACGTACCAGATCCGCCTTCCCAAGCCTTCGGGTCCGCAGTCCGCGTCCGATGCGATGGTCAGCAAGCTGCGCATTGTGATCCCGCAGGAACATGCGGGCGCGCGCGTCGATTCGGGCGAAGCCGTGTCCGGCAAGGTCAGCGAGGAGCTGGCGGACAGTAGCGCGCTTGCGATCGCGCTCGCGATGCTCGGGATCGCGGTCTACATCTGGTTCCGTTTCGAATGGCAGTTCGGAGTCGGCGCGCTGCTGACCCTCGCGCACGACATTTCGATGACTCTCGGCTTCTTCGCGTTCACCAGGCTGCCGGTCGACCTCAACGTCGTCGCGGCCTTCCTCACCATCCTCGGTTATTCGCTCAACGACACGGTGGTGATCTACGACCGGATCCGCGAGGACCTGCGCAAATACCGACGAATGGCCATCCTGCCGCTCATCAACGTGTCGCTGAACGAGACCCTGGCGCGGACGGTGGTGACGTCGATCACCGTGCTGATCGCGCTCGGCATCCTGTTGCTGATCGGGCCCGAAGTGATCCGCGGTCTCGCCATCGCGATTTTCCTCGGCGTGCTCATCGGGACCTACTCATCGATCTACATCTCGGCGCCCGTGCTGGTGTGGCTCGGAGTGAAGCCCGACAGCTTCCTCAAGACCGACGAAAAGGACTCGGCCCAGCCGGAGACCGCCTGATTGCCCTCCTCTCCGGGGGCTCATTTGCCGTTCATCAATCGCCTTCCATCCCGCCGCTTGGCCTCCCCCGGAGCCGACGCTAATGAGGTGTCCATGCTGAAAGTCTCACGTTCCGCCGCTTTGCTCCTCGCCTGCGCCGGCATCCTTCCCCTGGCGGGCTGTGCCCATGGCAGCCGGTCGAAGCCCGACACGGCCTATGTCGCGAGGGACGTGAGCTCGCTCTACCAGGCCGCCCAGCGGCTGATGAACCAGCAGGATTATGAGGATGCGGCGAAGCTGTTCGACGAGGTCGTCCGCCAGCATCCCTATTCGGTGTGGGCGCGCCACGCCCAGATCATGAGCGCCTTCAATTATTATCTGGCGAAAAAATATCCCGACGCGATCAGCTCGGCGCAGGGCTATCTCACCATCCATCCCGGCAGCGACGAAGCGCCTTACGCCCAGTATCTGGTGGCGATGAGCTATTATCAGCAGGTGCCCGAGGTGTTCCTCGACCAGAGCGTCACCCAGAATGCATCGGACGCGTTCAACGAGCTGATCCGCAGATATCCCGACAGCCGCTACGCCGCCGACGCGCGGCTCAAGCTGGATCTGTTGAACGACCATCTCGGCGGCAAGGAGATGGATATCGGCCGCTATTACGAGCGCTCCGGCCAGTGGCTTGCCGCGACCTACCATTTCCGGACCGTCGTCGATAATTATCAGACGACCAGCCACGCGCCCGAAGCGCTCGAACGGCTGGTCGAATGCTATCTCGCGCTGGGCATTCCGGACGAAGCGTGGAAGGCCGCGGCCGTACTCGGCAAGAATTATCCTGGCACCTACTGGTACCGCCAGTCGCTCCGCCTTCTCCGCGCCGAGCAGAGTCACACGGGCGGCCGCGCTTTCGAGACGAGCGCCGCGGCGCCCGCGCCCGCACGCCCGCGGGGAAAGCACTAAGCGCCGAATGCGCCGGCGAAGCGGCTTGACCGGGCCTGTTTCGCCGAAAGCCGGCGCATGCTGAGGCAGCTTTCGATCCACAATGTGGTGCTGGTCGAGCGGGTCGAGCTCGAGTTCGAGTCCGGCCTCGGCGTGCTCACGGGCGAGACCGGGGCGGGCAAGTCGATCCTTCTCGATGCGCTGGGACTGGCCCTTGGCGCGCGCGGCGACACGGGTCTGGTGCGCGCGGGCGAGGAGTCCGCTTCCGTCACGGCGGAGATCGAGCTTGCGGCCGGCCACGCGGTCCATGCGCTGCTCGAGGAGCAAGCGATCGAGCATGAGCCTCGCGAGCCGCTGATCGTCCGCCGGACGCTGAAGAGCGACGGCGGAAGCCGGGCCTTCCTCGGCGCGACGGGCGTCCCCGCCGGCCTGCTGCGCGAGCTCGGCGCCCTCGCCGTCGAAATCCACGGTCAGCACGACGACCGCGGGCTGCTCAACCCCAGGGGCCACCGAGCGCTGCTCGACGCCTTCGGCCGCCTCGATTCGATCGAGGTCGAAGCCGCGTGGAACGAGGTCATGCGGATCGAAGGCGAACTGCTCGAGGCGCGGACGGCGCTCGCGTCGGCGGAGCGGGACCGGGAATGGCTCGCCCACGCCTCAGGAGAGATCGAAGCGCTTTCGCCGGAGGCGGGCGAGGAAACCCGCCTCGCCGAAGAGCGGAGCGCGATGCAGGCCGGGCTCAAGGCCGGGGAGTCGCTGGCCGGCCTCGACGAATTGCTCGGCGGGCCCGAGGGCGCGCTGCCGCTGCTTCGGCAGGCGTCGCGGCGGATCGAGCGCGAGGCCGCCGACCACCCGCTTCTCGGCGATGCGCTGGCGGCGCTCGACCGGGCGCTGATCGAGGCCAGCGAGGCCGAGGACCGGATCGCGCGCGCCGCCGACGCGCTGGCCTTCGATCCGGCGCGGCTGGAGCAGGTGGAGGCGCGGCTGTTCGACATCCGCGGGCTCGCCCGAAAGCACCGGGTTGAGCCCGATGCGCTCGCCGCGCTCGGCGAACAGATGCGCACGCAGCTTGCCGCGATCGAGGCCGGCAGCGAGCGTATCGACGAGCTCGACCGCCAGCTCCTCGCCGCCCGCGAAGATTATGCCGGCGCGGCCGCCCGGCTCAGCGCGGGGCGCCATGACGCCGCGGCGAAGCTCGACGCCGCCGTCGCGGCCGAGCTCGCGCCGCTGAAGCTCGATGCCGCGCGCTTCCGTACCGCGATCGCCGCCGCCCCCGAGCCGGGCCCGTCGGGAACCGACCGCATCGAATTCGAAGTCTCGACCAATCCCGGCGCGCCGTTCGGCCCGCTGACCCGGATCGCGTCGGGCGGCGAGCTGTCGCGCTTCATCCTTGCGCTCAAGGTCGCGCTCGCCGAGGCGGGGACCGCCGCGACGATGATCTTCGACGAGGTCGACCGCGGAGTCGGCGGCGCGGTCGCGAGCGCCATCGGCGAGCGGCTGGCGCGGCTTGCCGAACGCAGCCAGGTCCTGGTCGTCACCCATTCGCCCCAGGTCGCCGCGCGCGCCTCGCACCATTATAGGATCGAGAAAAGCCACGGCGACGGCGGCACGCGCACCACGGTCCGCAAGCTCTCCCCCGAGGAACGCCGCGAGGAAATCGCCCGCATGCTGTCCGGCGCTTCCATCACCGAAGAAGCCCGCGCCCAGGCCTCCCGCCTGCTCGACGCCGCATGATCGCCTATGTCGCGCTGCTTCGCGGCGTGAACCTGGTCGGCAGGTCGACTCTGAGGATGACGGACCTCAAGGCCATCGCGGATGATCTGAAGCTCGGCAACGCGCGGACCTATATCGCCAGCGGCAACCTCCTCTTCACCAGCGACGAGCGCGAGGAACAGCTTCGCCTCATGCTGGAGAAGGAACTCCAGTCGCATATGAGCAAGCAGGTGCGCGTGATGCTCCGGACGGCAGACGAGATGGAAGACGTCGTCGCCGCCAACCCGTTCACCGACCAGCCCGCCAATAGCGTCCAGGCCTTCTTCATGAACCAGACGCCGCCAGCGGACCTGCTGGCGACGGTCCGCAACCAGGCCGACGACGAGCGCATCGCGGCCGGCCCGCGCGAGGTCTTTGTCGCGTACGGGATAAGGGGTATCGGCAAATCGCGCCTCAGGATCCCCGCCGCCGAATCCGGGACCGCGCGCAACATGAACACGGTCGCCAGGTTGGCCGAGCTTGCAAGGGAGATGTCATGAGTAGCGAACGCCGTGTGCCCCATGAATTCGAGGGCGAGAATCTGGAGAGCGTGTTCGTCGGAAGGCGCGATGGCGAAGCGCGGCCGACAGTGATCCTGATCCCCACCGTCATGGGCGTCTCGGACCTCGAGATCCGCTTCGGCCGCCAGCTGGTCGAGCTCGGCTACAATGCCCTCGTCGCCGACCTGTTCGGCAAGGAGTTCCACGGCGCGCCGCGCGACACCTGCTTCGGCGAGATGACCCGGCTGAGGAGCGACCGCGCCGCGCTCCGCCGGCGGCTCCAGCACGTGCTTCAGTTCGCGCGCGGAATCGACGGCGTGAAGCCCGACCAGATCGTCGTCGCCGGCTATTGCTTCGGCGGGCAATGCGCGCTCGATCTGGCGCGCAGCGGCGCCGACATCGCCGCAGCGGTCAGCTTCCACGGCCTGTTCGACCCGCCCGGCCTGCCCAAGGAGAAGATCACGGCCAAGGTCGTCTGCTTCCACGGCTGGGACGACCCGATGGTCCCGCCCGACGCGGTGGTCGCGCTTGGGCAGGAACTGACCGAAGCCGGCAGCGACTGGCAAATCCACGCCTACGGCCATGTCGGCCACGGCTTCACCAATCCGAAGGCGAGCAAGCTCCAGATCGACGGCGTCGCCTACAACGCGCTCGCCGCCGAACGGAGCTGGACCAGCTTCATCAACCTGCTCGAGGAACTGTTTGGCTGACCTCAGCGAAGCCGAAGCCGCCAACCGCCTGATGCGGCTGGCGAAGGAGATCGCGCGGCACGACAAGCTGTACCACGACCGGGACGCGCCGGAGATTTCCGACGCCGAATATGACGCGCTGGTTCGCGAAAATCGCGAGCTGGAGGCGCGTTTCCCCCAGCTGGTGCGCGCGGACTCGCCGTCGAAGCGGCTCGGCGCAGCGCCGACCAGCGGGCTCGCGAAGGTCGCGCATGCGCGGCCGATGCTCAGCCTCGACAATGCTTTTTCCGCGGAGGAGGTCGAGGAATTTGTCGCGCGAGTCCGCCGCTTTCTTGCGCTGCCGCCGGATGAGCCGTTGGCCATCACCGCCGAGCCCAAGATCGACGGCCTCAGCTGCTCGCTCCGCTATGAGCGTGGAGAGCTGGTGCTCGCCGCCACCCGCGGCGACGGGACCGTCGGCGAGGATGTGACCGCGAATGCGCGCACCATCCGCGACATTCCACAGGCGATCAAAGGTGCTCCCGACGTCCTCGAGGTCCGCGGCGAAGTTTACATGTCCAAAGCCGACTTCGAAGCGCTCAACGAGCGGCAGGAGGCGGCGGGCGGCAAGATTTTCGCCAACCCACGCAACGCCGCCGCCGGCTCGCTGCGGCAGAAGGACCCGAGCATCACCGCCGCCCGGCCGCTGCGGTTCATGGCCCACGGCTGGGGCGAGGTGAGCGAGCCTCTAGCCTCGATGCAGCTGCTCGCGATGAAGAAGATCGAAAGCCTCGGCTTTCCCGTCAGCGAGCTCCTCAAGCGCTGCATGAGCGTCGAGGAAATGCTCGCCCATTATCACGAGATCGAGCGCGTCCGCGCCGACCTCCCGTTCGACATCGACGGCGTCGTCTACAAGGTTGGCCGGATCGACTGGCAGGAGCGGCTCGGCCAGGTCGCGCGCGCGCCGCGCTGGGGCCTCGCGCACAAGTTCCCGGCGGAGAAGGCCCAGACGACGCTGGAGGCGATCGACATTCAGGTCGGCCGCACCGGCAAGCTGACTCCGGTCGGCCGTCTCAAGCCGGTCGGCGTCGGCGGCGTGATGGTTGCCAACGTCACGCTCCACAACCGCGACGAGATCGAGCGCTTAGGCCTTCGCATCGGCGACCGCGTGCGCATCCAGCGCGCCGGCGACGTCATCCCGCAGGTCGTCGAGAATTTGACGCGCGACGAGCCGCGCCCGCCATACGTCTTCCCCGACCATTGCCCCGAGTGCGGAAGCGAGGCGGTGAGCGAGGAAGGCGAGGTCGACGTCCGCTGCACCGGCGGCCTGATCTGCCCCGCGCAAAGATTCGAGCGGCTGCGGCATTTCGTCAGCCGCGGCGCGCTCGACATCGAGGGGCTGGGCGAGAAGAGCATCGCCGAGTTCATCGAGCTCGGCTGGCTCAACTCGCCCGCCGACATTTTCCGCCTCCACACGCACCGCGATGAACTGCTCGGCCGGGAGGGCTGGAAGGAGAAATCGGTCGACAACCTGCTGGCCGCCATCGAGGCCAAGCGCCGGCCCGACGGACCGCGCTTCCTGTTCGGGCTGGGCATCCGCCATGTCGGGATCGTCACCGCGAAGGACCTGCTGAAATGCTTCGGCACGATCGAGGAGCTGCGCCGCGCGGCGCTGTCCGAAGGCGGCGAGGAAGAGCTGTCGTCGGTCCAGGGCGTCGGCCCCGTCGTCGCCGAGGCAGTGCATGATTTCTTCCACGAGCCGCACAACCGCGAGGTGCTCGACGACCTCTTGTCCGAAGTCGCACCGCAACCGTTCGTCAGCGATGCCAAGCAGACCGAGTGGAGCGGCAAGACGATCGTCTTCACCGGCAGCCTCGAAACCATGAGCCGCGACGAAGCCAAAGCCCAGGCCGAACGCCTCGGCGCCCGCTCGGCCGGCTCGGTCAGCGCCAAGACGGACCTGGTAGTGGCCGGCCCGGGCGCAGGCTCCAAGCTCAAGAAAGCGGAAGAGCTCGGCGTGCGCGTAATCGGCGAAGCGGAATGGGCGAAGATCGTGGCGGAGGCTTAGGTCGGCGCCAGAGGCTGCTTTTCCCTGTGCTCTTCTATTTTTCGCTGCAATTCTTCAGG
>DATNFJ010000002.1:0-2408 GCA_035606455.1 Sphingomicrobium sp.
GCGCCGTCGACGAGCACGATCATGGGGAACCCTTCCCAGGTCCCGCGGCTGTGGGCGCGCGCCTCGTCCATCACCTGCCCCCCCTTGCCGACCGTCTTGACGATGAGCCCATCGGAGATGAAGCGGTCGGCGACCCGGATCCCCTGGTCGAGCAGGCCGCCCGGGTTGCGGCGCAGGTCGATGATCATCCCCTTGAATCCCTTGGCCCTCGCTGACAATTGTTCCAGCAGGTCGCCCAGCGATGAGTCGGTGTTGGTCGAGAAGACGCGGATCTTGAAGTAGGCGATCCCCGGCTCGATCAGCTTTCCCTCGACGGCCTTGACCTCGTAGCGGGCGCGCTTGATCCGGAAGGTCAGATCGCGGCCGTGGCGATCGACGAGCAGCACCACCTCGCTGCCGGCCGGCCCCTGCATGCGGCCGATGGCGTCGTCGAACTCCAGCGTCGAGATCTCGGCGCCGTCGACGCGCTTGATGACGTCGCCCGGCTCGATGCCGGCCTTGGCCGCCGGCGACCCTTCGATCGGCGAGACGATGACGAACTTGTTCTTGCGCTTCTCGACGTCGATGCCGATGCCGTCGATCTCCTCGTTCCCCTCGGTCTCTTTCTTCAGCTTGCCGTACTCGTCGGGGTCCATGAAGCGCGAGTGCGGATCGAGGACGTCGGTCAGCCCGCGCGCGGCGCCGTACATGAGATCGGTCTCGGCGATGTCCTCGACGTAGTGCCCCTCGATGTAGGACAGCACCTTGGTGAACACGCCCAGCTTCTGGTACGGGTTGAAGCGCCCCGCGTGCAGCGGCGGCGCGAAGACCATCCCCGCCGAGAAGGCGCAGAGCGCCAGCGCGGCGAGGCCGCCGACGCGACGGAGGCGCGAGCGCGGGGGCTTGGCCGGTGCGTGTTTGAATTCGGGGGTCGGCTCAGTCATCGCTTCGGATTCGGCGCTCATCGATCGGCGCTAGTTTACGACCGCGCGCCGGGACGGCGACGGCAGAACGCCCGCTCGCATCTCAATTACAGCCCATCGGCAGTCCGCAAGCTGAAGCACCAGGCCAGGGGGAGCAAAAATTAGTGACCATATATGTAACGTACTTGCATTTCTCGACAGCTCGGTGGAGAATTCGTCCTCACGTTTACGGTGGGCGAAAACTTTGGTGATTTCGGGAAGAAGTAACAGCGACACCACAGTTTCTCCACCCCGTATCCACAAGATGTTGTGGCTGTGCTTAGTGACCACACAATATCTTGCGGTGAATTCGAGATTCGGATAGAACGTTCGCGGGCGCCACTGGGGCCGCCCAAAGCCTTCAACGGGGAGGAAGTCCATGCTTGAGAAGCACGACGTCCGAAAGAATCGCAACGGGCGCGCCGGCGGCGCGCCGCCGTTCTCCGCGCCGACGCGTCGGGGCGGCAAATCGGAGGCGGCCGCCAAGGCCGCTCCAGTCGGACGCGGGCTCAAGCTGCGCCGCTACTTCACCGCCCCGGGCGACGACGGCTTCGCCGGCGTCGAGTGGGAGCTGCGCACGGCCGCCATCACGGGTGAGAACGGCAAGAGCGTGTTCGAGCAGCGCGACGTCGAGGTCCCCAAGAGCTGGAGCCAGACCGCGACCAACGTGGTGGTCCAGAAATACTTCCGTGGCATCGTCGGCACGCCGGAGCGCGAGCGCTCGGTGCGCCAGCTGATCTCGCGTGTGGCAGACACCATCACCGCCTGGGGGAAGAAGGACGGCTACTTCGCCGACGCCGAGTCGGCGGAGATCTACAACGCCGAGCTCAAGCACCTCCTCGTCTCGCAGAAGATGGCCTTCAACTCGCCGGTCTGGTTCAACGTCGGCATCGAGGCGGAGCCGCAGTGCTCGGCCTGCTTCATCAACAGCGTCGACGACACGATGGAGTCGATCCTCGGCCTGGCCAAGACCGAGGGAATGCTGTTCAAGTACGGCTCCGGCACGGGCACCAACCTCTCGCCGATTCGCTCGTCGAAGGAGCTCCTGAACGGCGGCGGCACCGCCTCGGGCCCGGTCAGCTTCATGCGCGGGTTCGACGCCTTCGCCGGCGTCATCAAGTCGGGCGGCAAGACCCGCCGCGCCGCCAAGATGGTCATCCTGAACGTCGACCACCCCGACGTCGACGAGTTCATCTGGTGCAAGGCCAAGGAAGAGAAGAAGGCCTGGACGCTGATCGACGCCGGCTACGACGGCTCGTTCGACGGCGAAGCGTACAAGTCCGTCTTCTTCCAGAACTCGAACAACTCGGTTCGCGTCACCGACGACTTCATGGAGGCGGTGCAGAAGGACCGCGACTGGACGACCCGCTCGGTGCGCGACGGCGCGCCGGTCGAGACGGCGCCGGCCCGCAAGATCTGGCGTGACATCGCCGAGGCGGCCTGGCAGTGCGGCGACCCGGGCCTGCA
>DATNFJ010000003.1:0-35362 GCA_035606455.1 Sphingomicrobium sp.
GGTCTCATGCTTGTGCCCGGCAGCTTCGATCGCCCGGCGAGCCCCTTTGAGCAGGAGGTCGTTGAGGTGCGGGTAGAATCGCGCCTCAACCAGCAGAAATGTCGACATGCTCCTCCTCGGGCTTGATCGGACGCTCCTCGACGATCGCGAGGCCATAGCCCGAGAGGCCGACGGGCGAATGGCGCGAGTTGGACAGGAGGATCATGTCGTGAATGCCAAGCGCGGCAAGGATTTGCGCGCCGGTGCCGTAGCCGCGCACTGAATCGCCGATTTCTGCGGGCTTGCCGGAGCGCAGGTCGATCGAGCGCGAAAGCGAACCCGGCGCCGCCGCGTGGAGCGTCACGACGACGCCCGAGCCTTCCTGCTCGATCATCCGCATCGCGGCCTGGAGGAGGTTCGACTTCGGGCCTTTTTCGCCAAGCACGTCGGCGAACAGGTCGAGGCTGTGCATCCTGACGAGGACCGGTTTGGCCGGATCGAGCGTGCCGTGGATCAGCGCCAGCTGCTCTTCGCCGCTCGCCTTGTCGCGGAAGACCTGCGCCTGCCATTCGAGCCCGCTTGCGGCTTTGAACGGGCAGGTTGCGACCCGCTCGACCAGATAATCCTTTTTCAGCCGGTAGGCGATGAGGTCGCGGATGGTGCCGATCTTGAGCCCGTGGACCCGAGCGAAGTCCATCAGGTCGTCGACCCGTGCCATCGTGCCGTCTTCGCGCATGATCTCGCAAATGACGCCGCTGGGGTTGAGCCCTGCGAGGCGCGCGACGTCGACCGCCGCCTCGGTGTGGCCGGCGCGGACGAGCACGCCGCCTGGGCGCGCGACGAGCGGAAAGACATGGCCCGGCGAGACGATCGCGTCGGGGCCGTTCGATGCGTCGATCGCCGCGGCGATGGTCCGGGCGCGGTCGGCGGCGCTGATCCCGGTCGTGATCCCGTCGCGCGCCTCGATCGAGACGGTGAAGGCGGTCTCGTTGCGGCTTCGGTTGGTCCGGGTCATTGGCTCGAGGCCGAGCTGTTCGGCCCGATCCTTGGTCAGGGCGAGGCAGATCAGGCCCCTGCCATGCCGCGCCATGAAGTTGATCGCGTCCGGCGTGGCCATTTGCGCCGGGATGACCAGGTCGCCTTCATTTTCCCGGCCTTCGTCGTCGACGAGAATGAACATGCGGCCGTTGCGCGCTTCGTTGATGATCGATTCGGGCCCGACCAGCACTTCCGTGGTGCCGCGCTGGATCAGCTTTTCGAGGCGGCTGAGCGTGTCGGCGGTCGGGTTCCAGTCCGCGGAACCAAGCTTTCTCAAGCTGTTGGGATGGAGGCCGGCGGCTCGGGCGAGACCGGATCGGCTGACCTCGCCGGTGGCGATGATCGACTCGAGCCGTTCGATGAGGGTCGTGCTCACGGGCGCTCAATATCACATTATGATGTGATGGGAAGCGGGAATAATTCTGTTCCTACTGTGAACGAGCGGCGAGCATCCGGTCGATATAGCGAGCGAGCACATCGACCTCCACATTGAGCTGTCGCCCGGGCCCAAGATCGCCGAGCGTGGTGCGCTGCGCCGTGTGCGGGATCACATTGACCGAGAAATGGGTCGTGCCGTCCTCCGCCTCGCGCACGTCGTTGACCGTCATTGACGCGCCGTCGAGCGCGACCGACCCTTTCGCCGCGATCATCGGGCCGAGCGCGCGCGGAACGCTGATCCCGATGCGCTTCGAATCGCCTTCGGGGCAGACGCCGACGACCTCGCCGACCGCGTCAACATGGCCGGTGACGATATGGCCGCCGAGCTCGTCGCCGAGCCGAAGCGAGCGCTCGAGATTGACCCGTGCGCCTTCGCGCCAGTGGTCAGCCGCGGTTTTCGACACGGTCTCGCCCGAGATGTCGACCGCGAACCAGTCCTCGCCCTTGTCGACCACCGTCAGGCAGGCGCCGGAACAGGCGATCGATGCGCCGAGATCGACCGTGTCCATGTCGTAGCCGGTTTCGATCGCCAGCCGGAGGTCGCCGCGCTGCTCGGCGGTGCGGACGATGCCGATGTCGGTGACGATCCCGGTGAACATGCAGCGGCCGCTTAGTCTCGCCGCACCCGCTCGTAAACTTCGAGCCGGTCGACACCGAGCCGCTGCTCGTCGACGAAGCGCCAGCGTTCGTGCGCGTCGGCGATCGCGTCGAGACCGACATAGCCGAAGCTCGACTTGCCTTCGCCGACGATGATCGGCGCGCGATAGATCAGGATCCGATCGACCAGGTCCTCGCTTAAAAAAGCCGTCGCAGTCGCCGAGCCGCCTTCGACCAGCAGGTCGTTGACGTCATGAAGTCGATACACATCCGACGGATTTTTCAGGGTTTCCCATCCATCGACCGCCTCCCCGCGAGTCAGCAGCGCGCGCCGCGGGGAACGTTCCTCGAGGCCCGGAAGCCGCACGTCCAGTCGAGGCTCGTCGGCCTGCAGCGTGCCCCGCCCGACGAGGATCATGTCGCTGTGCGCGCGCTCCACATGGACGTGGCGGCGCGCGTCTTCGCCAGTGATCCATTTCGATTCGCCGGACGGCAGGGCGATCTTGCCGTCGATCGAAAGCGCGAGCTTGAGCGTGATTCGCGGGCGGCCGAGCTCGAGCCGCGTCAGCCAGCCCGACAGCGACCGCTTCGCCGCCTCGCGGCCGACCCCCAGGGTCACCTCGATCCCCGCCCGCCGAAGCCGCCGGATGCCCTTGCCCGACGTCCGTCGGTCCGGGTCCTTGAGCGCAACCACCACGCGATCGGGCTTCGCGCGAAGCAGGAGGTCGGTGCAGGCGGGCCCGCGTTCGCTCTCGTGCGCGCACGGTTCGAGGCTCACGTAAACAGTCGAACCCGCCGCCTTCCTGCCGGCCTCGGCAAGCGCCGCGGCTTCCGCGTGCGGTCGTCCGCCGCGAGCGGTCGCGGCCTTGCCGATAATCCGCCCCGAAGCGGAGACGATCACGCAGCCGACGTTCGGGTTGGGCGCGCTCTGCCCTCGCGCGTCTTCGCCGAGCGCGACCGCCCTCGCCATCCAATCGCGGTCGTCAGTCAATCCCGAGCTGCTTCGCCAGCTGCTTCATCTGCCGCTGCTGCTCTTTCTCCGCAGCCTCTTTCGCCGCCTGGTCCTTCTTCTGATCGGCGGCGATCTGCGCGTCGGTCCGCTTGGGCGAGTAGAGATCCACCTCGACCACCTGCGTCTCGGGCTTGGCGAGTGAGTTGGAGTCGATCACGAACTCGATCACGATAATCGCCGTGACCAGCAAGGCCAGGCAGGCGCCGATCACCTGTTCGCGGCTGCGCTGGCGCATGAACGCGCGGAGGTCGCGGAATGCGGCAGCCGGAGCGGACGGGCGCGGAAAGTATGACATGCCGCGAAGATAAGGCCCGCGGGGTCGGTCCGCCAGTCCGCCCGTCGCTAGCCCTCGAGCTGGAACTTCAGCGTGACCACGAGCGACGTCCCCACCGGCTGACCGGCCTGGGTCGCGGGGCTATAGCGCCAGTGAGCCATCACATATCGCCGCGCCGCATCGAGGAAGGTCCGGTCGGCGGGCCCTATCGCGTCGACCGCAACCACCCGCCCGTGCTCATCGATGCTGAGCCGAAGACGCAGAGTCGCTTCTTCGCCGGTGAGAAGCTTCGATTCGGGATAAGGCGGCCTCAGTTCGGACGGCGGCGTGAGGAGCCACGCGGGCGTCGGCGCCGGCGCCGCGATGGCCGGTTGCGGCTCGGGTCTCGACGGCTGGGCGCCAGGGCCGACGACATTGCCGATGTTCGGAAGCTGCGGCGTCGCGTTGGCGATTGGCACCTGCGGCAAGGCGATCGGGGGCGGAGGCTGCGTTACCGCCGAATGCTGCGGCTGCTGTGTCGTCCGCGGTTTGACGACATGCCCGGGCGGCGGCGGGGGATTGCGGATCAGGGTGACCGTTGTGACAGTCGGCATGATCCGCTGTGGAAGATCGCTTTTCGCGGTGACGATCAGGCCGAGCACCACGACATGGGCGGCGGCGATAAGGAGCAATGTCTTGGGACTGGGGCGCCGAACCGCGACCTGCGGCGTGTTGGCGGCATAAGCAAGCATGGGAACCTCCTTCCACTCGGAGCGACCCCTGTGCGCGCATTCTACTCCACAACCGAACGCCGGTGAAGAAACATTGTTGCGTTTGCGGATAATGAAAAGTTGCTAGCGGTGCGCGGCGGCTTCCAGTCGCCTGAGCGCGGCGGTCTTGCCGATGACCGCAAGGAGGGGCGCCATCTCGGGTCCGCTTTCACGCCCGGTGAGCGCGAGGCGCAGCGGATGGAACAGCTCGCGCCCTTTCCTGCCGGTACTGGTCTTGAGCTCGGCGGTGAGCGCGCGCCACGGATCGGCCGACCAGTCGATCCGGTGCGCGATCGCCGCGGCTTCCTTCACCAGCAGCCGCTCGTCATGGCCCAGCTCCGGCGGTTCGACCTCGCCGTGGAGCACCGGCAGCCAGTCCGAAACGTCGGCCAGGCGCTCGAGATTGCCGCGCAGGGCGAGCCAGTCCTGCTCGGTCGCGCCAGCCGGGAGGCGGTCCGCAATCGACTCATAGTCGAGATGGTGGAGTAGCCGTGCGTTGATCAGTTCGACCTCGTGCGGGTCGAAATGCGCCGGCGCCCGGCCGAAGGTCGAGAAATCGAAGGTCTCCGCAAGCTCGTGCAGCGACGCGATCGGCTCGACGGGCTGCGACGTGCCGATCCGCGCGAGCACGTCGAGCAGGGCCATCGGCTCGACGCCCTCCTCGCGCAGATGTTCGGCGCCGTAGGAGCCGAGCCGCTTCGACAGCTTGCCCTCGGCGGCGACCAGCAGCGCTTCGTGGGCGAAGTGCGGCGGCTTGGACCGCAGCGCCTCGAACATCTGGATCTGGACCGCGCTGTTCGAGACATGGTCTTCGCCGCGCACGACATGGGTGATCCCGAGATCGACGTCGTCGATGACGCTGGGCAACAGGTAGAGCCAGCTCCCGTCCTCGCGCCGGACGACAGGATCGCTGAGCAGCCTGGGATCGAACTTCTGATCGCCGCGGATGAGGTCGTTCCAGGCGATCGGCGAATCGTGGTCGAGCCGAAAGCGCCAGTGCGGCGCCCGGCCCTTCGGCGCCGGCGCATCGGCGGGCTTGCGCTCATAGACCGGCGGCAGACCCCGCCCGAGCAGCACCTTGCGCCGAAGCTCCAGCTCTTCCGGAGTCTCGTAGCAGGCGTAAACCCGGCCCGCGCTTTTCAGCTTCTCGAATTCCCGTTCGTAGATGTCGAACCGTTCGGACTGGCGGACAAGCTTGTCGGGCGCGAGGCCAAGCCACTCCAGATCGTCGCGGATCGCGAGATCGAACTCGTCGGTCGAGCGCTCGCGGTCGGTGTCGTCGATGCGGAGGATGAACGTGCCCCGGTTCTTCCGCGCAAACAGGAAGTTGTGCAGCGCGGTGCGGATGTTGCCGACATGGAGCCGACCCGTCGGCGACGGTGCAAAGCGGGTGACGACGCTCATTGCCCGACGCCTAGTCGCGGCGACGCGCCAAGGCTAGCGCATCGTCAGAGGTGGATCCATGCGTCCGCTGCGCCAGATGGCGGCGCAGCTGTGTGCGGGCCCGTACAGCGGGTTTTCGTCGTCCGACACACCGATGCCGATGCTCTTCACGCGGTTGGTGATATCGGCATTGATGATCGACGCGCTTTGGAGTTGTGCCTTGATATCAGCTGCGGCAACGCGCGCCGCAGTTCGATCGCTCGCGCCCACTGCGCCATTCGCCGGATCGATTAGGACGAGACGACCCCAATTATCGATCATCTTGCTCGCGACATTGCGGACGTTGGCAGCGTTCACCGTCATTCCGAACAGCACCGCCGCCTCCTTGTGCCCGTAATAGCGGTCGATGAGGACCATCGCCGGGTCATCGGGCGGCATGTAGCTGGGGTTTACGAACGATGGCCGCGCAAGCGCCGATCCGTTCGGCGCTGATCGGCCTGACATGATCTCGGTCATGCGTCTGTCCATGCATGGAATCGCAACCAACCATTCGTCCGCGATGAGGTGAACGCGCTCGAGTTCGTGCCGCGCCCGAGCGCGCTCGTCTTCCATATGCGTCCGTTCGGCACGCCACTGGGCCTGCGCCTGGACCCATTGTGCGATGAGTACGCCGAGCGTCACCACCGTCAGCTCGAAGACGAACAGGCGAAGCGTCTGCTTGCCATGGCCGCTTCCAAACCAGCCTCGAACGGCGCGAAACATCGCGTCTCCCCCACCCGGAAGAACGCAGCCTATCGACTCATTTGCCGGTCCGAAAGAAATTGCTGATCGGGTAGCGCCGGTCGCGGCCGAAGTTGCGCGTGCCGATCTTCACCCCCGGAGGCGCCTGGCGGCGCTTGTACTCCGCCTTGAGGAGCTTCGATTCGATGTCGGCGACGAGCGCGATCGGCTCGCCGGTCGCGTTGGCGACTTCGCCGACGGACATTTCCTTTTCGACCAGCCCTTCGAGGATTCGGTCGAGCACCGAATAAGGCGGCAGGCTGTCCTCGTCCTTCTGCCCCGGACGAAGCTCCGCCGTCGGCGGCTTGGTGATCACCCGCTCGGGCATGACCGGACCGTCCGGGCCGAGCCCCGTTTCCGGCTTGTTCGAATTGCGCCAGCGCGACAGCGCGAACACCGTCGTCTTGTAGGCGTCCTTCAGCACCGAATAGCCGCCCGCCATGTCGCCGTAGAGCGTCGCATAGCCGACGCTCATCTCGCTCTTGTTGCCGGTGGTCAGCACCATCTGTCCGCCCGAGTTCGACAGCGCCATCAGCGCCACCATCCTCAGGCGCGCCTGGACATTCTCCGCCGCGAGCCCGCTCATGTCGGGGAGCATTTCGCCGACCGCTTCGACGGCCGGCGCGATCGAAACGACGTCATGCCTGCAGCCGAGGAGCCGCGCGCATTCGCGCGCATCCTCGAGGCTCTCCTCGCTCGTATATCTGGACGGCAGCATCACGCACGAAACCCGCTCGGGTCCCAGGGCATCGACCGCGATCGCCGCCGAGAGCGCGCTGTCGATCCCGCCGGACAGGCCGAGGATCACGCCCGTAAAGCCGTTGCGCTCCACATAATCGTGAAGCCCGAGCATCATCGCCCGGTAGATGTCCTCGGGATAGGAATCGAGCTCGTGCCGGACACGAGTCTCGCAACGCCAGCCGTCGCTGCCGCGCGCCCATTGCGTGATGAGGAACGACTCCTCCCAATCGGGCATCTGGACGACGATCTCTCCGTCCGGGTGCATGATGAACGACGAGCCGTCGAAGACCAGCTCGTCCTGCGCGCCGACGCGGTTGAGGAAAACGAGCGGAAGCCCCGTGCTGGTGGTGCGGGCGCGCGCCAGCCGTTCGCGCGTATCGATCTTGTCCAGCTCATAGGGGCTGCCGTGGGGAACGAGGAACAGCTCGGCGCCCTGCTCGGCGAGGTGGGCGCAGACCGGCTCGAGCCACATGTCCTCGCAGATCGGGACTCCGAGCCTGATCCCGCGCCACTCGATCGGGCTCGGCAGGGGCCCCGCCGTAAAAATACGCTTCTCGTCGAACACGCCGTAATTCGGGAGCTCGTGCTTGAACGTCCGGCCGACCACGCGGCCGTTGTCGGCGAGCAGCATCGCGTTGAAATTCTGCCCGCCTTCGTTGACGACCGTGCCGATCAGCATCGCCGGCCCAGGTTCGGCGGTTGCCGCGACAAGTCGATCGGTACATTCGTGCGTGCGCCGGATGAACTCCGGTTTCAGCACCAGGTCCTCGGGGGGATAGCCGATCACCTGGAGCTCGGGGCAGAGCAGAAGGTCCGCGTCCTTCGCGCGCTGGCGCATCTCCAGCATTGCCGCGGCATTGCCCTCGAGGTCGCCGACGCGCTGGTTCATCTGCGCGAATGCGATCTTCAACCGGTCGGGCTCAGCCATGCGCGCGATTTAGCGACCCGCCGCGCTTCGGCAACCTTTACGGGACCGCGCCTGCCTCGCTAAAGCCGAGTCGGCGCTGGGGGTAAGCACGAATGAAACTGCTCGCGGGAAACAGCAATCTGCCGCTGGCCCGATCGATTTCCAACTATCTCGAGGTGCCGCTCACCGACGCGAGCGTGCGCCGCTTCGCCGACGAGGAAGTGTTCGTCGAAATCAACGAGAACGTCCGCGGCGAGGACGTGTTCGTGATCCAGTCGACCAGCTATCCGGCGAACGACAATCTGATGGAGCTTCTGATCTGCATCGACGCGCTGAGGCGCGCGTCGGCGCGGCGGGTAACCGCGGTGCTTCCCTATTTCGGCTATGCGCGGCAGGACCGGAAGCCAGGCCCGCGCACGCCGATCTCGGCCAAGCTGGTCGCCAACCTGATCACCACCGCCGGCGCCAACCGGGTGCTGTCGATCGACCTCCACGCCGGCCAGATCCAGGGCTTCTTCGACATCCCGACCGACAACCTGTTCGCCTCGCCGGTGATCGCGACCGACATCCGTGCGCGCTTCGGGAACCGCGATTTGCTGGTGGTTTCGCCCGACGTCGGCGGCGTCGTCCGCGCGCGCGGCCTCGCCAAGCGCCTGAACAACGCCCCGCTGGCGATCGTCGACAAACGCCGTGAGCGGGCCGGCGAATCCGAAGTCATGAACATCATCGGCGATGTCGACGGGCGGACCTGCATCCTGGTCGACGATATCGTCGATTCGGCCGGCACGCTCTGCAACGCCGCGGCGGCGCTGAAGCAGCAGGGCGCGGTCGAGGTCTTCGCTTATTGCACCCACGGCGTTCTGTCCGGCGGCGCAGCGGCGCGGGTCGCCAGCTCTGAGCTCAGCGAGCTGGTCGTCACGGATTCCATTTCAACGGGCGAGGCCGATCCCAAGGGAAGCAAGATCCGGCGGCTGACCATCGCGCCGCTGCTCGCCGAGGCGATCCGGCGCATTTCGGACGAAGCGTCCGTCTCCAGCCTGTTCGATTGACGTTTCCGTCACCCTGAACTCGTTTCGCGCTTATCCCCTTGCGCCAAGTAATCTGCTCTGCTATACAATGGCTATGGCAAGCAAATTCCCCACGCTCCGGCAGTTCCAAGCCGACTTCCCGACCGAGGAAATCTGCCTCGATCATCTGATGCGCCAGCGCTTCGGCATTGAACATGAGTGCGGCGGCTGCGCTCGGCAGGCGAAATTCTACCGCGTGAAGGCTCGACGCTCCTACGCTTGCGAGTGGTGCGGCTTTCAGGTGTTCCCGACCAGCGGAACGCCGTTCGACCGGACGCGGACGCCGTTGCGCGATTGGTTCTATGTGATGTTTCTGTTCACGACGACGCGGAACGGCGTGGCCGCGAAACGTGTCGAGCGCGAGCTTGGTGTTACCTACAAAACCGCATGGCGCATGTGCCACCAAATCCGCGCCTACATGGCATCGCTCGACAGCGACGATCCTCTCGGCGGTCCCGGCGAAGTCGTCGAGATCGACGAGACGCTGATCGGCGGTTCCGTGAGCGGCATGGGCAGCGGCTACAAGGGCAACAAAACGTGCGTCGTCGGCATGATGGAGCGCGGCGGTGAGCTGGTTACGCGCGTTGCTGGTCGCCGCACCAAGGAAGCGATGCACGGCCTTATTCAGACGCATGTTCTTCCCGGCTCGACGGTGAACACGGACGAGTTTGGCGGTTACAAGGACATTGACCAGTGCGGCTATCGGCACGTCAAAGTGAACCACGGCGCTGGCTTCTACGCAGACAAGAGCGGCGCTGGTGTGAACGCCATGGAAGGCTTCTGGGCGCAGCTGAAGCGGGGGATTAACGGGACGCATATCCACGTCAGCTCAAAACATCTTTCGAAGTATCTCGGGGAATTTGAGTATCGTCACAACATGCGTCACGTTCCGCATCTGATGCTTGATCGGATGATGCATTCTTTCGCGCGCTAGGGGCTGACCCACTTAGCATCGCCCGCAAGAGCCGGTTGAAGCGTGAGTTAGGGTCGTTCTTCATTTCGCCAGTCCTCGATTTGAGACCTACTCACCATTAGATCGATGTAGCTTTCGCCGTCGTGTCCCCACGTTCGGGCGAATCCGTTCAGCATCAGCGCGTTGCCGTCCAATGAGTGGTTAGACCAATGCGCCACTGGAATTGGGCGGTAGATGTCGCTTCTATTGAAGCGCCCCCAGACGGTCAGCTTTCCGTCAAAGGCTCGCTGGTGAACGTCGCCCACATAGTTCGGCGTCGTCGTGTTGAACATTTCGACGAGAGCGGCGTCCATGTCCTGGCCCCATTGGCCGGTAGCAAGATAGGCGAGACCTTCGCCGAGCGACGTGTCCCGTTGAACGGGCTTGTTGTTGGCCTGATAGTCCCATTCGTCGTCAGAATTATCATGTGTCCAGCGCGGGGTCGCTCGTGACTCATCTGCCTCATGGCGATCAATAAAACCAAGCGGCGGCGCATCTCTCTTGGTGAGGCGACGCCAAGCAAGATACCACCAGTGTTGACCCTCCCACTTGACGCCCCAGACAAAGAGAAGAAATCCGAGTGCGATTGCCGCCTCGCCGATCCTATAGGTCTGAATCTGAGTAGGTAGCGTGTACACGGTCACGGTGAGGCCGCCCGTGATCCACAAGCCAACGGTGCCGATCCAGACGCCGGGGTGGAGTGAAACCCGCATGGCGCTATTCTATATTTTGTATTCCTTGGCGCAAGGGGATAAGCGCGAACTCGTTTCAGGGTCCATGAACAGTGACCTGGGAGAACTTACGACCGCCGTGTTCATGGATGCTGAAACAAGTTCAGCATGACGGGGTTAGGGGTTGATGCCCATTGTCCTTATCACCGGCGCGAACCGCGGGATCGGCCTGGAGTTCGCACGCCGATATTCCGCTGACGGCTGGGAAGTGATCGCAACTGCGCGGCACTCGAGCCCCGAGCTCGATTCGCTCGGCGTCCGCGTCGAGGCGCTCGATCTCGCCGATGCCGAGGCAGTGGCCGCGTTCCCGAAGAGGATCGACGGCGCGCTCGACCTGTTCATCGCCAACGCCGGGACCAATCATCCGATGGACACGAACGGCCCCCAGAACGCGCGCGACTGGCAGGCGATGATGATGATCAACGCGATCGCGCCCTACCAGCTCGCCACGGCGTTGCTTCCAAAGATGGGAAGCGGCGGCAAGGCGGTCGCCATCTCCAGCGGCATGGGGAGCATCGGCGACAATGGCGGCGGCTGGGTCCCGTATCGCACCTCGAAGGCCGCCTTGAACATGGCGTGGAGTTGTCTTGCGCTGGAAGCAAAATCCCGCGGCGTGACCGCGGTCGTGCTCAGCCCCGGCTGGGTCAAGACCCGCATGGGCGGATCGGGCGCTCAGATCACCGCTGAGGAGAGCGTACGCGACATGCGCGCGCTGATCGATCGGCTGAGCATCGACGACACCGGACGTTTCCTCCGCCGCAACGGTTCGGAATTGCCCTGGTAGGTTGCCTTCGCGGCGATCGCCCTCTATAGGCCCGCCCTCTTCCAGACCTCTGGAATCAACAGAACGCGCCCGGCCAAAAGGGCTGCCGCGGCCGTTCGAGAACGTCAGGAGACGAAAATGCCCAAGCTCAAGACCAAGAGCGGCGTCAAGAAACGCTTCAAGCTCACGGCGACGGGCAAGATCAAGCACGGGGTCGCTGGCAAGCGCCACCGGCTGATCAGCCACAACGCCAAGTACATCCGCCAGAACCGCGGCACAGAAATTCTCGCCGACGCCGACACGGCGCGCGTGAAGGCCTGGGCCCCCTACGGCCTGAAGTAGGAGGGCTAAAGCATGGCACGCGTCAAACGGGGTGTGACCACCCGCGCCAAGCACAAAAGGATCCTCGAATCGGCGAAGGGCTATTACGGCCGCCGCAAGAACACGATCCGGGTCGCCCGCCAGGCGGTCGAGAAGGCCGGCCAGTACGCCTATCGCGACCGCAAGGTGAAGAAGCGGAGCTTCCGCGCCCTGTGGATCCAGCGGATCAACGCCGCGGTCCGCGCCGAAGGCATGACCTACGGCCAGTTCATCCACGCGCTGAAGCTCGCCGGGATCACGCTCGACCGCAAGGTGCTCGCCGACATCGCGATGCACGAGGCCGAGGCGTTCGGCGGGATCATCGCCCAGGCGAAAGCCGCGCTGGACAAGAAGGCGGCTTAAGCGTCTTGCCGACCAATAGGGAGGGCGTCCGGAGCGATCCGGGCGCCCTTTTCCTATGGGGCGACCGGCTCGCGCTCGAGCGCGGCGCGGTCCCACTTCGCGAGATCGGCGGCCGCGTCGTAGGTCGACTGGAAGAAGTCCGTGAGCATCCGCTCCGGCTCGTCGGCGGCGCGCACGTCCGCGTAAGGCAGGACGAACTCGCCGTAGGTCTCGTCGAACTTGCCGTAAGCGAAACCTGCGCTCCGGTATCCGTCGGGTTCTGGGTAGACATAGCTGTAGAAGAAGGGCTCCGCCGCGGTCACTCCGCCGGCCCAGAAGCCGGCGCTGCTCACCTCGTGGCTATAGGCTTCGCGCGTGATCCGGTCGGGCAGCCCCGGCATCCCGCCCGGATGCGGCGGCGCCGCGCGGCCGGAAAAGCGGCTCACGGCAAGGTCGAACGCGCCCCACCAGAAATGGACCGGGCTCGACTTGCCGCTGAATCCGGCCCGGAAGCGGGCGAAGACGGGGAGCATCGCCGCGAGTGCGCTCCTGAACCGTTCGGCCGAATCGCGGTCGTAATCGCGGCGGCCCGTGTCCTCTGCGAAGGGTGCCGCGTCGGCAATCTCGCTCGGAATTCCGTTGAACGTCGACGGCAAATCGTGCCGTTCGAGCAGATCGACCAGCCGCCGGTGAAGCGCGGCAATGCTCCCGGCGTTGAGCGGCAGCTCTTCGCGTCCGCCATCGCTGATCCACAGCACGATCGCGTGGCGGCAGAGGTCGAGCGTGAGCGTGAAAGTCCGGCCGCCGCTCGCCGCCGTCGGCAGGATGCCGAGCCCGCGCGCGTTCGGCTGAAGCGCGACATGCCAGCCGTGGTTTACCCACGGCGCATGCGCGACGCGGATCTTGCCGAGCATCTGCGCGGCGAGGTGCAGGATGCTCAACGTCTCGTGGTCGCGTTCGACGCTCAGCTCGGGCCAGCGGCTCATCGGCCGCCGCTTTAGCACATGGCTTTGCATTTTGCGTCGCAGCGCGGCTAGAGCGCGCGTCCATGACCGAAGCCGAAACCATGCTCGACCGGATCGCGGCCGCCGGCAATCTCGGCGACCTCGAAGCCGTGCGCGTATCGGCGCTCGGCAAATCCGGCTCGATCACCGCCCTGCTGAAGTCGCTGGGCTCGATGGACTCGGAAACGCGCGCCGCGGAAGCGCCGAAGATCCATGCGCTTCGCGAGCAGGTCACCGCGGCGATTGCCGAGCGAAAGGCGGCGCTCGAGTCTGCCGAGCTCGAACGCAAGCTCGCGACCGAGACGCTCGACCTCTCGCTGCCCGCGCCCGAAACTGTTTCCGGCACGGTCCACCCCGTCAGCCAGGTGATGGACGAGCTCGCGGAAATATTCGCTGACCTCGGCTTCTCGGTCGCGGAAGGCCCGGAGATCGAGACCCAATGGTATAATTTCACGGCGCTCAACATGCCCGAGAACCATCCGGCGCGGGCGATGCAGGACACCTTCTATCTTGAGCCGCGCTCGGGCGAAGCTGAGCCGCGGGTGCTTCGGACACATACCTCGCCCGTCCAGATCCGCGCCGGCGAAGCCCAGGGCGCGCCGATCCGGCTGATCGCTCCGGGGCGCGTCTACCGCTCGGACAGCGACGCGACCCACACGCCGATGTTCCACCAGGTCGAGGGCCTGGTCATCGACAAGGGCATCACCCTCGGCCACCTCAAATGGACGCTGGAAACCTTCCTCAAGGCCTTCTTCGAGCGCGACAACGTCGTGCTTCGGATGCGCCCCAGCTATTTCCCGTTCACCGAGCCGTCCGCCGAGGTCGACGTCGGATGGTCGATGGAGAAAGGCCGGCGCGTGGTCGGCGGCAGCGAAGGCTGGATGGAAGTGCTCGGCAGCGGCATGGTCCACCCCAGCGTCATCGCCAACATGAGGCTCGACCCCGAGCAATGGCAGGGGTTCGCCTTCGGCTGCGGGATCGACCGTCTGGCGATGCTCAAATACGGCATGGACGATCTCCGCGCCTTCTTCGACGGCGATATCCGCTGGCTCAAGCATTACGGCTTTCGAGCGCTCGACGTGCCGACGCTTTCCGGCGGAGTCGGCGCATGAAATTTTCTCTTTCCTGGCTGAAGGCGCATCTCGACACCGATGCGTCGACACAGGAGATCGCCGACAAGCTGACCGGCATCGGCCTCGAGGTCGAGGAGGTCAGCAACCCGGCAGAAGCACTCGCACCGTTCAAAGTCGCAAAGGTGCTGACCGCGGAAAAGCACCCGCAGGCGGACAAGCTTCAGGTGCTGACCGTCGATGCTGGGACGGGCGACAAAATCCAGGTCGTATGCGGAGCGCCCAATGCGCGGGCCGGGATGCTCGGCGTGTTCGGCGCACCCGGCGCCTACATCCCGGGCAGCGACATCACCCTGAAGGTCGCGGCGATCCGCGGCGTCGAGAGCCGCGGCATGATGTGTTCGGCGCGCGAGCTCGAGCTCGGCGAGGATCATAGCGGGATCATCGAGCTTCCGGAGGATGCGCCGGTCGGGACTGCATTCAGCGCTTACGCCGGCCTCGACGATCCCGTGTTCGACGTGAACGTCACGCCCAACCGCCAGGACGCGATGGGCGTGCGCGGAATCGCCCGCGACCTTGCCGCGGCTGGGCTCGGCACGCTGAAGCCGCTCGCGGTGCCGCAGATCGAAAGCAGCTTCCCCTGTCCTGTCCCAATCGGGATCGAGGACCCGGAGGGCTGTCCGGCCTTCTTCGGCCGGGCGATCAGGGGACTGAAGAACGGCGCCTCGCCCGACTGGATGCAGCGACGGCTCAAGTCGGCTGGACAGCGGCCGATCTCCGCGCTCGTGGACATCACCAATTATGTGATGCTCGATCTCGGGCGGCCGAGCCACGCCTATGACGTGGCGAAACTCAACGGCGGACTTACTGCACGCGCCGCCGAGGCAGGCGAGAACGTGCTCGCGCTCAATGACAAGGAATATGCGCTCGAGCCGTTCATGACCGTGATCGCCGACGACAGGCAGGTCCACGACATCGGCGGGATCATGGGCGGCGAGGATTCGGGCGTCAGCGACGCCACGACCGACGTGATGCTCGAAGTCGCCTATTTCACGCCCGAACGGATCGCCCGAACCGGCCAGGCGCTCGCACTTACCAGCGACGCGCGCAGCCGATTCGAACGCGGCGTCGACCCGGCGTTCCTCGACGACGGTCTGGCGATCCTTACCGGGCTCATCCTCGACATCTGCGGCGGCGAGCCATCCGCGCCGATCCGGGCTGGCCAGCCGCCGGTCGAGAATCGGACGATCCGGTTCGATTATGGCCGCGCAAAAGCGCTCGGCGGGATCGACGTGCCCGAAGTGCGCCAGAAGGAGATCCTCCAGGGTCTCGGCTTCGAGGTGAGAGGCGGCGACGTGACGGTCCCGACATGGCGGCGTGACGTCGAAGGGCCGGCCGACCTGGTCGAGGAGATCGCGCGGATCACCGGCTACGACCAGGTGCCGTCGACGCCGCTCGAGCGCGCAGCCGGCGTCGCGAAGCCCACGGCGACTCGTTCGCAATTGCTCGAGCGACGGGTGCGGCGGGCCGCGGCCGCGCGCGGCTTGGATGAGGCCGTCACGTGGAGCTTCATCTCCGAAGCGGAAGCGGCCGCGTTCGGCGGCGCGGATTGGGCGCTGGCCAATCCGATCAGTGAAGACATGAAGGTGATGCGCCCCTCGCTGCTGCCAGGCCTGATCGCCGCTGCCCGGCGCAATATCGATCGTGGCGCCTCGGCCGTGCGGCTGTTCGAGATCGGCCGTCGCTATCTTGCGGACGCCGAGCATCCGACGCTGGGCCTCATCCTCGCGGGTGAGCGGACCGCGCGCGGCTGGCAGTCGGGCAAGGCGCAAGCCTTCGACGCGTTCGACGCCAAGGCCGAAGTCGTGGCACTGCTCGACGCAGCCGGCGCCCCGGTCGACAATCTGCAGGTGTTCCCGGATGCGGGGCCGACCTGGCATCCCGGCCGTTCGGCGACCCTTCGGCTCGGCCCGAAGACGGTGCTGGCGGCGTTCGGCGAGCTTCATCCCGGCCTTATCAAGAGCCTCGATTCGCCCGCCGGCGCGGTCGCCGCGGAAGTCTATCTCGATTCGATCCCGGCGGGCCGCGCGAGCAGTCGCACCCGCCCGGCCTACGCACCACCCGCGCTGCAAGCGGTAAGCCGGGACTTCGCTTTCATTGTTCCCGACAACCTCGCCGCCGACGGTCTCGCGAGAGCGATTCGCGGCGCCGACAAGACCGCGATTACGGACGTCCGGCTGTTCGACCGGTTTGATGCGCCGGACGGGCTGAGCCTCGCCTTCGAAGTTACGCTCCAGCCTGCCGAGAAGAGCTTTACCGACGAACAGATCGCGGACATTTCGAAGCGCATCGTTGCGGCGGCCGAGAAGCTAGGCGCTCGCCTCCGCTCCTGATTCGAGCGCGTTGATCGCGGCGTGCACGCGCGCCTCGATGTCCTTTCGCGGCAGTCCCGGCGGGATCGTTTCCCCGACTTTGAACGTGATCGTCCCGCTTTGGTGGATGAATCCGCGGCCCCACAGCCGGCCGCTGTCCGTGGCTACGGGCACAACAGGAAAGCCCAATGCCCGATAGAGCGCCGCGAATCCCGAACGCAGTGGCGGGGCTTGGCCCGGCCGCACCCGCGTGCCCTCGGGATAGATGATCACCGAGCGACCGGTTTCCGCGACGCGCCGGCCCTCTTCGACCAGCGCTCGAAGCGCCTTCGTTCCAGCGGTTCGCTCGACCGCGATGTGCCCGTAACGCTTTGTGAGAAAACCAAACAGCGGCAAGTCGGCGAGCTCCTTCTTGAGCACGATGACGGGCAAGTTGGTCAGCCGGACCATCTCCAGCGTCTCGAACATCGACTGGTGCTTGACCGCGATGAGGTTGGAACCGGCGGGAATCGTCCCTTCGACGCGGACCGTGATTCCGAGCACGTGCGTGGCGAGCTGATGGTGAAAGTCGACCCAGCCCAGCACGACGGCGAGCGTCGCCCTTCGCCCGAACAGCGTGGCGACCACGCCGACGAGGCAGAGGATCACCGTGACAGGGTAGAATATGGCCGCATAGAGCAGCGACCTCAGGAGCGCCATTAAAGGTCGACCCCCGCCGCGATCCGGCGAAGCAGATATTTGTTGTACTCGCCGAACAGGGTCAGGAAACTCGGCTCGGTTCGGACCGCATCCGGAACGACGGCATACCGCCCGCCGAGGACGCGGCGGAACTCGTAGCGCGCGCGGCGCATGTGCCAGTCGCTGGTAATCAGGCGAAGCGAGTGGAAGCGGTGCTTCGCGAGCCAGCGCCCGGTTTCCTCGGCGTTGGACCGGGTGTCCACCGATTCGCTGCCGAGATCGACGCAGCAGGCGAGCAGTCCTGCGCTTCCCGGCACCCGCCGCGCCAGATCGGCCTTGGTCACCGACGGATCGGCGCCCGAGATCAGCAGGCGCCCCGCCTTGCGCTGGCGAAGCACGTCGATCGCATGTTCGATTCGACCGCTTCCGCCCGTCAGCACGACCGCCGCGTCGGTCCTGGGAGCGGTCGGGGAAGCGGGCTTTCCAAGCGTGAACGCGAAGATCACGAAGCACAGCGCATAGAGAAGGACCAGGAAGGAGACGATCCGCGCGATCATAGCGCCTCGCGAAGCGCCGCCAGGACGGCGATCCGGCCGACCCAGGTCGCGAGAATCGTCAGCGCGAACGGCAGCAACAGGAGGATCACGAGGTCGAGCACCGACAAGGTCCCGCCGCCCGTCAGCTCCCCGGCGAAGGAAGCGCCGCTCGCGAGGAGGAACAGTACGACCGCGCCCGCCGCGGCGCCGGCGAGGCTCCCCACGAGCGCGTCGAGTGCGATCTTGCGCTGGAACAGATGCGTGACCTGGAGGTCCGTCGCGCCGATCCCATGCATCACCTCGATGGTGAAGCGGTGCGTATCGAGAGCACCCCGCGCCGCGAGCACGACCGCGGCAGCCGCCGCGGCGCCAAGCAGCACGACCAGCCCGAACGCGAGCCACTGAAGCGCGCGCATCGACCTCAGCAGCGGAGCGACCTTGTCTTCGTGGGCGCTGATCTCGGCGCCCGGCGCGATGGTCTGCGCCCGCCGCTGGATCGCCGCGATGTCGGTTCCGGGCCGCACATCGAAATTGACCAGCGCAGGCACCGGAAGGTCGGCACTTTCGGCCGCGGGGCCAAGCCAACGCCCCAGGGTCCGACGCATTTCGCTTTCCGGCACCGCTTCAATCGAGGTCACCCCGGGCGCAGCCTTCAGCGAAGCGACCAGCGCATCGAGATTCTCGCCGCCGTTCGGCACCTCGAGCGCATAGCGCTGCTCGATCGCGCGGGTCAGCGAACCGGCCGTGCTTGCGAGTGCAAGCCCGCTGGCGGCGATCAGCATGATCGAAAAGCTCATGATCGCGATCACCCACGGAGTCGGTCCGCGGAAGCGGCTGGTGCCGAGAAGCCGCCGGTCGGCGGGCGAAACGAACAGCCAGCCGAGCATCAGCCGCGCCTCGGCGGCGGGTTGCGCAGCATGCCGGTCGGATCGGCCAGCCCGCCATTGTCGAGCCGGATCATCTCCGCGCCCGGAGTCGCGCTGATAAGCCCAACGTCGTGAGTCGCCACGACCACCGTCGTTCCAAGCCGGTTGAGGGCGGTGAACAGGTGGAGGAGGCGCTTGGCCATGTCGGCATCGACATTGCCCGTGGGCTCGTCGGCTACCAGCAGGTCCGGGCGGTTGATCACCGCGCGCGCGATGGCGACCCTTTGCTGCTCGCCGCCCGAGAGCGTCGGCGGCCGAGCGCTCGCCCGATCGGCCAACCCAACCCAGGCGAGCATCTCGCGGACCGGGCCCTCGAGCTCCTCGTCGGTCGCTCCCGCGACCCGGAGCGGAAGCGCGATATTGTCGAACGCCGACAGATGGCGGATCAGGCGGAAGTCCTGGAACACGACTCCGATGCGCCGGCGGAACGGCGGCAGCGCCTCGCGCGGGGCCTCGCTCAGCTCCTCGCCGAACAGCTTGATCCGTCCGCGCGTCGGCCGCTGCGCCAGATAGAGGAGCTTCAGCAGCGAGGTCTTGCCCGCGCCGGAAGGGCCGGTGAGGAAATAGAATCCGCCGTTGGCGAGCCGGAAATCGAGATCGCGCAGCACTTCTGCGCCCGTGCCGTAGCGCAGGCCGACGCTGTCGAATTCGGCAATCGCTGGCAGGTCGACGTCCCTCCCTCGGCCGGTCCAAGGCACCGCGCCTTGCCAAGCCTCATCCATTCCTGTTTACCGTGCCTTCACCGTCCCGGAAGAGGGCTTTTGCGCGCGATGATCCTCACCTGCCCCAGTTGCGGAACGCACTATGTAGTGAAGGACGGTGCAATACCCCCCGGCGGCCGCCAGGTCCGATGCGCATCGTGCAAGCATAGCTGGCACCAGGATCCCGAAGAATCGGCGGAAGGCGAACCTCTGCCCGTGGAAGCATCGGATGAGCCCGCCGCCCCCGAGGCGCGTGAAGACGAGAGCCTGGCCGAGGCCACGCTGATCGAACCGCGCAGCGGTACCGAAGCCGAGGAGCGGGCGTACGAGGAAGCGGCGCTGGACGCCGGCGAAACCCCGTCCCGCGAGGAGCCCGCGCCGGCCCCCGGGGAAGCAAGCGGCGACATCTATGCGAATGCTCCGTTCGACATCACGGCGCGCAAGGCACCGGCGGCGGAGGAGGACAGCGACTGGAAGGAGCCGCCGCAGGCCGAAGCGCAGGAGGACGAGTTCACGCCATTCCCCGCACCCGATGAGGTCGAGCCCAGGCGCCGTAACCCGGTTCTCTCGATCGTCATCGTTGTGCTGATCGTGATCGTGATCGCGGCCGCTTTCTGGTTCCTGGCGCCGCCGGACCTGAAGGCGCGGCTCGGCCTTGTCGGCGTCGGCACGAGCCCGCTGGCGGTCGTCATGTCGCACATGGACCGGCAGCGGCTGGAAAGCGGCAACGAGCTGCTGACGGTCAGCGGTCGAGTGATCAATCCGACCGGGAAGGAGCAGGATGTTCCGCCGCTCCAGGCGCAACTGAAGTCTCGCACCGGGAAGATCGTCTACAGCTGGACAATTCCGCCGCCGGCCCGGTCGCTGGCGCCCGGCGGGAGCGCAAGCTTCAACAGTGCGGAGCTCAAGGTCCCGCCTGGCGGCGACGATCTGATCATAACGCTCGGCGGGGGAGCCGGCTGAACTTACTGAAATTCGATGAGCCGGGCGGGCTGCTGGGTCCCGTTCGTCGTGACGATGCTGTCGTGCGCCGGCGGCGCATCGCGGTTGGTCGTCGAATCGAGCTTGAGCCGGACGCCCGAGATGATCCGCACCGTCGCTCTCGCTTCCACCGCGACGGGACGCGCCGCGCCGCTCCCCGGGCCGGGAGTGGCGATCGTGGCGGCGGCTGCGGCTAACCAAAGCATCATGCGATGCGTAACGCGATCCGTTCATAATGGTAAACATCGCTTTAAGGATTGTGCCATTGTGGACCAGTTTCACGGAGGCCGCGGCGGCATTGCGCGGCGGGAATCGCTTTGCTACGGCGCGCGCCTTGCCAGTGCCGGCAGCTCTTTGGGCCGGCCTCCATTGCATGACGTGCGGTCGTGGCGGAACTGGTAGACGCGCAGCCTTGAGGTGGCTGTGGCCGAAAGGCCGTGGAAGTTCGAGTCTTCTCGACCGCACCAGCGTCAAAACCAGGCCATTCCGGGGGAATGGCTCTTTTGACGCTCGCAGCTGGCCCTCCAGGGCAAGGCCGGCGCGGCTTTTACCGAAGCGATGAGGATTTCGCGGGCGGCGGCCCTCCGCCGTCGGCCAGGTGTGCCTGGAGCACTGCCTGGATCGAGCCGAGGCGGATGATGGCCTTGTCGGGCGTTACCACGAAGTGGATCCCGAGATCGTCGGCGATCTTCGCGGCGGCGGCCGAAGCCTTGGCGACCCGGATCGTGTAGGAGCCATAGGCGACGCGCTCGAACAGGAAGAAGCCGTCGAAGTCGGTTAGAGTCGTGCCGACGACCTTGCCGCTCGAATCGACCAGCTCGAGTCCGACGCCTTCGAAGCCGAGGCCGCCGCTCTTGACTAGCGCGCCCTCGACATCGCCGCCGCCGACCAGGCCGATCTCGACGTCTGCCGGCACTCCGGGGCGGGGCACGACCACCTGCAGCGCCTTCTTCGGCACCAGCATCGGATCGCTCAAGCTCGACACGTCGACTCCAACGGCGATCGGCTGGAACGGCACCAGGCCGCCGACCAGCGCCGTTCCCTGCGCGTCCGTAGGCTTCTGCGACTGCTGCGACCCGGTCGTGATCAGCGCGCCTTTCTCCACCGGCTCGCCAGGATCGCGGATGCCGTTGTCGTTGAGATCGCGATAGACCAGCGCATGCACTTCGCCCGCCTGGGCGAGCGGGCGCCGCGACAAAGCGAAGCCGCGAGTCGGATCGAGCGAGAAGTTGAGGTTGATCCCGAACGCGACGGATCCGTCCGTCGCCGCCTCGCCGGTCAGAGCAACCGCGAAGCTGCTCAGCCTGCGGACGTAGGAGATCCTGGCGTTCGCCCGGTGGACGCTGTTGTCGTAGATCAGGTCGGCGTCCCAATCGACATTCTCGCTCGCCGACCAATAGGCCTCGAGCTCCGTTGCCTGAACTCGAGCGGCCGGCGAGATGTCGAACGTCGTCGTGCCGCGAAGCCGCACATCGCCGATATGCCCGCTGCCGATCAGGTCGACAGTCGTTTGCGCCGGCGGATGTTCGCCGAAGGACAAGAGCTGCTTGCGATAGCGAACATCCGCGGCAAGGTCGAAACGCTGGAAATTGGCGGAAAGCCGGGCTGCGGCGTCGAGCTCCTTGGTCCCGTTCATATTGTCGGTGAGATGGACGTCGGCGTGCGCCGGAAGCACCGTTCGCCCGACGTGGACCGGCGCATCGAGCGATAGCGAATAGTCGCGGAGGCTTCGAAGCACCCCACCGTTCAAATGAAAATCATTTGCAATAAGCGCCTGCGCATTGACGTTGAGCGAGCCGATCTGACCCAGCACCTGCGCCCGTGCCGCCGTTCCGCCGTTCGATTCGCGGGCTCCGCCGACTTCGATCATGGCCATTCCGACGGAGCGCCGGATTGTGCCTTCGACGAATGTCACATGCTGATCGTCGATCAGCATTTCGCGCGCGATCGCGGCCACCGACGTTCGATTGTCGATGCCGTGCTCGAGCGCGACCGTGGCTTGTGCCTGCGGCAGGTTCTGGCCGTCCGGAGGCTTTTCGAGCGTAAAGATGTCTCTGCTGGGCTCGTTGACCCCCGCCCAGTACCAGGTCTTGCCGGGCGGCGCATTGTCTTCGCCGACGTTGATCGTCTCTTCGCGTGTCCGGATCTGACCCTGCGGCCCGTAAAGCACGATCCTGATCCGGTTCTCCCCGTACAGAAGCTGTACGTTATCAAAGATATAGCGCTGATCGGAAGTCGGCTTGGCAAAGCCGAGCAGTTCGTCGTTGCGGTACAGTTCGGCCTCCCAGCCGGCGGGGAGATCGCCCTCGAAGCGGGTCTGGTCGAACGCGGTCTGGGTCGCCAGGGGGCGGTTCGTGATCACCGCGCCGCGTCCGTAGGCGGAGGTTCCGGTCAGCTTGCTGTCGAACCCTTCGACATCGCCGAAGCCGAAGTGGGTCGCCTGGAGGGGGCCAAGCAGATGCCCGTCGGGATCGGAGCGATAGGCCCGTAGCCGGAGGTTCGAAGGCATCCCCTTCTGGTTTGTCGTCACCTGCGCGTCGTAGGAGAGGTGGGCGATCTCGCCGGCCGCGTAGACCGACGACTGCCGGTCGACCACGGTTCCGGTGGCGGCGCTGTACGTGACGCCGGCGCTGACGACGAAATCGAGCGCCGGCGAGCGCCACATGCGATACGGAATCCGGACCTGCGGAAGGCTTGCGAGGTCGAATTTCGCCGGATGGATCTGCGCGGCGCGCGCCTGACGCTCCATTGCAAGCTCGACCGGCAACTTGGTCGCCGACTGAAGGACCAGGACGGAGCCCGCGGTGACCGGCTTCACGCCGATTCCAAACCAGCGCGAGAGCGCCGTCGCCTGGACACACCAGCCTTCGGGCGTTTCGCGGATGGTGCCCCGGGCGATCCGCTCGCTTTTCGCCCCGTAAGTGGCTGTCCCGCCGCCGTAATCAACGGTGATCTTGTTGGATTCCTTGAACGCCCAGCCGCTCGCCTTCTTGGCCGTGAGGTCGATGTGCATCGGCACGTCGAGCGTGGTCAGAAAGTCGCCTAAGACGACACATGTGCCTTCAGGGGTGTTGTAGGCGCGAACTCCGTCGCCCAGCCGCAGCTGGCGGATGTGAACGTCGAGCAGGAACTGGTCGTCGGGATCGGCGGTCCAGGCCGGCGCCGCGGCCGGCGCGGCCTGGGACGGCGCAGATGCGCGCATGCCGCCGGCGCAGAGCGCCAGCAGCAGCGCGGTCTTCCGCAGCCAGTTGCGGCCGCCGAGCACGACGATGATCCTCCCGCGCCGGGTCCCGCCTTACTGGAGCACTGCCTGGGTTTCGGCGATCTTCTGGTTCCCGTCGTCGTAGGTCTCGAGATATTCGACGGTGACCGGACCCGTGAGCTGCCCCTTGTAATTTTCGTCCACGGGGACGCTGACGTGGCGGCTGCCGAGCTCCGTATAGACGGCAACGGCCTTCTGGACCGCAATCGGGTCCTTGACGCCGGGCTTCAGCACCAGGACCTCGCCAAACGTCGAGCGCGTGCCCGTACGGCTGAGATCGAGGCCGATTGCCGGCTTGCCCTCTTTGGTCTCCAGCTTGACGTCCGAAATCGCCGCCTTCGCCTGCAGATTGCCGAGCCGCACGATGACCGGAATGGTCACGCCGTAGATCGGGATCAGCCGAAGGTGCAGCCCCTTGACCTGTGCGGGATCGGCTGCGGCAACCGGCGTAGCCGGTGGAACCGCGCGAAACAGCAGGTGAACTCGATACTCGCCGTCGGGCAGTCCGGCCGGAGGCCGGGCAGCGATACGGATCGATTGCGGCTCGTTCGGCGCGAGAGTCACTCGGCGCGGCGCATAGACGATCATGTCGGCTGCCGCTTTCTCCTGCGGCGTCGGGTCGGTTACGTCGACGAGGTTGCCCTCGGGCGTCATGCGCCGGAACTCGACCGAGATCCGGTAGGTCGCCGGCTCGTCGCCGATATTGTTGAGCACGATCTCGGTTCCCCGTCCGCCATCGAGCACGATTCGCGTCGGTGCGACGAGGAGATCTCCAACCCCGGCGCCAGCCGGCGTCGCGAGAGCCAAAGCGGCAGCAGCCGCCACGATTTTTTTCTTCCAGGCAAACATCGGCGATCCCCACTTGACTCCGTACTGGAGCGATCGCCGACCTTTTGGTCCAGAATGGTTTATTTTCGGTCAACCATACGGGACTTTGATCACTGATAATCCACCGTCACCGCGAGCGTGCCGCTGTAGGTGCCGGGCGCGGTCGTCGAATTGAGTGTGACCGAGCCGCCGAGGTTGAAATTGTTGCCCGGCTCGCCGGACGAGGTCAGCGTGACCGTTCCGGGGTTGTCGAGCGTAAGGACAAGAGTCTTCGTCGAATCGCTCTGATTGGTGAGCGTGACGTTCGGAGCGGTGATCTTCACCACCATCTTGTTGCTGCCGGTGACCTTGTAGCGCGCGACTTGAGGCGCGCCGCTACAGACCACGTTCGGATTGCACGTGAACACGCCGGTGCGGGAGATGCCGACGGTCGCGCCGGACCAGGTGCCCAGGGTGAGAATGATCGTGCCGAGATCGAGGTCCTGCAGCGAAACGAGGGTCAGCGGCCGGACCACGTTCGCATTGACCGCCGCGTTCTGGGTTACCGCCGCGGCCGGCGCGGAAAGACCGGCCAGCAAGGGGGCCAGCAGCAACAGTGGCGGTCGTGCAGCGGCGGCCATCGATGTGCTTCCCCACCTTTGAAGAGGGCAAGCGTTTCCACTGAAATGGTTGATTTTCCGTCAACCATGATCGGCGAACCGGCAAAGAAGAAGGGCCGCCGGAAAATCCGACGGCCCCCCTCGTGACGCTGCGGCAATGCCGCTGCGCCAGGCGATTACTGATAGTCGACGCTGACGGCGAAGGTGCCGTTGTAGACACCGTCGGTCGTCGTGGTCGAATCGATGGTGATCGAACCGCCGATGTTGAAATTGTCACCGGTGCTGGCGGCGTTGGTGTCGAGAGCGACAGTCGCCGGCGCATCCGGAGTCAGGTTCAGGGTCGAACCGTCGTTGGCGTTGGTCAGGACGACCGGCGAAGCCACCGTCACGGTGACGGTCGCGTTCGGCGTGCCCTTGACGTTGTACACCGCGTCCTGCGCCGTACCCGAGCAGGTGATCACCGCGCCGCAGCCGCTCAGAACGGCCGACTGGTCGACGTGCATGACCTGGGTGCCCGCGCCCGAAATCACGAGCGTTCCGAAGTCGAGATCCTGAGTCCCGACGAGCTGGAGCGGCTTCATGATCTTGGCATGCGCATTGGCATTGGTGGAAGCCGAGACAGGTGCCGCCGCGGCCTGGGTCGCCGTGAACGCAGCAACCGCCGCGCCAAGCGCCGTCAAACGAAGGAATTTGCTCATTTCAAAAATCCCCACTGGTTCAGTTCAAGTTTGGCGGCTGCCCGAGCATGAGGTCCGGTCACCCGTGGCGTCGCTATTAACCTTGGCCGCTTACGGCTTCCCTCAAGGGATTGGTTAACGGTGGCTTAGCCTTTGGACCGGTTCGGACCGATCTTTCCCAGAGCGATTCCGAGGGCTCACTGATATTCGACGGTGATCGGCATGTCGCCGCGGTAATCGCCTTCCGAATCGCCGGTGACCGTGACTCGCCCGCCGAATCGGAATGTGAGATTGCCCGCCGAATCGAGTCTCGGAAGCGACGGAAGATCGCTGGTCACATGATCGACGGTGATGCGCCCCCCGCGCAACGAATAGAGGTCGATCCTCAACGGAAGCTCGACCCTGACCGCCCGGCCCGGAGTGCCGTGTACGACCGCGGTCCCCACCATTGCGCGCGGACTGACGCCGGCGAGAGCGCCTTCCGCGGCGTTCGAGCCATCGGGGCGAATGACCGCGGCGCCCTGTCCCTGGCCCGCGAGGATGAGACGCCCGAAGTCGAGGCTGGTTTGGATCTCCAGCTCGATCCCGTCTCCGTCGACCGATTGGGACAGGGCCGTCGTGGGTTTTTCGCACAAGCGGCATTGTCCGCGGGCCGGCGACAGGCCGGCCGCGGCCGCGGCTGAGGCCGCGAACACAAGGGCAAGGGTTTTGAAACCGCCCATTGCGTCACCTTATCGGAAGACAACTAAAGCAGGGTTAATCCGCGGCTAACCTTCGCTCGCGCAGGTGGTCGTCGCGGCGGGCGCCGGCGCACCGCCGACCAGGAGCGCTCCAACCGCATCCCTATTGTCGCTTGAGCTGCAGCTTTCTATCCCCTGTGCCGAATGGTCCGTAAGCGCTCCGAACCTCCCTCAGCAAATGGCTCGAGATTGATGAGCATCCTCAAGTGGCTCGCCTATGCGGCGATACTCGGCGTCCTGGCGCTGGTCGTCGCGGTCGCGGTCGCAACCGCCTATCTTCCAAGCTACGGCGATCTCACCAAGCGATCTGATCTCGGCCAGATGGTCCGGGTTCGCGCCGCCAATGGACAAGTGCTGCTGTCGCTTGGCCCGAGCTTCGGCCGCTGGCTGTCCTACGACCAGATCCCGCCGGAAATGCGCGCGGCGATCATCTCGACCGAGGACCGCCGGTTCCGCAGTCATATCGGCGTCGACCCCATCGGTATCGCCCGTTCGATCGAGGTGCGGATCAGCAGCGGGCACTGGCTTCAGGGCGGCTCGACCATCACGCAGCAGCTCGCGCGCAATATCTTTCTCACCAACAACCGGACCTTCGTCCGCAAGATCAAGGAAGCAATTCTCGCGCTCGCGCTCGAGCGGAAGTTCAGCAAGGACCAGATCCTCGAACTCTACCTCAACCGCGTCTATTTCGGCGGCGGGGCTTACGGAATCGATGCCGCGTCCCGGAAATTCTTCGGCCATGGCGCCGACCATCTCAGCCTCGCCGAGGCCGCGATCCTGGCGGGGCTGGTAAAGGCGCCGTCCAACTATGCGCCGACCGCCGACGTCGAGGCGGCGCGAGACCGTTCCGGCGTGGTCCTTCAGGAAATGGCGAAGAACGGCTTCATCACGCCCGAGGTGGCCGCGGAGGCCAATCCCGCGCAGGTGCGAATCCAGCAAACCACCAACAACAACAGCGTCCGCTACTTCACGGACTGGGCGCTGCCGCAGCTCGATACGCTGATCGACCAGACCACCGACCCGATCGACGTATGGACAACGCTGGACCCGGGAATGCAGGTCGCTGCCGACAAGGCGGTCAAGACCGAGGCTCCGGACGGCGCCCAGGGCGCGCTGGTCGCGATCGACCGCGACGGCGCGGTGCGCGCGATGGTCGGCGGCAAGGACTATGTCACGTCGATCTACAACCGCGCGACCCAGGCGGAGCGGCAGCCGGGATCTTCGTTCAAGCTGTTCGTCTATCTGACGGCGCTCGAATCGGGCATGAAGCCGACCGACACGATCGTCGACGAGCCCGTGACGATCGATGGCTGGAGCCCGCGCAATGCAGAGCGCGGCAACCTGGGGCCGGTCACGCTGCGCGAAGCCTTTTCGCGATCGATCAACACGGTCAGCGCGAAGATCGGCCAGCAGGTTGGTTTTTCGACCATCGCCGACATGGCTCGGCGCTTCGGCCTTACGACGCCGATCTCGACCTATCCCTCGATGGTGCTCGGCTCGAGCGACGTTCGGCTGATCGAGATGACGCGCGCCTTCGCATCGGTGGCGAACAACGGGGTCGCCGTGACGCCCTACGCCATTCGCCGGGTGGTGACTGCGGACGGGCGCCTGCTCTACCAGCATGAAGCGGACGAGGGCCGGGTCCTGGTGGCGCCGTGGGTCGCGGCCGAGATGACGGACCTGCTGCAATCGGCGGTCCTGTCGGGCACCGGGACGGCCGCCCAGATTGGCCGCCCTGTCGCCGGCAAGACCGGAACCACGACCTCGAACAAGGACGGCTGGTTCATCGGCTTTTCGAGCGGACTGACGACGGGCGTTTGGATGGGCCGCGACGATGCGAAGCCGGTGCCGGGCCTGCAGGGAGGCACTGCCCCGGCGCGCGCCTTCCACGATTTCATGAGCGTCGCGGTAGCGAACCGTCCGGTCGAGCAGTTTCAGACCCAGGTGCCGATGCCCGACTGGCAGTTGACGCCCGAGGAGCAGATCTACGGCGACCAGCCGGTCGACATGAACGACATGGGGCCGATGGTCGACGAGAACGGGATGCCGATCGGGTCTGCCTCGCCACGAGACCAGGGTTATCCGCCGCCGCAGCAGCCGATGGTCAACCCGGACGGAAGCGGCCCTCCGACACAGCAGGAGCTGGATCAAGCCTTCCCGCCACAGCAGCCGCAAGCGAGAAGGCCGTCGCCTTATCCGCCCCAGCCTCAACCCCGCTATCCCGGCTATCCTCCGCGTGGCCCCGCTTATCCGCAGCAAAACCAGTCGGAGCCGCCGCGCTCAATGCCCCCGCCCGATCCGTCTCAGCCGCGGCCCTACGCGGCGTAGCGCAGCCTTCGCCTCGGCGACGCCGGTGCCGAACAATCGCGCCTCCAGCGCTTTGAAACGCGGCCCGTGATCGAGGTGCACGAGGTGGGCGACCTCATGCGCGGCCACGTAGCGGCGCACATTGGGCGGCGCCAGGACCAGCCGCCAGCTCATCCGGATGCGCCCCTGTGACGAGCAGCTGCCCCAGCGCGTCGCCGCGTCGCCTATGGTCACCGACCGCGCGGTGACTCCAGCCGCGGCGGCGAATTCGGCAATGTCACGCGAAATGATGTCCCTTGCATGGCGCTTGAGGAACCCTTCGATCCGACGCGGCAAGCCCGACTGCGGACCCCCGCAGCGCAGTTCGCCGTCGATCAGCGCGGGAGCGCGGGGCCAATGTTCGCTCCACGTGATTCGGACGTCCCCGCCCTCGAGCGGGATCGATGCGCCCGCAAGGAAGGGCTCAGGCGGCTCGGCGCGGGCGAGCTGGGTTTCAATCCAGTCGCGCTGGTCGAGCGCCCAGGCCAGCGCTGCACGGCGGCCTGTCCGCCACGGGCAGGTCAGCTTGAGCATGCCCGCCGCTTCGTCGAACCGAAGACGCAAGCGGCGCGCGCTGCGCAGCCGGCGAATCTCGATCGGCACGGGGAAGGAAGCCTCGAGCGAGACCTCAGAGCGGCCGTTCAACCACATGATATTCGAGCTCGCCCGCCTGTTCCTCGCTCACCGTCCATCCGCGCGTCGACTGCCCCGCCTCGTGCACCGTCTCGCGGCTTCCCGAGATTAGATAATGCCAGTCCGGAAGCGGCTCGCCCGCCGCGCGCAGCCGGTATGCGCAGGTCTCCGGCAGCCAGTCGAGCGCGCCGAGATTGGCCCGGTCGAGCTTCACGCAGTCGGACACGCGTTTCATGCGATTCTTGTAGTCGAGGCAGCGGCCGTTCCTGCGGTCTAGCAGCTTGCAGGCAACGTTGGTCGCATAAAGCATTCCCGTCTCTTCGTCTTCGAGCTTGTGGACGCAGCAGCGGCCGCACCCGTCGCACAACGCTTCCCACTCGCCGCGATCGAGCGCGCTGAGCGGCTTTTCCCAAAATCGATCGGCGCTGTTCATGACAAGTCGAGCCTTGCTCTGCTAAGCGGCTCCGATCAAGCGGGGATTCATGAGGGCTAAATCCATGAAGTCGTTGAAAATCTTTCTTGCTGCCGCAGGATTGGCGCTGATTTCGGCACCGGCCGTCGCGCAGCTTGCGAGCAATGACGCCCAGGATTTCCTCGACGCCGTCCAGAAGCGCGATGGGAACAAGGCCACAAATCTGATCCAAACCCATCCGACGGTGATCGATACGAAGGATGGCAAGGGGGACACCAGCCTCATCGTCGTGATCCGCGCCGGCGACCGCGACTGGACCGGCTTCATGCTGAGGAACCACGCCGATCCGAACATGCAGGGCGCGGGCGGCGATACGCCATTGATTGCGGCCGCGAAGAGCGGGTTCGATGAGGCGGCTCCGTGGCTCCTTGGACTCGGCGCAAAGGTGGACGGCACCAACCGTGCCGGCGAGACGCCGCTGATCATCGCCGTCCAGCAGCGCGATGCGCGGCTCGTCAAGATCCTGCTCGACGCCGGCGCAGACCCTGACCACACGGACAATGTGGCCGGCTATTCGGCGCGCGACTATGCCACGCGAGACACGCGCGCTCGCGACATCCTGAAGCTGATCAACGACAAGAAGCCGAAGGGCGGATCGGTCGCGGCTAAGTAGCTTCGCCGAGCGACGGGTCGATCTGCGCGGCAAGGCGCCGTGCGGCCCGGCGGGCGAAGCGCAGCAGCTCGGCCTTGCGCCTCGCCGGGGCGAGCGGCCGATGCGCCGCGTGACGGACCACCGCCGCGTCGTAGCGGTCGGCGACGATCAGCCCGGCGTCGCCCGGAAGGAATCTTTCCTGTTCGAGCAGATGGGCGAGGTGGGGCGGGACAGCCCAGAAGAAGCGATCGCAATAATCGAGATAGTCGGTCCACTTGCCGTCGCCGACCAGGTCCGCCTTGGCGACCTTGATTTCGACGATGGTCAGCTCGCCCTTGGGATCGATCGCCATCAGGTCCGCGCGACGGCCGTTGGGAAGCGGCATCTCGCAAATCGCGAACCTGTCCTGGCGGCAGAACAGGCGGGTAACCCCTCGAGCAACCTCGGCCGCGATCGGGGGAGCGTCGGTGAAACACAGGGACTCGAGCTGGGTGGCCATGGGCGCGGGTAGAACATAGCGGCAACAAAAAGAAAAGGCGGGCGAGGTTTCCCCCGCCCGCCGGCCCGCCCGCGTTCTGGAAGTGCTGGTGCTAGCGGAAAAAGATGTGGTTCCCGATCGAGGCGACGCGCTTCAGGTGCCAGCCCGGCGAGACGTAGCGCGCATGGAAGAACAGCGCATCGCCGACCTGCGACTGCTTCAGTCCTTCGTCAACGATCTTGGCGATTGCCACCGCCGTCTGCCACTGCCGGTTGTCGTGCGATACGTGCGGCAGGGAATGGCCGTGGATGAAGGAAAACTGGCCGCGCTGGAACAGCACGCCGCAATAGGTCGAAGGGAAGCGACCACCGCTGTCGGCGCGGTTCGCGATCACCTGGCCGACGGCGAGTTGACCGGCGAGCGGCTCGCTCTTCGCTTCGAAATAGATCCCGGTGGCAAGACATTCGAGCTCATGGTCGCCAGCGTCAGGTCCGCGCAGGTGGTCGACCATGGACGCGAGATCCTCGGAGCGGTCGATGTCGGGTTGGGCAATCGCCGGCTGGGCAACTGCGGGAGGAGTAGCCTGGTCGATGGGCGGAATCTCGGGTGTATTCGCATCTGACTGTGACAGCTGCGGCTGGCCGTTCGGATCGAGCAGTTCGGGGACAGAGACCTTCGCCAGGGTCGCGTTAGCGGCCGAAACGAGCTTGTCGCCGGTAGGTCCGGCTTGCGCCGGAGCAATCGTCGTAGCGGTAAGCGCAGCACAAATCAGCAGCGCCGAGCGAAAAGAAGCCAAGAGATTTGCCGTAAATGTGCGGTGAACCAACGAAATTCAGGTGCGAGTACTTGCAAATACTTTTGCTTGCGCCTGCCGTGATTCCCCGTCTCGCGTGGCATCCTTGGCGTTATTGCCGGGGAGGATGCCCCCCGCTCTTTGTTGTTGTTCTCGGGTTTTGACCGGTCCGGGCCAAGGGTCAACCCGAAGAGGTCGTTTCAGCGATGAACCGTTCAGGGTCCGCGATATCCAGTTCGATCCCCCACAGGTCCTCGTCGAACCGTGCCCGCCGCGCGAGGAAATCGGCGATATCGGCGGAACTGGCCGATTCGGCGGGTCCGCCGACCTGCCAACGGTAGCTCCCATCGGCGGTCAACACGCGTTCGAGGCAGGCGACGTGGTGCCCGCGGCTCGACACGAAAATCAGCAATGAGCCGCGCTCCGGATCGCCCCGTTTCATCACCGCCGCAAAGTCGCCCGACGCGGCGGCGCGCCGAAGGATGCTGTCGACTTCGAGACTGGCGGGGAGGCGTTCGGTCAGGCGGCGTCCCGCTCGTCAGCACCCATCAGCACCGCGGCGAGCGCATCGCGGCTGCGGGCACCGCGCATCTTCTCGAGGGTCGCGGCATGGCGGGTGACCCGGCTGATTGCGGCCAAGGCCTTCAAATGCTCCGCACCTGCGTCCGGCGGCGAGAGGAGGAGAAAGACGAGATCGACAGGCCGGCCGTCGATCGCCTTGTAATCGAGCGGCTCGGCCAGCCGCGCGAACAGGCAATAGATCGTCTTCAGTCCCTCGACCTTGCCGTGCGGGATTGCGACTCCATGACCGAAGCCGGTCGAGCCAAGCTGTTCCCGCTCGGTCAGGCTTGCGAGGATCGCCTGCGGATCGGCGTCGAGCCGCTGGGCAGCGAGATTCGCCAACTGTTGCAGAAGCACCTTCTTGCTTCCGCCCGGAAGCGAAGTCTTGATCGCGTCGAAGTCGAGGAATTCTGTCAATTGCATCGTTGAGCTCGTTGAATCGACCGCTGTTGCACCGTCGGTTGTGGAATTGAACATGGGTCAGGCCGCGCGCGGCTCAACCCAGCCGATGTTTCCGTCCTCTCGCCGATAGATCATGTTGAATTCGCCCGTGCCGCTATTCCTGAACATCAGGGCATTCGTGTTGCGCAGGTCCATCAGCATCACCGCGTCGGACACGCTCGATTCCCGGATGTCGACGCGAGTCTCGGCGATGATCGTGGGGAAGGCCGTGCGCTCGTCCGTATCTCCGCTGCTTTCCGAAAAGATCGTGTAGCCGGCGTTCTCGACATAAGGCTGGGCGTCCGCGTCAGCCTTGTGGTCCTTGAGCCGGCGCATGTAGCGGCGGAGCTGCTTTTCGATGCGGTCCGCTGCCCCGTTGAACGCCATGTCGGCTTCCCGGGCGCTGTGCGACGCCTTGAGCACGACGCCCTGCATCACCGGAGCGACAATGTCGCACGTGAAATCGCTGTTCGGCCCGCGTCCGAACGTCACATTCGCGCCGACCGATCGCGAAAAGTACTTCTGAGTGATTTCGGCCATTCGCCGTTGCGCGTGGTCGCGCACCGACTCGCCGGTATCGACCTGATGACCTGCGACCCGAACGTCCACTTTGCTGTGCTCCTTCCGATCGGCGGGCGCTTAGGACCCGCCAAAAGCCGCCGTCAACCGGGGCTAGGCGAAGCGTGCCCAGAGCGGATTGACGAGCTGGGTAATAAACGCGCGGTGCCGTTCCAGTTCCTCCGCCGCGGGCGCGTGCGGGCGCGGCGGACGGGGTTCGCGAACAATGACCGCTCCGCCCACGCGCTGAATCGATACAGACTGCGTCTCGGCCACCAGGCCAAGCCCGATCTGCCTTCCTCCGGTGAGCTCGACATAGACCTGCGCGAGCAGCTGGGCATCGAGCAGCGCGCCGTGTTTGATCCGCTGGCTGCGGTCGATCCCGAAGCGGATGCACAAGGCATCGAGGCTGTGCTTGGCGCCGGGATGCTTCGACCGGGCGAGAGTCAGCGTGTCGACCATCCGGCTCATGCTGACGCAGGACTTGCCGCAGCGCTCGAGCTCGAAATTGAGGAAGCCGAAGTCGAACCCGGCATTGTGGGCGACCAGCGGCGAATCCTCGAGGAAATCGACCAGCTCGTCGGCCTTTTCCGAAAAGCGCGGCTTGTCCGAAAGGAACATCGTGGTGAGGCCGTGGACCGCCTCCGCCTCGCTCGGCATCTCGCGCTCGGGATTGAAATAAGCGTGGAAGTGCCGGCCCGTCTCGACGCGATTGTAGATTTCGACGCAGCCGATCTCGACGATCCGGTCGCCACCGGCCGGATTGAGCCCGGTGGTTTCCGTATCGAACACGATCTCCCGCATGGCGGTGAATCTATCCGCCGGCGAGGCCGAGGCAAGCGAGAATGTCGCGGACCCGGGCTTCAGTTGTGGATAGGTCGCCGCCCGTTTCGATGACGAAATCGGCGCGGCGTCGTTTCTCCTCGTCCGGCATCTGGCGCTTTAAGATGGATTCGAACTTCGTCGGCGTCATTCCGTGGCGGCGGAGGACTCGGGCGCGCTGAAGCTCCGCCGGCGCCGAAACGACGATGACCTTGTCGAACTCCGTTTCGCCTCCCGTCTCGAACAACAGAGGGATTTCGAACATCAGTGCCGGCGCGCCGGAATGCCTGTCGATGAACGACTGGCGCCAGTCCTGGACGGCCGGGTGAACGATATTTTCCAGCGCCGCGAGCTTGGCAGGATCCTCAAGCACGATCTGCGCCAGGCAATCGCGATCGAGGGTCCCGCAACGCACCGTGCCCGGGAACAACTGGCCAATTCGGTCGACCAGCGCTCCACCGGGTCCCTGAAGCTGCCGCACCACCGAGTCGGCGTCGAACACGGGGAGACCCGCCGCTTCGAACATCTTCGCGACCGTCGACTTGCCCATGCCGATGGAGCCGGTGAGTGCGACCTTGATCATGTTGGCAGGAGACCCCGCTCGCGAAGCGCGCCGAGAAGCGGGATCAGCGGCATTCCCAAAATGGTGAAATGGTCGCCTTCGATCCTCTCGAACAGCTGCACGCCTCGAGCCTCCAGCCGGAACACGCCAACAGTGTAGCTCACCTCGGGCCATTCGGCATCGAGATAGTCGAGAATGAAGCTTTCGCTGAGCCGCCGCACCTTCAGCTTCGCCCACTCCACGTGCGACCAGTCGAGCACGCCGCCCCGGGCCAGTGCGACGGCGCTCGTCAGCTGCATCTGCTTGCCCGAGAAGAAACGGAGGTGCTCAACCGCCTCCTGTCTGTCCGTCGGCTTGTTGAATAAGCGTCCGCCCGCCGAAACCACACTGTCGCTTCCGATCACCCATTCACCGGGGATACTGATCGCCTTGGCAGCGGCGAGCCGAAGCGCGATCTCACCCGGATCCATTAGTCCGAGCTTCAGCTCGTCCTCGTCGACCTGGGGCTTCGCGGCCTGGTAATCGACTCCGGCAGCATCGAGCATCTGGCGCCGGATCGAACTCATGGAAGCAAGGATCAGGGTCAAAAGGACAACCTTGTGGAAAAGCGGCGAACC
>DATNFJ010000004.1:0-30892 GCA_035606455.1 Sphingomicrobium sp.
TATGCGCTGAACGCCCTGGAGGAGCGCGGCATCCTGTTCGTCTCGCCTGGAGAAATGCTCTACGAGGGCATGGTCATCGGCGAGAATGCCAAGCCGCAGGACCTCGAGGTCAACCCGCTGAAATCGAAGCAGCTCACCAACTTCCGCGCTAGCGGCAAGGACGAGGGCATCCGCTTGACGCCGCCGAAGCGGATGAGCCTGGAGCAGGCGATCGCCTACATCCAGGACGACGAGCTGGTCGAAGTGACGCCCAAGGCGATCCGCATCCGCAAGCGCTACCTCGACCCCCACGAGCGCAAGCGCGAGGCGCGGCGGGCAGAGGCGGCCTAACAATCCTCCCCGGAACGGGGAGGGGGACCGTTCAGCGAAGCTGAATGGTGGAGGGGGCCCATTGCGGCGATAACAACATCTGTTAGCTTCGACGCTCCGCCGGGGGGCTAGCCGCATGCACTTCCATTTGCCCAAACCGCTGCACGGCTGGCGCGAGTTTCTCGGCGAGGTCGCAATCATCGTGCTCGGCGTGCTGATCGCGCTCGGGGCGGAGCAGGTGGTGGAGACGTGGCACTGGCGCGGCCAAGTGAACGAGTTTCGCCATGCGGTCGATGACGAGGTCGCCGCCAACCTCGCGACCTATCAGTATCGGCTGAGTCAGGGAGACTGCGTCACGAAGCGGCTGGCCGAGCTCCAGCGCTGGCACGACCTGGCGCAAGCGGGTTCGGTCCAGCCGCTTACGGGCGAGATCGGCCGACCCTCAATCGTCACGATCAAGACCACGACGTGGGAAAGCCGCGGCGATGTCATGTCGCATATGCCGCTGGCCGAGCAGCTGAACTATGCCGATATCTACAACGGCTTTGAAAATGCCCGATCGGTGATGCTGCAGGAGCGGGAGACATGGTTCGAACTCGCCGCGTTCAACAAGATGCAACGGCCCAGCAGTGACAGCCTCGCGCGCATGAACGCACTCCTCTACCGCACCGGCGTCCTCGACAGGATATTGCGCGTGAACTGGCCACACTCCCATGACCTTGTAGCCAAGCTCGGGATCCGGCCCGGCTTTGGCACCAGCCAGCCATATATTCCGCCGCCCGACCCGCAATTTTGCAGACCGATTTTGAAGGCGGGCTGAGTTGTACTTCCACCTTCCCAAGCCGCTGCACGGATGGCGCGCGTTCGCGGGCGAGGTGGGGATCATCGTCGTGGGTGTGCTGATCGCACTGGGCGCGGAGCAGGTGGTGGAGACGATCCACTGGAAGCACGAGGTTGCAGCCGAGCGGGCGTCGCTGCTCCAGGAAGCGAACGACATGCTCGGCGCGATCGCCGCGCGCAATGCGCAGGTGCCGTGCGTCGACCGCCGGCTTGCCGAAATCCGCACCGTGCTCGAGCGGCACCGCCGCGGCGAACCGCTCGGAATCATCGGCCCTATCGGAAACCCGACGCGCGAAACCGCGACTCGGGGTTCATGGCAGATCGCGCTCGCGGGCCAGGCGCTGACTCATATGCCCCACGATGAGAAGCTTGCGTTCAGCGATGCGTTCGGCGGGTTCGATTTGTGGGACAAGGCTAAAGAGAAGGAAGCAGACATCTGGTCGCGGCTTGCGCCGTTGAACGCGCCCGACTTGCTCACCGGCGAGCAGTGGAGCGACATCACCACCGCTTATGCGCAGGCGGTGCAGTTCAACAATGCCGCGAGGGTGCTTGCACCGTGGACGTTGAAGCAGGACAAGAAGGACCTGCCGGATGTCGACAACCACAGCGCGCCCAACGACCTGTCGGCGTTCGATGCGCTGACCGACCAGATCTGCAAGCCGATCCTGGCGCCGTCTCCCCGCGCAAAGGCGGCCTGACCCCATGCATTTCCACCTTCCCAAACCGCTGCACGGCTGGCGCGAGTTTGCGGGGGAGGTGGGGATCATCGTCGTCGGCGTGCTGATTGCGCTCGGGGCGGAGCAGGTCGTCGAAAGAATTCACCTGCAAACCCAGACGAATCACGCGCGCGAGTCTCTTAAGGCGGAGATCGGCGACGGTTACACTCAGGCATTCGAGCGGCGGCTCGTTCACTCGTGCCTGAACGGTCAGATCGACCGAATGGAATCGGCGCTCCTGGGCTCGTCATCGGTGATGAATCCAATGCCTCTCTACAAGCAGGGCTCCGGCGGTCTTTTCGTCTACCGTGCACCGTCCCGCCCTTGGGGCGAGAGCGTGTGGCAGAACGTCCGCGCCGAGGACGTGTTCGGCAACTTGCCGGAGGACACGCGGACCACTCTCACCGCCTATTACACGCAGCTCGCGTACATGCAGCGCATGAACGACGAGGAGGATAATGTCGTCGGAACGGTGATGGTGCTGAGCAAGCCGGTCCCGCTCGATGCCACGGTGAAGGCGAACCTGATCGAGCAGCTCGAAAACGAGCGTCGGCGCAACGACCTCATGGACCTGATCGCTTCGCAGATGTTGTACGCCGCCGACGAAGTCGATGCGAAGCCGGACGCGAAGACGCTGAGCGAGATTCGTAGCCAATCGGGCACGGTGAAGTTCTGCAACGCGCACGGATTGCCGATCTCCGCAGCGTCAGATACCTGAAATGCACTTCCACCTTCCCAAGCCGCTGCACGGCTGGCGCGCGTTCGCCGGCGAGGTGGGGATCATCGTCGTCGGCGTGCTGATTGCGCTCGGGGCGGAGCAGGTCGTCGAAAGTTTGCATTGGCATGACCAGGTGGCCGCGGGTCGTGAAGAACTTCGCCAGGACTACATTACAATCCTGGCACTCGCAGGCGAGCGCGAAGCCGAAGACAAATGCATTCGATCCCGCCTTCTTGTCCTGCGTGATATTCTCAACTCAAACGGAGACCATCTCCCCGCAATCGGTCACGTAGGCAGTCCGCCGGCGCGGTCCTGGTATCCCGCAAGTTGGGACAGCCTCGTTGCTTCCGACGTGTCGACGCACATGAGCCGCCATGACCTGCTCGCTTTTGCGAGCGTCGCACAGCAAGCCCGCCAAGCGGAGGATACGGCTAATCGCGAGATCGAGGACTGGGCAACGATGTACACGATGGTGGGACCTGCGCGGCAGCTCGAACCCGGGGAGGCAGCGCAACTTCGCAAAGCGATCACCGACGCCGCATATCAGTTGAATACAGTGCGGCTGGTCGCGCCACAGGTCAGCCGGTCGATCTTGGAAACGGGTCTTATCACTTCGACTGACCGGCTCGAGGCGCAAGCCCAAGTTTCGCAAACGCTGCACGGACCCAACGCGCGGCACATCTGCGGGCCGATCATGCCTGCCGATCCCAATCGGGTGGACGCTCCCTATGACCCGGCTGTTCAGCCAGACCCGTTGGGAAACCCAGCGGCCATCCAACGCTAATCTCCACCGCATTCGCGCTAACCTAGCTTTCCACCCGAAGCAGACCCTCGCACCGTCGAGAAACCATTTTCTTACAGCACCCCTTTTGTGGCTTGGTTCTTCAAACCCGCACTGCCCGGTGGGCAGTGCGTTTGAATTTGCTCCAGACGTGCGATTGATTTCGGCATTCTGGGCCGCGAAGTAGGTGGCTGAGTTGCGGAGATCCGCAGCCGCTGCGATTGTGGGCTGATGACGGCCGAACTCAGGTACCAGTGCTGCTATTGCGACAAGGAGATCGAGGTAGCGGATCGCTGCGCTCTGCGCGTAACTGTCTCCGGCCTGTGGTCCGATGACGGACCGCTCCAGGATTTGTTCGCGCATTCGCAATGCGCCGCCGATAAGCTCGCAGCCGGTCTCAGCCGAACTGTGCCGTTCGACGTGGAGACTTTCGAACCCGACTGAGCGTCGGCTTTTCACCCATTGCGGATGTCAGGTGCGCTCGTTGCTTCAGCGGAAATTGCCTCGGAACTGACTGTTGTAAACGCCCATGATGTTGTCGACGCGCGCCTTTAGCCGGGCCGCGTCGTCCGCCAATCCGAGCGCTTCAGCAACTTCGATCGCGCGGGCAAGATAGAAGAGCGCGTCGTCCTTCAGGTCTTTCTCGTCCCAAGGCTGCGCATCGTACATCGCCGAATAGGCGGTTTCCGCTTTCTCCTCATATTCGGCCATGAGCGCGCGGCTCGGCGGCGCGGCTGGCGGCGGATTGGTCATGCGGTACCAGTATGGGCGTAACCAGACGCGTCAACATCCGCTTTCCACCCGTAGCGGACGTTTGCGCCGCCGCGCGAAACCATTTTCCTACAGCACCTCTTTTGTGGCTTAAGCTCGGCGATGCAGAGTCGCTTCAAATCCGACGGGGCGAGGCCGACCGACCGGCAAACGCTCGAACGGCAATCCGACACATCCGACAACCCCCCGTTTCGCGCCCGCGCCTGCGCATATAAGCTCGCTACATTCGCTGCGTTTGGCCTTTTCGGCCGTCATGGATTTCGCCGGTTTAGCCGCCCCTCGCACGCGTACGCGCATATGCGCGCGCGCGGTGGAGTCTCAACTTTGGGCAATTATATCTTTAACTTAGCAAGCGACTCGGGAGTGATGGATGTCGGAGGAAATCCAGCATTCCAAGGAGGTTAGCGCGCAGGCGCTACTTTCCATTCTTCTTACGCGCCTTGCGGGACTTGGGAGTGTTGACGCCCCGCTTCCTCTCGCGAGGGGTTTCGGGGACGACATTGAGATCGATCAGGAAGCTCATGAGGTCGATTCCGGCTTCGTAGAGCGCGTCAGCTTTGAGTTCGATCTCATCGACGGTCACTGGTCGTGACTTTATCTCGACGTGGGTCCGGGCTTCCTGAGACACGAGGAAGATGGCCCCATCCGACGGTCGCCTGCACCACGAGCCGTGCAGCATGTCGTTACGATAGCCCTGTGTGAGCTTGATCCGGTCCAGTAGCAGGTCGAGTTCATCCAGGATTGCAGGATCGTCGAAACGGATTTCTGCCGCCGACTTCAAAACGCTCGCGCGTAGCGGAGCGGACATATGACAAGTGACAGCGTAACCGCGCTCGCCATCAATTCCCAAGATTCCGGCAATCGCCATTTCGATAATGTCCTCCGTCTGGGCCGCAGAGGCCGCCATGAGGCCTAGCGCGGCTAGCAAGTCTTGCGGTAGCAAGTGCGGTGTGAAGTCCAGGACTTCGTTACCGGCGGGAGTGCGATCCATGAGTGATACTCCGAACGAAGAAACCTACTCCCCGGAGGAGACGGAAAGGCGTGCAGCGGCGGCGCTGAAGCGGATGCTCCAGACACCGCACAAACCGCATGCATCGCTAAGCAAGAAGAACCGCCATGGCCTGAAGCGCGCTGCCCGCGACGACAAATAAGAGTCCAATGTTGCCGATCATACGGTAGCGTCGTTCCGCTAGGATCGCTTGCTCATCCTCTTGCTCGGCCATGATGTAATCCGCGCCTCCGGTTTCCACGCGGAATGGCATTCCGTATCGGAACAATAGAAGTACGCCGAAGAGGTTTAGGCCGATACCGGCCAAGGCAATGTCGCGGATCATCAGCCGGGCGGCGGATAGGGGTCGTCGCCGTATGTCCACTCCGTTCGAAACTGGTGATTTTCACCCTGCACCCGAACTTCCGCATCGTGGCCATTTTCACCGGTCTCGTGAGCAGCGTCTACGGCAGCACGAATAGCGGCCCTCTGCGTGGCGTAGGGGCCGTAATGCTGGCCGTCATATTCGATCTTCCAATCGCCTTGGTGGAGAACGACGTAGTAAGTGGCTCTCGCCATACCGACCTCCCTCATTCACACGGATTCGGCATGTCAGTTATTACATACCCGCCCCATATGCTGCCAGCGGGCGGCGGATCGGTGTTCGTGTGCGCGTCTGAGCATCTGCATGGCGACGATCGGTGCCCGCACTGTCAGTTGGTTTTCTCTAGCTGGTCCAGCGCTTTCGGCGTTCCCCGAACTCAGGTTTGGCGCGGTAATAATTAGGCGTAGAGCGGATTAGTCCGCCGATAGGTCAGACGCTTGCCTTCCATGCCCTTGAGGGCGGCCGCAGCGCAGTCCGCATCGGTGACGGTGCGGTGATTGTAGCGGAAGTCGAATTCGGCGGTGTAGCGGTGCAAATGCGCTTCGCTCATGTGGTGATAGGTGCCGACGTAGCCGCGTTTGAAGATGGAGAAGAAATTCTCTGCGGTGTTCGAGTGATCGACGCCGCGCGAGTATTCGCCGGCTCCGTGGTTCACCGCGCCGTGGCTGTGAAACTCACGGCCAACGTAGGTGTAAACGTGCGCTTCATCGCTCATGAGGTGCGAGGATCGATCTACGTTCGTGACAATGAGGTTGCGAAGATCGACGGCTCGAATGTTCGCAACGTGGAAGCTGCGCGCGTGACCGTCGCGCTCGATTAGGGACACGACAACCATCTTCTTCGGAACGGGATTGTAAGCGCGATTGCCCGCCTTGCCGCCGACAAAGGTTTCATCGACCTCGACGAACTTGCCAGCGCCGCCGAGCGGAGGTGTCTGGACGGTTGGCGCCATAGCTTCGCGGATGCGGTGACAGAGGAACCAAGCGGTCTTGTAAGTCACGCCGAGCATACGTTCCATTTGCTTCGCGCTCATGCCCTTCTTGGAAGCGGCAATGAGGTGCGTTGCGAGGAGCCATTTGTGGAGGGGCACATGGCTACGCTCCATCACCGTTCCGGTGCGAACGGTGAACTTGTCGCGGCAGTCGCGGCAGAGCCAGTAACCGGCCTGGGTCTTGCCGCCCATGACCATGCAGTTCGTGGAGCCACAATGGGGGCAGATCGGCTCACCGTCCGGCCAGCGACTGCGGAAGATATGCTCTTCGGCCTTGGCTTCGTCATGGAAGATGGGGTCGGTGATATTCATGGCAATTCCCTCTGTGACGCCCTTGTGCGCCGAGGGGATTGCTAAGTCAAGTATATAAATGCCCAACTTTGGCAACTTTCGCCGGCGCGGCTCACGCGCGAAAACCGTCCGGCTTGTCCACTTCCCGAGAGGGCAAATCCTACAGGCACCGCGCACGGAACAACGATTCCGCCGTTTCTGCGTTACGCGGCCATGCCTCGAAAGAAGCTGCTGCACATCCTGCTGGGCGCGGCGATCGCGATCCTCTTCATCGTGCCGCTCGGCGCCTACGCCTTCGTCAAATCGGGCCTGTTCAACGCCGCCGCCTCGCACCCGCACACCAAGTTCACCTTCTGGATCACGCACGAGACGATGATCCATTCGGTCAGGAACCACGCGGCCGGAATCCAGCCGCCGGCGAATGTCAGTGCCGCCCAGGTGCTCCGCGGCTTCTGCACCTACGAGACGCATTGCGTCGCCTGTCACGGCGCCGCCGCGGTGGCGCGCGAGCAATGGGTCGCTGGCATGGAGCCGAGCCCGCCCTACCTGCTCGACACCACGTCCAAATGGACACCGTCGCAGCTGTTCTGGATCGCCAAGAACGGGATCAAGATGACCGGCATGCCCTCGTGGCGGGATTCGCTGTCCGACGGGCAGATCTGGGACGTGGTCGCGTTCCTCGAAGCGATGCGCCAGCTCCCGCCGCAGACTTATGTGGAGTGGCGGTCGAGGCGCATGTGCACCGGCTTCAAGGGCCCCTGGCCAGCTCCAACATCATCGTCTTCCCCTCCCTTTCAAGGGAGGGATGTTCAAAATCCGACCGTTTCCAAGACGGTTGGATTTTGAACATGGGTGGGTGGCGGATGAGCGGCCTCGATGGCCGCGAAGCCGCTCACGTGCAGCCATCGAAGCTGCCCGCGAGCGCCCCACCCCTAGCCCCTCCCCTCACGGGGAGGGGAAGCTTGCGCCATCTCAAGAACCACCTTCCACTCGTCGTCGCGCACCGGGGCGACGGACAGGCGCGACTGGCGGATCAGCTCCATCTTCGAAAGCCGCGGTTCGGCCTTGATCTCGGCCAGCGTGACCGGGCGGGGCAGGGGGTTCACCGGCTCGACTCGAACCGACACCCAGTCCGCATCTTTCGGGTCCGGCTGCGCCTCACGCGTGATGCGCATGATCCCGACCACGGCCTTGTCGGACATGCTGTGGTAGAGGAACGCCTCGTCGCCCGTCTTCATCGCTTTCAGGTGAAGCCGCGCGGCGTTGTTGCGGACGCCGTCCCATTCGGTGCCGCCATCGGCCACCAGGTCGGCCCAGCTGTAGCTTTCGGGTTCGGATTTCATCAGCCAATAGGCCATTCGCGTGGGCGCCTCCTGTCCCACTTTGGTTACACTGCCGGTGAAGCGAGTGGAATGGCCGGTGAAGCGAGCATTCGGCTGTGGATAACTCTAAGAAAACTGAATGAATTGAAAGGGTTCCGAATTCCATCGCGAGTCGCGAACGGTTCACCGAGGATCGGTGGAAGTGGCGGTAAACATAACTTATCTGGCCTTCAGCGATTGAGAGCAGCGAGCCGAAAGCGCGATTGAGACGCTAAGGCTCGAGGGCAAGACGGGCAGTCCCCCGCTGGAATTGTAAGTGCGCTTAGGCGCCTCCAGCGGGACGCCCGCCATCAGAGGGCAAAAGGTAAGTGGTCAATTGGTTCGGCGGGCGCATCGCGTCTGCGCTCGTGGGTATTTCCGTGCTTGCGATGGGTTCGAGCGCGAGCGCTCAGGATTATTCGAAGCTCAACGTTGCGGCGGCCGTGAAGTCGCTCGACGTCGATGCTGCCGCAAGGCCGCTCGGGAATCCGGCCTCGATGATCTCGACGCTGGCGCGGCCGGTGGTTGCAGCGACCAACGCGGTCGCCAACGCGACCGGCGCCGTGTTCCAGTCGCAACCGGCGCAGTCGGTGACCCTGTCGCTGACGCCGTCGATCGCGTCGGAAGCCGCGTGGCTCTACAAGGGCGGCTGGCCGCTCTACGCCCTGGTCCAGAAGTTCGAGACCAACGCGCCGCTCGACACCGAGACCAACTGTCTCGCCACCGCGGTTTATTTCGAAGCGCGCGGCGAGAGCCTCGAGGGACAGCTGGCCGTCGCCCGGGTGGTGATGAACCGCGCGACTTCGGGCCGCTATCCGCCTGACTGGTGCAGCGTGGTCAAGCAGCCGGCGCAATTCTCCTTCGTCCAGCACGGCCAGTTCCCGCAGGCGAACACCGATTCCGATGCGTGGAAGAAGGCCGAGGCGATCGCCGAGCTCGCCGCCGCCAATGTCGTTCCGAGCATCGGGCCGGACGTCCTGTGGTACCATGCCGACTATGTGGCGCCGGCGTGGCGGCACAATCTCCAGGAAGTCGAGCAGATCGGCGCGCACATCTTCTACCGCGCTTAACCGTTAACGCATTGGGGGGTGAGGATGGCGCTCCGGGCTTCGGCTCGGGGCGCCTTCTTCGGTTCGGCGCTCGGTCGATTCGGTTCGGCGTAAATCCATTCATCAGGGGTTTCGCCGCCGCAACAATCCGCGCGAGCATCGAACTTACGGAAAAGCCGATGCTTTTTCGGGAGCTTCGGGGGAGGTTCGAGGGTGCTTAGAATCCTGGTCGTCGAAGATGATTCGCAACTTGCTGTCACGCTCAAATATCTGATCGAGGACAATCCGCGCTATCGCGTCGTCGCGACCGCGGAGGACGCCGACGGAGCCATCGCCGCCGCCGAGGAACATGATCCCGACCTCGTCCTCCTCGACCTCCACCTCGCCCATGCGACGACCGGCTTCTCGGTCGCCGTCCGGCTCAACGATCTTGGCGTTCCATGCCTCTTCGTCAGCGGCAAGGCGCCGCGCTTCCCGATGCCCGACCTCGCGCTCGGCTGCCTGATGAAGCCGTTCACCGCCGAGGACGTCCACCGCTCGCTGGCCACCGCCGAGGACATGCTCCGCGGGCGGGAGACGCATCGGCCGAAGCTTCCAGACAACCTCACGATCTACGAACCGCAGGATCAGGAGCTGCCCGTCGAGCCGGGGTACATTCCCTCGAAGCGGTCACTGAAGACGCGGCTCGAACACTGGATCGCCGGACAGCAGCACTAAGCGACAATCGGGTCTGGACACGCTGCATTTGTAGCGCTACAGATGTAGCGTAACAAGTCGAAAGGCCCCGCCATGGTCCGCTCCATCTACCCCTTGTTCGCCGTCGCGCTGGTCGCCTGTCCCCCGGCGTTCGCAAGCGAAGTCGTTGCCGTCCCCTATTTCGACGCCGTGGGCCTGCGCGGCGGCGGCGACGTGGAGATCGTCCCGGGACCTGTCGAACGCGTGACGATCGTCGAGGGAAGTTCCCGCTTCACGCGCATCTATGTCGAGCATCAGCGCAGCCTGAAGATCGAATCGTGCGCGGGCCCGTGCCCGCCATCCTATCATCTTCGCGTGCAGATCGTTTCGCCGCGAGTGCCGGTGCTCGCGGTCGATGGCGGAGGGACGATGCGGATCGCGCCGGGCTTCGCTCCCCAGAGCCAGCTCGTCGCCGCGGTCAACGGCGGCGGCCGGATCGACGCGCGCGCGGTCGACGCCGCCGATGTGACTGCCGCGGTCAACGGCGGGGGAGACCTGCTCGTTCGCGCGGCCTCCGCGCTCACCGGCGCAGTCCGCGGCGGCGGCGACATCCGCTATTGGGGCAATCCGGTGGTAACCAGCGCGATCGAGGGTGGCGGCTCCATCCGCCCCGGCTACTGATCGTCGAGCGCGACGATCTCGACCCGCTCGGCAGTGAAACGCAGGCCCACGGTCAATAGCGCCCGGAAGGCGTTGTAGCCTCCAGTCCCCGGGTGGAACGCGTGGAAGAAGAGCTGCGGCTTTCCGCCGGTGCCCGTCGCTACCGAGGCGTGGCCCGGCGCGACCCACTCCGGCGTCGATCGGAGCAGCGGCTCCGCCTGCTTCGAATAAGGCCCGAGCGGATGGTCGGCGACGGCAACCCCGATCCCGTAGGACGGCGTCGAGAAGTCGTTGCCCGCATAGAAGAGCCAGTAGCGCCCCTCCTGCCGAGTCACGAACGGCCCTTCGATCAAATGCCCCTCCCAGTCGAGGTCGTTGGTGAGGACGATTCTGCTCTCGCCGATGAGCGAACGACCGTCCTCGGCAATTCGCTGGCCGCGGATCGGCGTGGTCATCGCTTCGAGGATCGCCGGCGCCAGGCCGAACCCGACCAGCGCAGCGCGCACCTTGGTCCAGTTGGCGAGCGCCGCTTCGATCAGCGGGTGCATGACGAAGAAGCGCACCATCGGCCGCTGCACATTGGCCCAGGGGACGACTGCCGCCGCGAAGGCGGCAGTCCGGCGATCCGCCCCATCCGCGAACAGTCGTTCGATCAGCTCGGGATGGCTCCGCAGAAGCATCGCGAGCGGCCGTGGCCAGATGCTGTTCGTGTCGTCCTTCCAGAACAGGTAGCGCTCACCCGCTGAATCGATGAACAGGTCCGAGTCGATGACTCCGCCGCTCATCTGCGGCTGGCCCGGATCGTAGCCGAGGCCGGTCGTGTTGACGGGGTTCCCCGTGACCAACGGCGCTCCGTTGTCGACCCAGGGTCCGGCCGGCGATGGCGCTCGGGCAAGTCCGATCGCGAGCGCGTTGGTCGACTGGCGGGCGGTGAAAACCGCCCAATACTCGCCTCCCGCCTTCGCCATTTCCGGCGCCCAGAAGTCGGCGACGTTTCGCCCCTTCGCTGCCCAGGATGGTTGATGCCCTTCGGGGAAAATGAATCCTCTCGGCTCCCAATGCTCGAGGTCCGCGGAGTGGAGGATCGGAAATGCGTCCGGCGCGTCGTTCGACGTGGCGACGAGCCACCAGCCGTCGTCCGTCTTCAGGACCGCGGGATCACCGTAACCCACCAGAATCTGCGGATGGACATTCTCGGTGAGCAGCGGACGCCATCGGATTTCTCCTGGCGGATGTTCGACCGGATCGGCGAAGACGTGGGGGACACGCGTCCCGAAATCCTCGGCGAGCTGGCGGAAGAAACGCGAGAAATCCTGCTGTGTGTCCGTCGGTACGTCATAGCTGCGCCCGTTGACGGAGATTCGGAATCCTTCGCCTTCCGCCCGCGCATCGACCGCGAACGGTTGGTCGCCGGAGCGGGTGGTCAGGTCTTCGGGCATGCAGGACTAAAAGCCCACGGCAAAGGATGGATGCCCCGCGTGGATTCGAACCACGATTGACGGAGTCAGAGTCCGTAGTCTTACCATTAGACGACGGGGCAGCTTGGGAAGCGGCGAGATAGAGAGTCGCTCCCAGAGGTGTCAACCGAAGCGGCATTTCGCCTGCTGAGACTGCCGCTCGACCGCTCCGGACTTGCCCAATCATAGTAATTTGTGATTAAATCCATGCCAAGTCAGCCGTCCGACCTCGGGCGGTGTAGGATAGAAACGGGCGTGTAATGGCGCAGGGTGTCGCCAATGCGCCGGCTCTGCAGCAGGGGTATCGCGAGCAGGGCAGGCCGTCGGATCAAGGCTTCTCGCCGAAGCGGGAGCCGCATCGCCATACCTACGGAGCAATCGACCTCGGCACGAACAATTGCCGCCTGTTGATCGCCCGTCCCAACGAGGGCGGTTTCACCGTCATCGACGCATTCTCGCGCATCGTGCGCCTCGGAGAAGGCGTGGCGCGGACGGGCGCGCTTTCCCAGGAGGCCATGGACCGCGCCATCGGGGCATTGTCGGTCTGCGCCGACAAGCTCAGGCGCCGCAATGTCTCGCTGTCGCGCTCCGTCGCGACCGAAGCGTGCCGCCGGGCCAGCAACGGGGGCGAATTCGCCGACCGGGTGCGCGAGGAAACCGGCATCGCGCTCGATATCATCGAGCCGGCGGAGGAGGCGCGACTTGCGGTGCTCGGCTGCCACAAGCTGCTCGAGCCGGGTGACGGACCGGCGCTGATCTTCGACATCGGCGGTGGGTCGACGGAGCTGGTGCTCATCGACCAGGAAGAGGGCACGCCCCGGATCCGCGCATGGTGGAGCGCTCCCTGGGGTGTGGTCTCGCTGACCGAGAGCGAGGGCAAGGAGGCGCTCGAGGGCCCCGATCGGCTCCTCGCCTACAGAAGGATGCGTGAGCGCGCACGCCGCGCCTTCGCCAATTTCGCGACCATGCTTCCCGAGGCGCGCGAGGGGATCCGCCTGCTCGGCACCAGCGGCACGGTGACGACGCTGGCGAGCGTCCACCTGGCGCTGCCTTTCTATGATCGCCGAGCGGTCGACGGGCTCCACGTACCGATCGAGGCGATGCAGAAGATCAGCGGGATGATCGCGGGAATGGATTTCGAGGAGCGGTCGTCGCTTCCGTGCATCGGCAATGAGCGAGCTGATCTGGTCGTCGCCGGCTGCGCGATCCTCGAAGCCATCATCGAAATCTGGCCGGCAAAGAACCTGGGGATCGCCGACCGCGGGATCCGCGAAGGCATTCTGCGCTCGCTAATGGCGCGGGACGGGTGGAAGCTTTGACTTTCCTCCCCACGATTTCGTGGGGAGGGGAACCATCCGCCAAAGAGCGGATGGTGGAGGGGTCTTCCTGTGCGGTAAGAGGCCCCTCCACCAGCTCCGCTGGTTCCCCTCCCCGGCAAATGCCGGGGAGGAAATGAAGCGCCTGCGCACCGCGAAGGGCCGCAAAGTCTCCTCGACCCGCTGGCTCGAACGGCAGCTCAACGACCCTTATGTCAGGCGCGCCAAGGCCGGAAATTACCGCAGCCGCGCCGCCTACAAGCTGATCGAGCTCGACGAGCGGTTCGGGCTGCTCAAGGGCGTCAAGACGGTCGTCGACCTTGGCATTGCGCCGGGCGGCTGGAGCCAGGTCGTTCGGCGCAAGGCGCCGCAGGCGGCGATCGTCGGCATCGACCTGCTGCCCACAGACGCAATAGACGGCGTGACGATCCTACAGATGGATTTCATGGATGATGCGTCGCCCGAACGGCTGAAGCAGGCGCTAGGCGGGCCGGCGGACCTCGTTCTCTCCGACATGGCCGCGAACACGGTCGGCCATCCGCAGACCGACCATCTTCGCACCATGGCGTTGGTCGAAGCGGGCCTCGAGTTCGCGCGCGAATCCCTGCGCCCCGGCGGCGCCTATGTCGCGAAGGTGCTCGCCGGCGGCGCGGACGACCAGCTCGTCGCCCAGCTGAAGAGGAGCTTTTCGTCCGTGAAGCACGCCAAGCCGCCCGCCAGCCGCAAGGATTCGAGCGAGTGGTACGTCGTGGCGCAGGGGTTCAAGGGCGCAGGCGTCAACGTTGATTGACAAGTGGTCGCGCGATGCCACACGTTGGCGGCGGTTGATACGACCTGCCGCTTGCGCCCTTTTGAGGGTACGGTGAACGTATCGGGATATTTGAGGCCTTTGCCCGAACGAACGGGTCAGCAACGCAAGCATCTGACATCCAGAGAGTTCGTTCACGCAAAGGACTGAACCATGCGCGATTATCGCGATGCCAAAATCATGGCGCGGATGCTTCGGGAGGCGCTTGCCGCCAAGCATCTCAAAATCACTGTTGGCGAGAGCCTAGAGATGATTGCCCGTCTTTTCGGGGCAGCGGACTGGAATACGCTTTCAGCAAGCATCAAGAATGCCGAGCGGGTGCCGGAATCAACAGAGACACGCGGCAGAGCCCGATCCTTGCGATTCGCACGGACAACCGAACTGGCGCTGCACCGGGCCGTCGGGATCGCCGCCGATCGAGGTCACGCCGAAGTCACCGTCGAGCACCTCCTGCTAGCCCTGATCAAGGATCCGGACGCATCGGCAATCATGAGAGCTCATGCGGTCGATTTTGCCATTATGAGTGAGCAAATCACCCGCTCGATCGAGATCGGCAGCCCGAGCAACAATCTTGCTGGAGCAAGCGACCCAGCTCCGTCACGAGCGCTTCAGAGGGTAGTGCAACACGCCATCCTCGATGTGCAACAGGCAGACGAAAATAGCGTGACGGGCGCACATCTGCTCGCCGCTATCTTCTCGGGCGAGAATCCGACCGCCATCCGAATATTGCGTGAGCACGGCGTCGATTTAGATCACTCTTGATCTAGGCAGAGCTGGCCTTCTTCCGCGCGGTGTCGATCGCCTGCTTGAGCATGTCGTAGCCGACCGCGCCGTTCAGCACCTTGTCGCCGATCACGAACAAAGGCGTGCCCGTCGCCCCGAGTTGGCCTGCCAGTTGGTAGTTGCGCTTGATCTCGGCTTCGACCTGCGGATCGCCGTCGGGCTTGAGCGCGACGCCCGCGGCCTGAGCGGCGGCCGCGATCGTGTCCGGCGCGGGACGGCCGGCAGACCAAAGCGCGTCGTGGAACTGGGCGAACCGGCCGAGCTTCGACGCCTCGAGCGACAATCGAGCGGCTGTCACGCTGTCCGGCCCGAGGATCGGCAGCTCCCGATAGACGACGCGCAGGCCCTTATCCTCCTGCAGCAGCCGGTCGACGCTGGGATTGCTCGCCTTGCAGTAGGGACAGGCGTAATCGAAGAATTCGACCAGCGTGACCTCAGGCTTGGCCGCGCCTTTCCAGGAGCTCGCGAACGGCGTTTCGATCGCGGCGCGGTTGGCGGCGAGGACCGGCGCATATTGCGCGTCCTTCAGCGCATCGACCGCGTCCGACAGGATTTTGGGATCGGCGAGCAGGCCCTGGCGCACGATCCGGCTGCTCAGCACGTCAGGCAGCGCAAACAGCAGTAGCGCGGCGGTGAGCACCGATCCGATCACTCCGCCAACAATGGCAGCGCCCAGGCCGCCGCGCCGCGCGGCGGGCGCAGTCTCTTCACTCACTCGCTTCCGTCTTTCTTGTATCTCTTGTCTTTCTTGGCGAGCTCGGCGCGGGAGACCATGGCGATGTCCTGGGCGCGAAGATAGTCCGGAGTCCCCGGCTGGATGCCTCTCATCGCCATCTGGGCGCTGGCGAGGGCCATCTTCGGGTCGTCCTGGAGATTGCTGCGCTCGGCGGTCGCGAGCGACGCCCGGGCCTGGTCGCCCTCGCGGTCGTAGATGATCCCCAGTTCATACCAGGCGAAGGGATCCTCATTGTCGCGGTTCACGGCGACCTTCAGGATCTGCTTGGCTTCCTGGAAATTCTTGGGATCGTTCGTCTCGACCAGCGCGTGGCCGAGCATGGCCGCGATCAGCGGAGCATCGCCGGAGAGCTTCGTCGCTTCCCTCAGCGGCGGGACCGCGTCCTTGGGCTTTCCGTCCTCGAGCAGCATCTGGCCCTTGAGCTCCAGGAAGAACGGGTCGTGCGGGTCGATCGCCAGCAGTGCATCGGCCTCGGCTTCGGCCTTATCCGGATAGGCACCGAGGTGATAGGCGTAGGCCCGGGCATAATGGGCCGGCACGCTTTGGTCGCTCTCGGGATATTTCAGGACGGCCTGCTTGGGGTCGATGAATCCGAGCAGCTTCGCCTTGACCCGTTCAAAGCGGGTCTCCAGCGCGGGATCGATCGGCTTGTTCCATGCCGGATCGCTCATCAGCTTCTGGCGGAGCGCCTCGATCCGTTCCGAATTGAGCGGGTGGTCGCGGTCGAAACTGTCCTTGTCGTAGATCGCCAGCCGATATTCTTCATTCTGCAGCTTGTTGAAGAATTGCAGCATGCCCTTGCCGCTGACCCCGGCGCCCGACAGAAGGCGCGCCCCGGTCGCGTCGGCGGTGCTCTCCTGGACTCGGGTGAAGGCGAGCATGTCGCCAAGCGCGGCTCGCTGGCCCGCCATCATGATCCCCATCGCCGCGTCGCCCGCGCCCGCGGCGATGGCCGCGGCGCCGAGGATGAGCGAGAGGACGCTGATCCCCGTCGCATGCTTCGCGCCTTCGCCGCTGCGGATCGAATCGCCGGCGATGACGTGGCCGAGCTCGTGGGCGACGACACCCTGGACCTGGTTCACGTTGTCCGCGGCCTCGATCAGTCCCGACTGGAGATAGACAGTCTGGCCCTGCGACACGAAGGCGTTGATCTCGGGGTCGTTGAGAAGGACGACCTTGACGCTCTTGGGGTCGAGCCCGCCGGCCTTGATGAGCGGCAGCGACATCTCCTTGAACAACAACTCGGTCTCGGTGTCGCGGAGTACCTGCGGACCAGAATCTTCTTGCGCCGCAACGGGTTGCCAGCCGGCGAATGCCAGGGTCAGCGCCAGCATCAGCAGGCGCGCGAGGCGGGTGACCGGCGGCTTCATCGGCCGCCGATTACCACTTTTGGCGCTGAACGCGGGATGAAAAATGCGTCAGCCGGCCCGGCGCGGGCCACAATTAGCCGAAAGTACGCTGCCACCACCCCCGGCGCGGCTCGCCGCCAGAATCCTCCGCCGTGTCGTTGTCCGCGGCAGACAGGGCGACGGGCTCTTGGGCGGCAGTCTCGGCCTTCGCCGCTCCGGCCTTGGCTTTTGTCCGGCGCTTGCTCGCGGGCTTCGCCGGGGTAGCGGTCTCGTCGGCCGTTTCGGCCGGCGGTGCATCGGCAGGCGCGGGCTCTTCGCCCGCCACGTCCGCTTCCGCCGCAGCCTTCTTCGACCGGCGCCGCTTCGGCTTGGGCTGGGGCTCCTCGGCGCTCGCGGTTTCGGCGATCGGCGGCTCCTCGTCGATCGGCCGTTCGACCATCGGCGAACTTTCGGGTTCGATTGCAGCTTCACCCTGCTGTTGTTCGGTGCCGGCGTCGGCGGGCTTGCGGCCACGGCGCCTGCGCCGGCGCTTGCCGCCTTCGGCAGGCTCCTGCGGCTGTTCGGTCCGCTCCTCCGGCTCCGTTTCGGCCGTCTCGGCGGGCTCGTTCGCCGGATGGCCAGATTCGGCTTCCCCGCCCTCGCGACGGCCGCGTCCACGGCCACCCCGGCGACGACGCCGACGGCGGCGCCCGTGGCGCTCGCCTTCGCCCGCGCCCTCGCGCTCTTCGCTCCGCGGCTCGGCCTCTTCCTCCTCCTCGTCCTCGAGCGAGATTTCGATGGTCTCGTCTTCGTCCCCTTCCTCCACCCGAGGCGCTTCGACCCGGGGAGCGGCCACCGGACGCGCACCGGAGCTCTCGACGGTCATCCGGGCGCCTTCGAAGCTCTCGTCGATCAGGACCTCGATCGACACGCCGTAGCGGTGCTCGATATCGGCGAGCTCGGTGCGCTTCTTGTTGAGCACATAGACGCCCGCTTCCTTGCCCGCGCGCAGCAGGATGCGCTCGCCGCGCCCGCGCGCTGCCTCGTCCTCGAGGATTCGAAGCGCGGACAGGCCGGCGGAAGCGGCGGTGCGCATCAGGCCCGTGCCGTCGCAGTGCGGGCAGGGCTTGGTCGACGCCTCCAGTACGCCGGTCCTGAGCCGCTGCCGGCTCATCTCCATCAGACCGAAGCTCGAGATTCGGCCGACCTGGATCCGGGCGCGGTCGTTCTTGAGCGCGTCCTTCATCGCCTTTTCGACCTTCCGGACATGGCTGTTCTGCTCCATGTCGATGAAGTCGATGACGATCAGTCCGGCCATGTCGCGCAGCCGAAGCTGACGCGCGATCTCCTGCGCCGCCTCGAGATTGGTGTTGGTGGCGGTCTGCTCGATATTGTGCTCGCGGGTCGAACGGCCGGAGTTGATGTCGATCGAAACCAGCGCCTCGGTCGGGTTGATCACCAGGTAACCGCCCGATTTCAGCTGGACGATCGGCTGATACATCGCGGAGAGCTGGTCCTCGACACCGTAGCGCTGGAACAGCGGCGTAGTTTCGCTGTGGAGCTTCACTCTGCGGACGTGGCTCGGCATCAGCAGCTTCATGAAGCCGCGGGCCTGCTTGTAGCCCTCCTCGCCCTCGACGATCACCTCCTCGATCTCGCGATGATAGAGGTCGCGGATGGCGCGCTTGATGAGGTCGCTGTCGCGGTAGATCAGCGCCGGGGCGGTGCTTCCCAGGGTGCGCTCCCGGATCTCGTCCCAAAGGCGCGCCAGATAATCGAAGTCGCGCTTGATCTCGGTCTTGGTGCGCTGGAGGCCCGCCGTCCGGACGATCAGCCCCATCGTCGACGGAAGCTTCAAGTCCGTCATGATGGACTTCAGGCGCTTGCGATCTGCGCCATTGGAAATCTTGCGCGAAATGCCTCCGCCGTGGGTGGTATTCGGCATCAGTACGCAATAGCGGCCCGCGAGCGAGAGATAGGTCGTCAGCGCCGCGCCCTTGTTGCCGCGCTCTTCCTTGACGACTTGGACGAGCAGGACCTGGCGGCGTTGAATGACGTCCTGGATCTTGTAGCGGCGCCGAAGGTTCTGGCGCTTCTGGCGCAGTTCGTCAGCGGCGGATTCGTCGCTCGATGAGCGGTTCGACGCGCGGCCGCCCTCACCGGTGGGCTCGTCGGCTTCGTCGCCCTGGCTTTCTTCCGGCGGCTCCTCCACGAAATCGCTTTCGCCGCCATTGTCGAGCTCGGCCGCGCGCAGCCGCTCTTCCTCGGCGGCATGCTCGGCCTCCTCGCGCAGCAGCGCCTCGCGATCGGCCTTGGGGATCTGATAATAATCGGGATGGATTTCGCTGAACGCCAGGAACCCGTGCCGATTGCCGCCGTAATCGATAAACGCCGCCTGGAGTGACGGTTCTACCCTGGTGACCTTGGCGAGATAGATATTGCCTTTGAGCTGTTTGTGCTCGGCGGATTCGAAGTCAAACTCCTCGATCCGGTTCCCTTTGACGACGGCGACCCGGGTTTCCTCCGGGTGGCGCGCATCGATAAGCATGCGCATTGACATTGAAAATTCTCCGGGCGCGGCGTTGGAGCGTTCGGTCGCTCAGCCGGGCGATAAGATGGGCCTCGCCGCCTGCGTACTGGCGGGCGTCGATGGCGGGATGACTGGAAAGCGTGTCTGCTCGGCTCGCCATCCCGCGGCAGTGCGCAGGGAACGCCGCTTCACCGAAGAGCGGTAGAAGGGCAGTCTGTGGCGTCATTCGAGCGTCAACCTCGTGGATCCGCGGTCCGTCGCACCGTCCGCGGCATGAATTCCCCGGCATTGCGCCGAAGATCGACGGGCGAGTTAGCATCGCCGAGTCGCCGCTGCAACACTTCCCCCCTCGTTATTGGCAGTATAGCGGGCGTTCGATGATTCAGAAGGTCACGACCCTGCTATTGTTCGGCGCAACGGGCGACCTTGCCCGGCGGATGCTCCTCCCGTCGCTGTACGGGCTGGACTCCGACGGGCTGCTTCCGCCCGATCTGAGGATCATCGGCACAGCGAGGACGGAGCTTGACGATGCCGCGTTCCACCAGCGGGCCGACGAGGCGCTTCGCGAGCATTTGCCCGAGGGATTCTATAGCCAGGGCGTCGCCGAGCGATTCCTTTCACGGCTGCACTACGTCGCTCTCGACATCAACGAGCCGGAGCATTTCTCCCGCCTCGCGCAAGCGATCGGCGATCCGTGCCACGGAGTCGCGATCTTTCTTTCGACCGCGCCATCGCTGTTCAAGCCGACGATCGACGGCCTTGCCGCGGCGGGCCTCGCTTGCCCGACCGTGCGCATGGCGCTGGAGAAGCCGCTCGGAACGGACCTCGAATCCAGTCGCGAAATCAACGACGCGGTTCATGCCCATTTTCCCGAAGAGCGCACCTTCCGGATCGACCATTATCTCGGCAAGGAGACCGTCCAGAACCTCATTGCCTTGCGGTTCGCCAACCTGATGTTCGAGCCGCTGTGGAATGCCGCCCACATCGATCATGTGCAGATCACGGTGGCGGAGACCTTCGGGATCGAGGGGCGCGAATATTACGATCAGGCTGGCGCCCTTCGCGACATGGTTCAAAACCATATGTTGCAGCTGCTCTCGCTCGTCGCCATGGAGCCGCCCGGCGACCTGGACTCAACCGCGGTTCGCGACGAAAAGGTCAAGGTGCTGCGCGCGCTCCGGCCGATCACCGCGGCGGATGTCGAGCAGACGACCGTCATCGGCCAGTACACGCGCGGTGCGATCGAAGGCGCTCCGGTCCGCGGCTATGTCGAGGAGCTCGGCCACGACAGCACGACCGAGACATTCGTCGCGCTCAAGGCACACATCGACAATTGGCGGTGGAGGGGCGTGCCTTTCTATCTGCGCACGGGCAAGCGCATGCCGATGCGCGAATCGGAGATCTTCATCCAGTTCAAGGACGTGCCCTTTTCGATCTTCGCTTCACGCGGCGCGACGACACGGCCGAACAAGCTTATTATCGGGCTTCAGCCGGAGGAGACGATCGAACTGCGGCTGATGGCCAAGACGCCCGGCCTCGACCGCCAGGGCGTTCGCCTGCGCGAGGTCCCGCTAGACCTGGGCTTAGCCAATGCGTTCAGCGAATACCGCCGCCGGATCGCTTATGAGCGGCTGCTTCTCGACCTGATCGATGGCGATCCGACCCTGTTCGTCCGGCGCGACGAGGTCGAGGCACAATGGGCATGGATCGACGCGATCCGCGCTGCCTGGGCGGAGAAGGGGATGACTCCGCGCCCCTATGCCGCCGGGACCTGGGGTCCTTCAGCAGCGATTGCTTTGACCGAGCGCGACGGCGTAACCTGGCACGAGTGATTTGTTGTTACTTTGGCTCCACGTGCCCGCCGAAGCCGAAGCGCATCGCCGATAGCAGCTTGTCGGCGAAGCTCTGCTCCATCCGGCTGCGGTAGCGCGCGAACAGGGCGGTTGCGAGGACGTTCGCCGGAACCGCCTCTTCCATCGCAGCGTCGACCGTCCACTGACCCTCGCCGCTGTCAGCCACGCGCCCCGAGAACTGGTCGAGACCGTGATCGCGCGCGAGCTCGAGCGCGCAAAGGTCGAGCAGCCATGACGAGATCACCGATCCGCGCCTCCAGACTTCGGCGATATCCGGCAAATTGAGGTCGAAGCGCTCGGCCTCGGGGAGCTTTTCGGACGCTCGGCCCTTCAGGATGTCGAAGCCTTCGGCATAAGCCTGCATCAGCCCGTACTCGATCCCGTTGTGGATCATCTTGACGAAATGTCCGGCTCCCGCCGGCCCGGCATGAATATAGCCGCGTTCGGCTCGCGGATCGCACCCCTCGCGGTCGGGGGTTCGCTCGATCGTCCCGATGCCCGGCGCAAGCGTGCTGAAGATCGGATCGAGCATGTCGACCACCTGGCTGTCGCCCCCGATCATCAGGCAATAGCCGCGCTCCAGGCCCCACACGCCGCCCGAGGTGCCGACATCGACATAATGGATGCCTTCGTGGCCGCACGCCTTGGAACGCCGGATATCGTCCTTGAAGAAGCTGTTCCCGCCATCGATGATCACGTCGCCGGCCTCCGCGATCGTGTGCAATGCGGCGACTGTCTCCTCCGTCGGTGCGCCCGCGGGCAGCATCAGCCAGAACAGTCTTGGCGGCTGCAGAAGCGACGCGGCCTCTTCGAGCGATCCCGCGGGAGCGGCGCCTTCGCCTGCCAGCTGTTGCACATTGTCAGGATTGCGGTCGAACGCCACCACCTGGTGTCCGCCGCGCATCAACCGGCGGGAGATGTTCGCGCCCATGCGGCCGAGGCCGATAACCGCAATCTTCATTGCCGTTCGCTTCCTGTGCAGAGGAGCTCAAGGCAATATGGCCCAGCGTCGCTCTTGTCACCGCTTCTCCGCCGCGAACATGAAGGCCGCCGGCCGGGCGGGAAGGGTCTAATTTCCTGTTAACCATCTTTCGATGATACTATTGCCTTGCGGGTCAAAGGGTTGGTGATGATCTCAGAGTTCGGCAAAAGAGGCGCGATCGCCGGCGCGGCAGCAGCAGCTGTCGTGGCGGGGGCGCTGCTGTTTGCCTTCGCCGGACGCAGCGGAGCGGCGGCGCAATCGAGCCTCACCGTCAGGCTTCCGCCGCCGGTCACCGACACGATCTACGGCGCACCGGCGGCGCGCGGGCGCCCGATCGTCGTCATCGACCCAGGCCACGGCGGCCGCGATCCCGGCGCAACCAGCGTCTCGGGCCAAGTCGTCGAGAAGGACCTCACGCTGGCGCTCGCCCGCGAGCTTCGTGACGTACTCGTTCAGCGCGGGCGCGTCCGAGTCGCCATGACCCGCAACGACGATCGTTATCTGCGGCTGGACGAGCGAGCGGCGGTCGCGCGGCGGCTCAATGCGGCGATGTTCGTTTCGCTGCACATGGACAGCGCTCCCAACCCGCTCGCCCGCGGCGCCACCGTTTACTCTCTCTCCGACGTCGCCTCGGACGAGGAGGCGGCTCGCCTCGCGGCCTCCGAAAACAGAGGCGCGGGCTCCGACGCGTCGGACGGCTCCGTCCAGTCGATGCTTTCCGATCTCGCGATGCAGGGCCAGATGAGCGCCTCGGCCGATCTCGCTACGCGCCTGGTCCAAAAGTCCGCCGGCCGGTTCGAGCTCCGCCCGAACCCGCACCAGTTCGCCTCCTTCTGGGTGCTCCGCCGTGCCGATGCGCCCGCGGTGCTGTTCGAAGCCGGCTATATCAGCAATGCGGACGACGAAGTGCTGCTCCGCTCGCCCGAGCAGCGCGCCAGGATCGCGCTCGCGCTCGCCCAGGCTATCGAGACCGATGTCGCGGCCGGCGCCCGCCATTAAGCCGCATTAACTGGCTTTTCGCAAAAGTCCGGACGGGCTAGACGCGTCGTCGAATGAAGTTCGAGCGTCTGACTCCTCCCGGGTGGCAGCTTCCCGATCTCGTCGCCTTCAACAACAGGGTGCACGAGTGGGTCGACCCGTGGTGGGCGCGCTGGTGGGTGCGGTGGATCAGCTGGGCGATCGCCGGCCTGTTCGTGCTCTTCGCCGCGATGTGGATTTACTTCGCGGCGGGCCTCCCATCCGCAAAGACGCTGCTCGCCTATCAGCCGCCGCTGCCGACCAACATCCGCGGCTATGATGGCGACCCGGTGCAGACCTTCGCGCGCGAGCGGCGGGTCGATCTTACTTACGACGAATATCCGCCGCTGCTCGTCCACGCCTTCATTTCGGCGGAGGACAAGGACTTCTTCCACCACCACGGGATCGACTATTCGGGCTTCATCAAGGCGGTGTTCAATTACACCACCCATATCGGCCGCGGAGGCCGCGTGCCGGGCGGGTCGACCATCACCCAGCAGGTCGCGAAATACCTCCTGCGCGACAGCAGCTACAATGTCGGGCGCAAGGCGCGCGAGGCGATCCTTGCCTTCCGGCTCGAGGACACGCTGACCAAGCAGCAGATTCTCGAGCTCTACCTCAATTCGATCTTCCTCGGCCGCAACGCTTACGGCGTCCAGGCGGCCGCCCGCGCTTATTTCGACAAGGACGTCGATGAGCTGACCCTGCCCGAGGCCGCCTATCTCGCGATCCTTCCAAAGGCGCCATCCAACTACGATCCGGTGAGGGCGACGCAAAAGGCGCTCGGCCGGCGCAACTATGTGCTGCGCGAGATGTATCGCAATGGATACATCACCGAGGACCAATGGCACGCCGCCGCAGCCAGCCCGCTCGGCACCATCCGGTACGGAAGCAACGAGAAATTCCGTCAGCAGGGCGGCTATTTCATGGAGGAGGTCCGGCGTGAACTGATCAGCAAGTTCGGGGAGGACGCGAAGGACGGCCCGAACAGCCTCTACGCGGGGGGCTTGTGGGTCCGCAGTTCGATGGATCCGAAAATGCAGGACCCGGCGGCGCAGGCGCTGCGCGACGGGCTGGTCAAGTTCGGCGGCAACGCCGGCTGGAAGGACCTCGGGATAAACATCAACCTGTCGAAGGATTGGGCCGCGCAGCTCGACGGAGCGGCGGTCGGTACCGGTTATCCCGATTGGCTGAAGGCGGTCGTGCTGTCGAAGAGCGACGGCGCCGCGACGGTCGGGTTCACCAACGGTTCGACGGGAACGCTACCCGCGTCGGGAGCCGCTATGCCGGTCCGTGGCGTGGGCGGAAACGCATTCGACGCGCTCCAGCCCGGCATGGTGATCATCGTCAAGCAGACCGCTCCGGGGACCTATCAGCTGAAATCGGTCCCGGCGATTTCCGGCGGCATGCTGGTCGAAGAAGTGCACACCGGCCGCGTGCTTGCGATGCAGGGCGGCTTCGACGTCGTGGGTTCCGCCTATAACCGAGCCATCCAGGCGCTTCGCCAGCCCGGCTCGGCGTTCAAGCCCATCGTCTATGTGACCGCGCTTCAGAATGGCTTCACCCCGGCGACGATCGAGCTCGACGCGCCGTACTGCATCGACCAGGGGCCGGGGCTTCCGCAGAAATGCTTCGTCAACTTCGACCACCGCTCGGCCGGACCGCACACGTTGCGCTGGGGACTGGAACAGTCGCGCAACCTGATGACGGTGCGCGCCGCGGCGAACATCGGGATGCCCAAGATCACCGACACCGCGCGCAAGCTCGGCGTCGGCGATTATCCCAATTATCTGTCGATCGCGCTCGGCGCCGGCGACACCACGGTGCTCCGGCTGACCAACGCTTATGCGATCCTCGCCAACCAGGGCCGGGACGTGAAGCCGACCACGATCGATTATGTCCAGGACCGCAACGGCAACGTCATCTACCGGACCGACAATCGCTGCGCGCTCATGGGCAATTGCAATGCGCCCGACTGGGACGGTGGCCCGATGCCGCGGCCGCCGAGCCGGACTCGGCAGCTGGTCGACGCGATGGCCGCGTTCCAGATGGTCCATGTCATGGAAGGCGTGATCATCCGCGGCACCGCGACCGTGCTCCACGATCTCAACCGGCCGCTGTTCGGCAAGACCGGCACGACCAACGGCCCGACCAACGTGTGGTTCGTTGGCGGGACTCCGGACATCGTCGCCGGCGTCTATGTCGGCTACGACAATCCCAAACCGATGGGCGGCTGGGCGCAGGGCGGCCGAATTTCGGCTCCGATCTGGAAGGAGTGGGCGCAGACCGCGCTCAAGGACGTGCCGAAGGTGCCGTTCGTCGCGCCGCCGGGAATCCGCTGGGTGCGGATCGACCGGGCGAGCGGCAAGCCGGTGTTCGGCGAATTCCCGACGAACGACAATGAGGCCCAGGCGCCGGTCATCTGGGAGGCGTTCCAGCCGCAGACCGAGGCGGTTCACAGCGGGCGAAGCAACTTTGGCGACCCATACAGCCAGCAATATCTGCAGCTATGGGAGCAGGCGGCCCAGCAGGGTTCTCAACAGCCGAGGCAAGCGCCCAACCCGTCACCGCCTGCCGCGACGGCGACCGAACCGAAGCCCGGCGGCTTGCCAACCCAGAACTCAGTCCAGTAGCGCTCTCCCGCGAGAGGATTGAACATGCGCGCCGAAGCGCAGGCCCATATCGACCAGATCAATGCCGCGACGGCGCTCTTGCGCCGGTTCCTCGACTGGGACCGGGCGCTGAAGCGTCTCGATGAACTGAATGCGAAGGTCGAGGACCCAACGCTGTGGAACGATCCCAAGGCGGCGCAGGACGTGATGCGCGAGCGGCGCAGGCTGGACGAGGCGATCGGTGCGACGCGCATGCTCGAGCGGGAGCTCGCGGACACGTCCGAGCTCATCGAGCTGGCCGAGAGCGAAGGCGACGACGCGTTGGTCGACGACGCGGTCCGAAGCCTGGCCGAGCTCGCCGAGCGCGCCGACCGCGACAAGGTCGCGGCGCTCCTCGCGGGCGAGGCCGACGCCAACAGCGCCTATATCGAGATCAACGCCGGCGCCGGCGGCACCGAGAGCCAGGACTGGGCCGAGATGCTGATGCGCATGTACACGCGCTGGGCCGAGCGCCACGGTTTCAAGGTCGAGATGATCGACCACCATTCGGGCGAGCAGGCGGGGATCAAGTCGGCGACGATCCTGGTCAAGGGCGAGAACGCTTACGGCAATCTCAAGACCGAAAGCGGCGTTCACCGCCTCGTTCGGATCAGCCCTTATGACGCCAATGCCCGCCGCCACACCAGCTTCTCGAGCGTGTGGGTCTATCCCGAAGTCGACGAAAACATCGACATCCAGGTCGAGGAGAAGGACCTCAGGATCGATACCTACCGCTCCTCGGGCGCCGGTGGTCAACACGTCAACACGACCGACAGCGCGGTACGGATCACACACCTTCCGACGGGCATCGTCGTCGCCTGTCAGAATGAACGTTCCCAGCACAAGAACCGCGCCTCGGCGATGAAACAGCTGAAGGCGCGTCTCTACGAGGCCGAGCTTCAGAAACGGGAAGCGGAAGCCGACGCCGCCAATGCCGCGAAGACGGACATCGGCTGGGGGCACCAGATCCGCTCCTACGTGCTCCAGCCCTATCAGCTGGTGAAGGATCTGCGCACCGGCGTGACGTCCACCGCGCCGGGCGACGTGCTCGACGGCGACCTCGACCGGTTCATGGCCGCGGCCCTGTCGCAGCGGGTGACCGGCGAGAAGGTCGAGGTCGAGGATGTGGAATAGTCCGCTCCTCCCCCCTCGGGGGAGGCGGCAGCCCGCAGGGCTGGCGGCGGGGGCCCTCTCTGTCGCTTCGCGACGTCTCCCCCTCAGGGAGAAAAGCATCGTGGTGGCGGCGGCCCTGCTCCTGATTTCGTGCCGCGCGCAGCCCGCGCAACCGCATTTCCCGAGCGCGCATCGCGATGTCGCGCCGATCGTCGGCGATACATTCTCGACCGAAGACGCCCGCGACCGCCTCGGCGAAGCGGAGGAGGTGATGCAGCTTGCGGGCGTCGCGCCCGGCATGTGGGTCGCCGACGTCGGCGCGGGGCAGGGCTATTACACCGTGCGCCTGGCGCGGGTGGTCGGACCCAAGGGCAGGGTGCTCGCCGAAGACATCGTCCCGCAGGTCACGGACCAGCTGAGCGACCGGGTCGAGCGCGACCGGCTGGACAATGTGGCCGTGCGTCTGGGAAAGCCCGACGACCCGCAGCTTCCGGCGCGCACGTTCGACCGGATCTTCCTCGTCCACATGTATCACGAGGTCGCGTCGCCCTATGCCTTCCTGTGGCACATGCGCGAAGGGCTCAAGCCCGATGGAATCGTCGTCGTCGTCGACGCCGACCGCCCGGTTAGCCAGCACGGAATGCCGCCCGAGCAGCTCAAATGCGAATTCGCCGCACTCAACCTCGAGCCTGCCAAGTTCACGATTCTGACGGGCCGCGAAGCTTATTTCATGGCGTTCAGGATCGCCGGCCCGCGTCCGGCGCCGCAAGCAATCAAGCCCTGCCAGTCCTAGAGGTAGCCGAGCCTCCTCAGGCTCGTGCACTCGGTTCCGCCGAAGACGAGGTGATCGACGATGGTGCAGTCGAGCGCTTCGGCCGCGGTTGCCAGGCGCCGGGTCGCCCGGAAATCGGATTCGCTTGGGCGCGCATCGCCGCTCGGGTGGTTGTGGGCGAGCAGGATCGCGGCGCTCCCATGCCGGGCCGCGTCGAGGATGATCTTGCGCAGCGGGAAATCCACGCCGCAGGTATCGCCCTCGTGACGCGAAAGGTGAAGGCAGCGCGCCTCATTGTCGAGGTGGGCGACCCACAGGCTTTCGTTGGCCGGATCCTGTTCGGCAAAGCAACGGGAGAAGAACAGGCGTGCAGTCGAGACGCCGTCGAGTTTGAGCGGGGGTTCGGCACGCTGATAACGCACACGCGGTTATTAGCTAAAGTTAATGCCGGGAACGATGCGAACCTGATCGGCTTCGGACGTGAAGTTCCGCCATTTTGATTGGAATTGCCGGCGGGCACGCTACCCCTTCACAAGCCCGGAAATAGGATTATATGGGGTTCATCCAAACATATCGGCTCTGGCCGCACGATATCGTGCGCCCGGGGCTTTTCCCGTCCTCTCCGGGACAGGGTCCGAGTTGGCGCACGGACCGAACGCATTGGAGAGGGAAAGCGGGACAGCGCTCCAGACACGATCCGGCGTGACGCCGGGAACAATGCGGGAGCGCTTCGTAAGCGTGCGTTCCCGCGCAGCGCAGGGAAGCACATGGCCACCAAAGCGATCGACGCACCTCGCAAGAGCACAAGCGGGGCGACCACGAAGCAGCGGCGTATCCGCAAGATCTTCGGAAACATCCACGAAATTTCGGAGATGCCGAACCTTATCGAGGTTCAGCGCGAGAGCTACGAACAGTTCCTCCGCTCCGATTCGAAGACCGGCTATGTCTCGGGCCTCGAGAAGACGCTTCGCTCGGTGTTCCCGATCATGGATTTCGCCGGCACGGCGCACCTCGACTTCGATCATTATGAGCTCGAAGAGCCCAAGTACGACGTTGACGAGTGCCGCCAGCGCGGACTCACCTACGCGGCCCCGATGCGCGTCACCCTGCGCCTGACGACGTTCGAGATCGATCCCGAGACCGAAGCCAAGTCGGTCATCGATATCAAGGAGCAGGACGTTTACATGGGCGACATGCCGCTCATGACGCTGAACGGCACCTTCATCATCAACGGCACCGAACGCGTGATCGTGAGCCAGATGCACCGCTCGCCGGGCGTTCTGTTCGATCACGACCGCGGCAAGACCCACGCCAGCGGCAAGTTCCTGTTCGCAGCGCGCGTAATTCCCTACCGCGGAAGCTGGCTCGACTTCGAGTTCGACGCCAAGGACATCGTCAACGTCCGCATCGACCGCAAGCGCAAGCTGCCGGTGACGGCGCTGCTTCATGCGCTGGGGATGACGAGCGAGGAAATCCTCAACACCTTCTACAGCAGCGTGACCTACGAGCGCGGGAAGAACGGCTGGCAGATTCCCTACGTTGCCGAAGCATGGCGCGGACAAAAGCCGACCCACGAGGTCGTCGACGCCAAGACCGGCGAAGTCGTCTTCCAGGCCAACGAGAAGATCACGCCACGGCGCGCCAACCAGGCGGCCAAGGATGGGTTGAAGAACCTGATCATCCCGACCGAGGAAATCTTCGGCCGCTACTCGGCGCACGACCTCATCAACGAGAAGACCGGCGAAATCTACATCGAGGCCGGCGACGAGGTGACGCCCGAGAACCTCGAGAAGCTGGACGAGGCCGGCGTCAAGACGCTGCAGCTGCTCGACATCGATTACGTCAATACGGGCCCGTGGATCCGCAACACGCTGAAGGCGGACAAGAGCGAAGACGGCGACAGCGCGCTCGCCGACATCTACCGCGTCATGCGCCCTGGCGAGCCGCCGACCCGCGAGACCGCGGACGCACTCTTCTACGGCCTGTTCTTCGATCCGGAGCGCTACGACCTCTCCGCGGTCGGACGCGTCAAGCTCAACATGCGCCTCGGCCTCGACGTTGAGGACACGGTGACGACTCTGCGCAAGGAAGACATCCTCGCCGTCGTCCAGGAGCTGGTGAACCTCAAGGACGGCAAGGGTGAGATCGACGACATCGACAATCTCGCCAACCGCCGCGTGCGCTCGGTCGGCGAGTTGCTCGAGAACCAGTATCGCGTCGGCCTGCTGCGCATGGAGCGCGCGGTGAAGGAGCGCATGAGCAGCGTCGACGTGTCGACGGTCATGCCCAACGACCTCATCAACGCCAAGCCGGCGGTTGCCGCGGTGCGCGAATTCTTCGGGTCGTCGCAGCTGTCGCAATTCATGGACCAGACCAACCCGCTGTCGGAAGTGACCCACAAGCGCCGCGTGTCGGCGCTCGGGCCGGGCGGCCTCACCCGCGAACGCGCGGGCTTCGAGGTCCGCGACGTGCACCCGACCCACTACGGCCGGATCTGCCCGATCGAGACCCCGGAAGGGCCGAACATCGGCCTGATCAACAGCCTCGCTAGCTTCAGCCGCGTGAATAAGTACGGCTTCATCGAAACTCCGTACCGCAAGGTCATCGACGGCAAGGTCACGAACGAGGTCGTGTATCTCTCGGCGATGGAAGAGGCGAAGCACACGATCGCCCAGGCGAACGCAGAGCTGAACAAGAATGGCACGTTCGTCGAAGAGATTATCTCCGCCCGCCGCAACGGCGAGTTCCTGATCGCTCCGCGCGACCAGATCACGCTCATGGACGTCAGCCCCAAGCAGCTGGTGTCGGTCGCCGCGTCGCTCATCCCGTTCCTCGAGAATGACGACGCCAACCGGGCGCTGATGGGATCCAACATGCAGCGCCAGGCCGTGCCGCTGCTCCAGGCCGAGGCGCCGCTCGTCGGCACCGGCATGGAGGAGACGGTTGCGCGCGATTCGGGCGCGGCGATCGCCGCGCGGCGTTCGGGGACGGTCGACCAGGTCGACGCGGCG
>DATNFJ010000005.1:0-54503 GCA_035606455.1 Sphingomicrobium sp.
TCGTCGCCGGGCACCAGACCGAATATTCGTCGATGAGCTTCGCGCTCTTCTGGCTCGGCGAATATGCGAACGTGATCCTGATGTGCGCGCTCAACGCCATCCTGTTCTGGGGCGGGTGGCTGCCGCCGGTCGATTGGGCGCCGCTCTACCTGATTCCGGGCATCATCTGGCTGTTCGCCAAGATGCTGTTCTTCTTCTTCGTCTTCAGCTGGGTGAAGGCGACCGTGCCGCGCTACCGCTACGACCAGCTGATGCGCCTCGGCTGGAAGATTTTCCTGCCCCTGTCGCTCCTGTTCGTCGTCCTCGTGTCCGGATGGCTGATGCTCACGAGGTTCGCATGATTGGAATGTTGGTGGCGCTCGCCTCGACGATCTCACTCTCCTGCGAAGTGCAGCCCCCGCGGACCGTTCACCTTGATGGCGACAAGGCCTCGGCTGCGGCGATCAGGCTTCCTCCGGAGATGAATAAATGGAAGTTCGATCTCCTCATCACACCGAAAGAGGACACGATCGACGTAAAGCTGGATTGGCCGGGTGATCCTATCCGCGTCGGCAACGCGGTCGCCGCCATGGAAATAGGCGCGCACGACTACAGCTTTGTCTCAATTCATCCCGGTCCGTGCCTCTTCACGCAGACCTCATGCATGTTCATGTACACGCTGAGCCTTCAGAAAGATTCGAGCGCGCAAATCCTGATCCAGCCCTCCGCAATCGGTTCGGAAGGTGAATGGAGCAAACCGTTCCAGGCGTTCATGTCCGGGCGCTGCACGCCGAGGGCCGCCGTATGATCCGCTCGATTACGTCCTTCTTCCTCTGGGACTTCATCCAGGCCCACTGGCTGACGCTGAAGTACTTCTTCAAGCCCAAGGCGACCATCAATTATCCGTACGAGAAATTCCCGACCTCTCCGCGCTTCCGCGGCGAGCATGCGCTTCGCCGCTACCCGAACGGCGAGGAGCGCTGCATCGCCTGCAAATTGTGCGAGGCGATCTGCCCGGCGCTCGCGATCACCATCGAAGCCGAGCCGCGCGAGGACGGTAGCCGCCGAACCACGCGCTACGACATTGACATGGTCAAGTGCATCTATTGCGGGCTGTGCCAGGAGGCGTGCCCGGTGGACGCGATCGTCGAAGGGCCAAACCTCGAATTCGCGACCGAAACGCGTGAGGAATTGCTCTACGACAAGGCCAAATTGCTCGCCAATGGCGACAAGTGGGAGCAGGCAATCGCCGCGAACCTTGCCGCCGATGCCCCCTACCGATAAGCGCGCCGCAACAGGGTCCCCCAGTTGATCGCCACCATCGCCTTCTACCTGTTCGCAACACTGACGATCGCTTCGGCGATCGCGGTGATTTTCGCGCGCAACCCGGTGCACAGCGTGTTGTGGCTGATCGTCTCCTTCTTCAACGCGGCAGGGCTGATGCTGCTGGTCGGCGCCGAGTTCATCGCGATGCTCCTGGTGATCGTCTATGTCGGCGCGGTCGCGGTTCTCTTCCTCTTCGTGGTGATGATGCTCGACATCGACTTCGCGTCGCTGCGCACAGGCTTCACGCGCAACCTTCCGTTCGGAATCATCATCGCGCTGGTGCTGCTTGGCGAGATGATCGTCGCCGTCTTCGCGCATCAGGCGGGGCCGATGGTGGCGGGTCACGCGATCCCCGCCGCGCAGGTACCGAACATCGTCGCGCTCGGGACCTTGCTCTACACCCGCTACCTGTTCGCGTTCGAGATTGCCGGGCTCATCCTGCTGGTGGCGATGATCGGCGCGATCGTGCTGACCCATCGCGGCCGCGGGGATACGCGCACGCCCAAGGTATGGAAGCAGCTGCGCCGCCGCCCCGGCGAAGCGATCAAGCTGACCGAGCCCGGTATCGGGCAGGGGATGAAGCTGTGATGGGTTGGCTTTTAACTTCCCCTCCCCTCCAGGGGAGGGGTGAAGGGGTGGGGTGTGGCCGAGCCGGCTCGATGCCGCTGAGGACGCTCACTCGCCGGCATCGAGCCGGCTCGCGAGCCACCCACCCCAACCCCTCCCTTGAAAGGGAGGGGAAAGAATGATCGGCCTGGGCGCCTACCTCACCGTCGCCGCGGTCGTGTTCACGATCGGCGTGCTCGGGATCTTCCTCAATCGCCGCAACGTGATCCTGATGCTGATGGCGATCGAGCTGATCCTGCTCGCGGTCAACATCAACCTCGTCGCATTCTCGGCCTATCTCGGCGACCTCACCGGCCAGGTGCTGGCGATGTTCGTGCTCACCGTGGCCGCGGCAGAGGCGGCAATCGGGCTTGCGATCCTCGTTATCTTCTTCCGGCGCCGCGGCACCATTGCCGTCGACGCCGCCGACAGGATGCGCGGCTGATGCAGTTTGCTGATTGTCTTTTCACCTCCCTTTCAAGGGAGGGGCCAAAGGGGTGGGTGGCTCGCGAGCCGGCTCAATGCCGGCGAGTGAGCATCTTCACGGGCATTGAGCCCGTTCAGCTGCAACCCACCCCCAACCCCTCCCTTGAAAGGGAGGGGAGGTAGTCATGCACCCAGTCCTTTTCATCGTCTTCCTGCCGCTGCTCGCCGCAATCATCGCCGGGCTCGGCGGCCGGTGGATCGGCAAGACTGCGGCCAAGGCCGTGACTACCGGCGCCCTGTTCATCGGCGCTTTCCTGAGCTGGCCGATTTTCTTTCAATATATTCACGGCGACGCCGCCGCCGCGGTCGTGCCGGTCATGACCTGGATCCATTCGGGTACGATGAGCGTCGACTGGACGCTTCACGTCGACAGCCTGACCGCGGTGATGCTGGTGGTCGTGACCACCGTGAGCTCGCTCGTCCACCTCTACAGCTGGGGATACATGGAGGAGGACCCGGGCCAGCCGCGCTTCTTCGCCTATTTGTCGCTGTTCAGCTTCGCGATGCTGATGCTGGTGACGGCCGACAGCCTGGTGCAAATGTTCTTCGGCTGGGAAGGGGTCGGCCTCGCTTCCTACCTGCTGATCGGCTTCTGGTACTACAAGCCGTCGGCCAATGCTGCCGCGCTCAAGGCGTTCGTGGTCAACCGCATCGGCGATTTCGGCTTCAGCCTGGGCATCTTCGGCACCTTCCTGGTGTTCGGCACGGTCTCGATCCCGTCGATCCTCCACGCGGCGCCGGGAATGGCCGGCTCAACCATCGGTTTCGCGGGAATGCGCGTCGACACGATGACCCTGCTTTGCCTGCTGCTGTTCGTGGGTGCGATGGGCAAATCGGCGCAGCTGCCGCTCCATACCTGGCTTCCGGACGCTATGGAGGGTCCGACCCCGGTCAGCGCGCTGATCCACGCGGCGACCATGGTCACCGCGGGCGTGTTCATGGTCTGCCGCCTGTCGCCGATGTTCGAGACGTCGCCGACCGCGATGCACGTCGTCACCTGGGTGGGCGCGATCACCTGCTTCTTCGCGGCGACGGTCGGTTGCGCGCAGAACGACATCAAGCGGGTGATCGCTTATTCGACCTGTTCGCAATTGGGCTACATGTTCTTTGCCGCCGGCGTCGGCGCCTACGGCGCGGCGATGTTCCACCTCTTCACCCACGCCTTCTTCAAGGCGCTTCTGTTCCTCGGCGCGGGAAGCGTGATCACCGCCATGCACCACGAACAGGACATGCGCTTCTACGGTGACCTGAGGAAGCGGATCCCGATCACCTTCTGGGTGATGGTCATCGGGACGCTGGCGATCACCGGCGTCGGCCTCGACGTCGCCGGCGGGATCGGCTTTGCGGGCTTCTGGTCGAAGGACGCGATCATCGATTCGGCCTGGGCGAACGGCTCGGTTCCCGGAGTCATCGCCTTCTGGATCGGGGTGCTCGTTGCCGGAATGACCAGCTTCTACAGCTGGCGCCTCGTCTTCATGACCTTCTTCGGCGAGCCGCGCTGGGCAGCGTCGGAACACGTCCAGCATGCGGTCCACCACGTGCACGAGGCGGAAGGCTCGGAGGGCGATCACGACGCCGCGCACGCCCCCGCTCACGCGCCGCTGAGCGGTACCGCCGGCTATCACCCGCACGAGAGCCCGCTCACCATGTTGGTGCCGATCTGCCTTCTGGCGGTCGGCGCGCTGTTCGCAGGGCAGTTTTTCCACGGCGTGTTCGTCGATGGCGACAGCGCGCCGCGCTACTGGAACGGGATCATATCGTTCAGCCGGGCGCTTGCGGAATCGGTCGAATCCTCGGCGCTGTGGGTCAAGCTTTCGCCGACCATCGCAATGTTGATCGGCCTGTGGATCGCATGGAACAATTATGTCCGCAGCCCGGGCGCGGCCGACCGCTTCGTCGCGACCTTCCCCTCGATCTACCGCTTCGTCTTCAACAAATGGTATTTCGACGAGCTCTATGACCGCATCTTCGTCCGGCCTGCGCTGTGGCTGGGAAGGCTGTTTTGGCACGGCGGCGACGAGGGTACGATCGACCGCTTCGGTCCCCATGGCGCGGCATATGCGGTCGGAGTCGGCAATCGCATCACCAGCCGATTCCAGTCGGGCTATCTCTATTCCTACGCACTGGTCATGCTGCTCGGCCTTATCGGCGCGGCGACCTGGGCCATCTGGTGGGCCAAGTGAGCGGACTGCCACTGCTCACAATCCTGATCGCAATCCCGCTGCTTGCGGGTGCGATCGTGCTGTTCCTGAACCCGAGCGGTGCGCGCTGGGTGGCGTTGATCGCAACCCTGATCGACCTTGCCCTCGGCGCCTATCTGTGGGTCCTCTTCGATCCAAACGGCGCGCAGTGGCAGTTCAGGGAATTCCATCCGATCGCCGGCAATTTCGGGTGGGCGCTCGGAATCGATGGGATCGCGCTCGTCCTCCTCAACCTCACCACCTTCCTGATGCCGATCTGCATTGGCGCGAGCTGGCGGGCGATCGAGAAGCGCGTTCCCGAGTACATGGCCGTCTTCCTGCTGATGGAAGCGCTGATGCTCGGCGTGTTCGCTGCACAGGACCTGTTCCTGTTCTACGTCTTCTTCGAAGGCGGGCTCATCCCGATGTACCTGATTATCGGCGTGTGGGGCGGAGTTGAGCGGATCAAGGCGAGCTACAAGTTCTTCCTCTACACACTCGCCGGCTCGGTGCTGATGCTGATCGCCATGCTCTACATGGTGGTGACCGCGCACACGACGTCGATCCCGGTGCTGATGGGCTATAATTTCTCGCCGGAGGCGCAGACCTGGCTGTTCCTCGCCTTCCTCGCCAGCTTCGCGGTCAAGCTTCCGATGTGGCCGGTCCACACCTGGCTGCCCGACGCGCACGTCCAGGCCCCGACCGCCGGTTCGGTCATTCTCGCCGGAATCCTGCTCAAGCTCGGGGGCTACGGTTTCATCCGCTTTTCGCTGCCGATGTTCCCGCAAGGCTCGGCCGAGTTCATTCCCCTGATGTTCACGCTTTCGGGGGTTGCGGTCGTCTACACCAGCCTGGTGGCGCTGGTGCAGCGCGACATGAAGAAGCTGATTGCCTACTCATCGGTCGCGCACATGGCGTTCGTGACCTTTGGGCTGTTCGCCATGAACCGGCAAGGCATCGAAGGCGCGATGATCGTGATGCTGAGCCACGGCCTCGTGTCGGGCGCCTTGTTTCTCGTGGTCGGAGTCATCTACGACCGCCTGCACACGCGCGAAATCGCGGTTTACGGCGGCCTTTCGAACAACATGCCGGGCTACGCCTTGCTGTTCATGCTGTTCACGATGGCGAGCGTCGGCCTTCCCGGCACGAGCGGTTTCGTCGGCGAGTTCCTGAGTCTCATGGGCACCTACCATGCGTCGAGCTGGGCCGCGATCGCCGGCACGACCGGAATCATCCTCGGCGCCTGCTACATGCTGTGGCTCTATTGGCGCATATGTTTCGGCGCCGCTCGCACGCCCGAAGCGGCGGTGATGCCGGACCTTAGCGTCCGCGAATGGTGGTGTCTCGCCCCGATCGCGCTCGCCGTCTTGTGGATGGGCGTCTATCCGGAGAGCTTCATCCGGCCGATCCGCAACGACGTCGGCAGGATCGTGACCCGGCTCGACAGTGTCGCGCCGGCCGGCGACTCCCATCTGACCTTGCCGCCGATGCGCATGCCGATGGGAGCGACGCACTGATGGGCCGCTTCGCACCCCTCCTTCCCGAGCTGATCCTGTCGATCGGCGGCACGATCATGATGATCGTTGCGGCCTTTGCTCCGCGTCGCGCTTCGGGCGTGGTGAACTGGCTGTGCGTTGCGCTGCTCCTTGCAGCGACCGTGGCGCTGATCGGCCCGCCGTCACACGCCGGGCCGGTGTTCGATGGGCTGGTCACGGAGGATTTGTTCGCAAGCTTCGGTCGGGCGATCATGTACCCGTCCGCCGCGATTGCGATCATTGCCGCACATGGCTGGTTCCAGCGGGGCGAGGAACACGCGTCGGAATATGGCGTGCTGATCGTGTTCGCCGCGGTCGGCATGGGCGTGATGGTCTCGGCGACGAGCCTCGTCGCACTCTATGTCGGGCTCGAGCTCAACAGCCTCGCCGGCTATGTGCTGGCCTCCTATCGCCGCACCGACGAGCGGTCCGCCGAGGCCGGTCTCAAATATTTCGTGCTCGGTGCGCTTGCTAGCGGGATCCTGCTTTACGGCATCTCGCTCCTCTACGGCTTCACCGGGACGACCAGCTTCACCGGGGTGGCCGCTGCCTTCGGTCGCGGAACGCCGTCGCTCGGACTGTTGTTCGGCCTAGTCTTCCTGCTCGCAGGCCTCGCCTTCAAGGCCAGCGTGGTGCCGTTCCACATGTGGACGCCCGACGTCTACGAAGGCGCGCCGACTCCGGTCACGACCTTCTTCGCCTCCGCGCCGAAGGTAGCGGCGGTGCTGCTGGCGACCCGGGTCTGCATTGTTGCACTCGCGCCGGCGACCGACGCATGGCGGCAGATCGTGATCTTCGCCGCGCTCGCCTCGATCTTTCTCGGCGCGGTCGCGGCCTACGGCCAGACGAACATCAAGCGGCTGCTGGCTTACTCGTCGATCAACAACGTCGGCTTCGCGCTCGTCGGCCTCGCCGCCGCGGGCCCGCGCGGCACGTCCGCCGTCCTATTCTACATGGCGGTCTATGTGGTCATGACCGTCGGCGCCTTCCTCTGCGTCCTGTGGATGCGCGATGCGGACGGGCAGCCGGTCGAGAGCATCGCCAGCCTGTCCGGCCTCTCGCAACGGCAGCCGGGCTTCGCCTTCGCAATGTTCATCTTCATGTTCAGCCTCGCCGGTATCCCGCCGATGTTCGGTTTCTGGCCCAAACTGCTGGTGTTCACCGCCGCAGTGGAGGCTGGCTATGTTGCCCTAGCGGTCGCCGCGATCCTCGGCACCGTCATCGGCGCTTATTATTATCTGAAGATCGTCAAGATCATGTACCTCGACGCGCCCGCCGAGCCCTACGCGCCAGTGCGCGCACCGGTCCAGGGGCTGCTCGTCCTGCTTGCAGCACTCATTGTTTCGCCGCTGGGCTATCTGCTCATCGGTCCGCTGGGTTCGCTCACCGACCGCGCCGCGGGATCGCTCTTCTGAGCCGCATCCGCATCGTCGGGAGCACCGGCTCGACCAACGCCGACCTGATTGCCGACCCCGACGCGTGCGAGGGCGACTGGCTCGTCGCGCTCGAGCAGCTCTGGGGGAGGGGGCGCCAGGGCCGCTCGTGGGTGTCGTCGAAAGGCAATTTCTATGGCAGCACCCTGGTCGAGCTGAAGCCAGGCGATCCACCCGGCCAGACGCTCTCGCTCATTGCCGGCCTCGCATTGATCGAAGCCCTCGACCTCGCGGCGCCGGGCGAGGCGCTGATGCTGAAATGGCCCAACGACCTGCTTCTCCTCGGACGCAAGCTCTCCGGAATCCTGCTCGAGCGGAGCGGGGACCGGGTCGTCGTCGGCTTCGGCGTGAACCTCGCCTCCGCGCCGGAGCTTGCCGGCCGCCAATGTGCGTCGCTTTCGGCGCGCGTGACGCCAGAGGCGTTCGCGCCGCTGCTCGCAGCCTCATTCGACCGCCTGCTGCAGCTGTGGCGGCAAAGCGAGCCGCGCTTGATCGCGCAGGCATGGCTTGCCCGCGCCCACCCGGTCGGAACGCCGCTCAGGGTCCATTCGAGCAGCGACGAACTGGTCAGTGGCCGCTTCGAGGGCATCGAAGCCGACGGCGCGCTCCGCCTGAGGAGCGACGATGGGCGCCTCGAGATCGTCCGCGCTGGCGACGTCGAGTTGTGAACATGGCCGAGCGCCGGTAGGACCGCGGCCATGCTGCTCGCCATCGACGCCGGCAACACCAACCTCGTCTTCGCGCTGGTCGACGGGGGCACGATCAAGGCGCGCTGGCGCATCGCCACGGACGCTCGCCGGACCGCCGACCAATATGCGGTGTGGCTTCACCAATTGCTCGAGCTCGAAGGCTTTTCGAAAGACTCGGTCGACGCCGTGATCATCGGCACTGTCGTGCCCCGCGCGCTCCACAACCTCGAAGTTCTGGCCAGCAAATATTTCCATTGCGAGCCGCTGATCGCCGGGCAGGGCAGGGCGGCCTGGCCGATCGCCTTCGACGTCGACGAGCCGCAGAATGTCGGCGCCGACCGGGCGCTCAACGCGATGGCCGCACACGCCAAATATCCCGGCGAGCTGATCGTCATCGACTTCGGCACGGCGACCACGTTCGACCTGGTGGACGCAAACGGAGCCTACAAGGGCGGGATCATCGCACCCGGCATTAACCTCTCGCTCGACGCGCTCGTCAGCGCCGCGGCCAAGCTCCCGCGGATCGCGATCGAAGCGCCGAGCGACAATCTCTCGGTGATCGGTCGAACGACGCAGGACCAGATGCTGGTCGGCATCTACTGGGGCTATGTCGCAATGCTGGAAGGCCTGACCCAGCGCATGAAGCAGGAGCTGGGGCGGCCCGCGACCGTGGTCGCGACCGGCGGCCTCGCGGACCTGTTCGACAAGCACACCCGGGTGTTCGACGCGATTGAACCCGACCTCACCGTCCAGGGGTTGAGCCTGTTGTACGGCGCGGCGGTCCGCGGCACGAAATGATCCCCGGAGAAGAGCTCCTGTTCGTCGCTCTGGGCGGCTCCGGCGAGATCGGCATGAACGTCAATCTCTACGGCTGCCGGGGCCAGTGGATCATGGTCGACCTCGGCCTGAATTTCGCGGGCCCCGATTACCCCGGGATCGAGCTCATCCTGCCCGACCTCGAGTTCATCGAGGATCAGCAGGAGCGGCTCGCGGGGATCATCCTGACCCACGGCCACGAGGATCACATCGGCGCGCTTCCCTATCTCGCCGACGAGCTCAAGGCCCCGCTGTTCGCAACGCCGTTCACGGCCGGGCTGATCGCCGGCAAGCTCGAGGAGGAAGGGCTGACCGGCCAGGTCAAGCTTAACGTGATCGAGCGTGGCGGGACGGTGGAGCTAGGGCCCTTCAGGATCAGCTTCGTCGCGCTGTCGCATTCGATCCCGGAGGGCAACGGCCTGCTGATTGAAACGCCGTTCGGGAATGTCTTCCACACCGGCGACTGGAAGATCGACGAGACGCCTGTGATCGGCATTGCACCCGATACCGACATCCTGACACAGATCGGTGACACCGGGGTGCTCGCTTTGGTGTGCGATTCGACCAACGTCTTCCAGGACAAGCCGTCGGGATCGGAGGAGAGTGTCCACGAGGGCCTCCTCGCGCAGGTCATGATGGCCAACGGCCGGGTCCTGGTGACGACGTTCGCGTCCAACGCCGCTCGGCTTCAGACCATCGGCGGGGTGGCGCGAGAGGCGGGGCGTCAGGTGTGCATCGCCGGCCGCTCGCTCGAACGGATCCTGCGCGTCGCCCAGGCGACTGGCTACCTCAAGGACTTCCCGCCGCCGATCGGGTTCGACGAGGCGATGCGGCTGCCCAGGAGCGAAGTGCTGATCATCGCCACGGGCGGTCAGGGCGAGCCGCGCGCCGCGCTGGGGCGGATCGCCGCCGGAACGCACGAGCTGAAGCTCGGCGAGGACGACACCGTGATCTTCTCTTCGCGGATCATCCCAGGAAATGAAGTCGCGATCGGGCGAATCATGAATCAGCTGTCCGACCTCGGGGTCCATATCGTGACCGAAAAACAGGCGCATGTGCACGTGTCCGGCCATCCCGGCCGTCCCGAACTCATCCAGATGTACAAATGGGTACGCCCGGGGATCGTCGTTCCGGTCCACGGCGAACCGCGCCACCTCGCCGAGCACGCCCGTGTCGCGCTCGATCACGGGGTCGGGCACGCGATCGTCCAGAAGAACGGCGATGTGATCCGGCTCGCGCCGGGCGAGCCGAAGAAGGTCGACGAGGCCCGAGTCGGCCGGCTGGTACTCGACGGCGACGTCATTCTGCCGGCGGACGGCGCAACAGTGAACGAGCGGCGGAAGATCGGCTACGGCGGACTGATTACCGTGGCGCTGCCGGTCGGCAGCGACGGCCGGCTTGCCGGAACGCCCATGATCCGCCCCTTCGGCGTACCAGTCGAAGAAGATCGCGACGACTTTATCGCCGACGCAACCGACGCCGCGACCCGTGCCTATAGCGCCGACGGCGACGAGGAACGGGTGCGCGAAGCCGTGCGGCTGGCTGTACGCCGTTGCGCCACCCTGTGGACCGGCAAGAAGCCGCTCGTCGAAGTCATGCGTCTCCATCTCGCCGAATGAAGCTCACTTCGATCATCGCGATCTATTTCCTTTGCTTCGTCGCGAGCGCCTTCGTGCTGCTCCCGTTCGGCGTGAAAACGACCGACGAGGTCGGCGGGGAGAAGGTGCCGGGACAGGCCGAAAGCGCGCCCCACCGTTTCGATCTCAAGCGGCATTTCCTGAAAGCCGCGATCGTCGCCGCAATATTTTTCGCGATTTACTATGCGAACTGGACGTTCGGCTGGATCACGCCGGACGACCTCGACTTCTATAACCCGCAGGCAAGCCAGCAGACGAACAGCTAGCGCCGCCTCTCGATCGCTTGGTTGAGCGCGCCGTAGAGCTTGCCCATGTCCGACGACATAAGGGTAACTGCGATCATCCCGCCGTCCCGCTCGGCGATGACCCGCCGGAGCATCGCTTCGAAATCGTGGACGTAACGGTTGACCGAGCGCTGGAACTCTAGATCGCTCTCGTAATGGGCACGGATCGCGCGAGTCTCGCTGCCGCCGATCAGGCGCACCGCGCGGCTGGTAAACACGCCGCGATTGCCCTTCAGATAGGCGCCCCAGGCCTTGTCGTCGATTTCGTCGGACAGGATCTTGCCGACGTCGATCGCCGCAGAATGCATCGAATCGATGAGCAGCGAGACCCGGCGCGCGAAGGCCTCGCTGTCCTTCTCTCGCTGCTCCTTGTTCGTCTCTTCCATGTGCTGCTCGAGCGCGGCGGCGCTCTGGCCGAGAGTCACCATCTGCTGGGTCAGGCGATCCGATGCGCTGCGCGCCGCTTCGACCGCGCGGGCAGCAACGGATTCGACCTCGCGGAGCCGGTCTTCGACGCTCTCCCGGATCACGCGCTCTAGCGCGGCGCGGGTCTCGTCGGACAGTTTTCCGGCGCTTGCCGGGATCACGCCTTCGATCGCCTCTCGAGCGCGTTCGGCGGCGTGGGCCGCTGCGTCCTTGACCTGGACCAACGCGGAAACCAGCGCGGGACCGGTTTCGGCGCTGAGATCCGCCGCTTCACGTTCGACTTGCGCGAGCATCGAGGCCAGCTCAGTCAGCTTGGACTGGGCCTCCCCGACGCCCTCGTCGACCTGGCCGAGGAGCGCGGCGAACCGGTCCTGCTGCTCGGCAATGGACGCGCCCGTGGCGGAAAGCCGTTGCTCGGTCTCGAGCGCCGCGTCGCGGATCCAGCCGATCTCCGGCCGGACCGCGGCGGCGGTCTCGACCAGCCGGTCGGCGCCGCCCTGCGCCTCGCCTACGGCGGCGCCGAGGCTGTCGCGGATCTCCCCGGTCAAGCGGTCCATGCTCTGGTGGAGCGCGGCGGTGCGTTCGGCAATGGAGCCGATCGCCGTGTCTTGCGAGATCGCCTGCGCGGCGAGCGAATCAAGCTCGGTCCGGGCGCGGGTCAGCGATTCGAGGAAGCGGTTGGCGCGCTCGTCGCCATGCGCCGCGAGCTCGGTGAAGCGCTCGTCAATCATCGCGAGACCGCGGTCGATCTCGGCGATCATCCGCTGCGACGAGCGGTCCTGCTCGGCAACCCGCTGCGACAGCGATTCCAGCGAGCTGTTCGCGTGGTCGACATTGGCGGCGAGCGATTCCGACGCTTCGGCGCCTGCCTTGCCGATACCAGCCGAGGCCTGCTCGACCAGCGCCGCCACTGCGGCCGACTGGACATCGATCCCCGTCCGGATTTCCTCGAGCGTCACGGACGTGCGTTCGAGCAACACATCGAGCGCGCCGCCAAAGCTCGCTTCGGCCTCGCCGACTCGAGTCGCTGCCGTGGTGCCGGCGATGTCGATCTCGGCGAGCCGGGCGGCGAGCCGGTCGGTCGCTTCGGCGACCAACTGGTCGGCCTCGCGCGTGCGGTCGGCAAGCTCGCCGACCTGGCGGGCGAAGGCCGCAGCTTTCTCGGCCGAATGGCTGCCGATCGAACGCAGCTGCTCGGCAAGCCCGCGAGTCATTTCCTCGGCCCGCGGCAGATCGTCGAGCAGCACGCCGATGTCGTTCCGGGCCGATTCGGCGGCGCGGTCGAGCGCTTCGCTATGCCGCTTCAGCTTCTCGCTGCTGCTGTCGAATTGCTGGGTGATTCCCCCGAGCTTTCCGGTGGCGTCGTCCCCGAGCTGCATCAGGTGCTGCGCCATCATCGAAAGCTCCGTCCGGCTGTCGGTGATCCGCTGCGAAAGGACTTCGAGCAGCGCTTCGAGCGACTGTGCTTCGCCGCGCATCGCGATGACCGAACGGGTGAAGCGCTCTGTCTCCTTGCGCCGGGTACGGCCGAAGATCAGCCACCCAAGGCCGAGTAGCGCAAGTGGGCCGGCGGCGATGGCGAGCCATTGCGCTACCAGCGGCGATGACAGCGGCTGTCCGGCAAGCGTCCGCCCTGCGGACCAGGCCGAGTAGCCGATCCACAGCGCGGCAAGCAGGGCGAGCGCGATTCCGAGCACCTGCCGTCCCCCCGCTCCCGGTTCCCGAACCACCGACTCAGTCGGCTGGAGCCATTGTTCTTCCTCGGCCGGATCGTGGAACGCGATGTCGGCGCTGGTCAGCTCGAGTGGCTCGGCCGCATGGGTCGCCGGCGGCGGAGATTCGGCGCGCTTGGGTGTGGGTGTCATCGTGAATGGCAGTTTACCATCTTTGAAGCGGTGAGAAAGCGATTAGAGAGGGCACGGGGCGAGGCTCGGGGAGGGATCAGCAGGAAATGGCCGTCGGCGCGCTGATCGGCGCCTATCAGGAGGACGACAATGGCGCCCTTCGCGCGCTGCTGCCGCTCGCCGGACGGAGCCTGCTCGAATATCAGGTGCGTTGCGCCGCCGCCGCCGGGGCCGCGCCGATCGTCGTGGTGGTCCAGCACGTGCCGCAGGCGCTCCAGGATGCGTTCGAACGGCTTCGCCTCGATGGAGTCGGAGTCTTTCCCGTCAGCGACGTCAATGAAGCGGTCAGCCGTTTCGAAGCAGGGTCGATGATCCTCCTTATTGGCGACGGCGTGGCTCCTTCGGCCGAGCTGATCGCGGCGATTGCCGGGGAGCCCGAGCCGGCTGTTGCGACGGTCCCCGACGATGAGGCGCACGAGATGTTCGAGCGCATCGACGCCGAATCCCGCTGGGCCGGAGTCGCCGTGGTCGACGCCCATCTGCTCGGATCGACCGCGGCGATGCTCGGCGACTGGGATTTGCAGTCGACCTTGCTTCGCCGGACCTTGCAGGAAGGCGCGATCCGAGTTCCTGCGGTCGACAGCGGCGGCGACCCGCTGCTCGCCGAAAGCGCCGACGATCTCGCCGATTTCCAGCGCAAGCTCCTCGTCGGCTCCCGCGGGCTGAGGCCCGACTGGGTAAGTCGCTACCTGCTCCCTCCAGTCGAGGAATTCGCGACCGAGCAGTTGATGGAAACCGCGCTGCGACCCGCATGGCTGATGTGGGGGGCGCTCGGCCTCACGATCGGGGGCGGCTTGTGTTTCACCCGCGGATGGCTTGGGGCGGGTATCATCCTGCTTCTCCTCTCGATGCCCCTCGACCTCATCGCAAGCCGACTTGCGAGCTTGCGTCTCAAGCCGCTGCCGGTGCGAATGCTGAGCCGTCTCGCGCTGTGGCCGGCGGCCGGGCTGGCGCTTATGGCGCTCGGCTGGTGGGAGGCGCGCCACGTCAGCGGCTGGGGCGCGTTCATCTCAGCAGTCGCAGCGGCCGCGTTCGCCGAGGCCGCCCGGGTCGAGCGCTCGGGGATGCCGGAGGGCGAATTGTGGCTCCTCTCGCGCCGAAGCGCGATCGTTCTCGCCATTCCCTTCGCGCTCGCCGGGGCCTGGACCAGCTATGTCGTCGCGATCCTGGTCTATGCCGCCGTCTCTTTTTTCATCGTTCAGCACGTGCGGCATCAACCTTCGAGTTGACGCGAAGTTAACGGAAATCGGATAGTGCCGGCGGACAATGATGCCGGAAGAGTGGCCGATCGCCGCCGGAGAGGCGGAACGGAACGCGCCCGCACGCGCTGCGGGACGCGGCCGGCTAGCCACTGTCCGGCTGGATTTCTTCCTCAATCCGGCCGAGCGACTGACGGAGCAGGAGCGGGCGCTGATGACGGCGATGCTCCATTGCCTGGTCGGCGACATCGCTTCGGAGCTTTGCGCGGCGCTCCCTGCCGGCTGGGCCGGGGCGAATGATGACGATGCCGCAATCGTCGAGGCGCTGACCGGCGCAGGCCTTCTCGACGACGCCGAGCTGATGGCGCTGCTTCTCCGCCGCGCCGACGAGGAACGGATCGGCACGGCAGCGCGAGCGCGCAACGGGCACCGCGATGCGCGCGTGCTTCAGGGCCTCGTCAGTCACGAGAACGGCCCCGTCTCAGCCGCGGCAATGGCCCTGATCCTGGCGAGGGGGCGTCGCCGCGATCGCTTCGGCCAGTGCCTCGCCGGTTTCGACGATCTTCCGCACGCGACCGCGGACCGGCTGGTGCACGCAATCGCCGCCGCGCTGCGCCGCGACATCGCCGCCGTACACGGTCCGGCGGCTTCCGACAGCGAGCTTTCGGGCGCTGCCGCGCGGCTCCTAGCGAACCACAATCCCTCGCGCAGCATCGAGGCACTGACCGCTGCACTGGTCGCCTTGCTCGACAGTGCGGCGGGGCTCACCGACGAGCTCTTGCTGGCCTGCGCCAACGAAGGCGAGATCGGCTTTATCGCCGAGGTCATCGGCCGCCGCGGCGGAATCAGGGGCACGGTTGCTTTCGATCAGCTCCTCTCGGGCAAGCCGCGGCAGGTTATGGCGCTCCTTCGAATCGCCGGTTTCACCCGCGAGCTCAGCGCTGGAATACTCGCCAGCGTCGGCGACCTGCTGGGGATCGCAGATCCCGGCGCCGCGATCGGTGTTTTCGATACGATGAGCCCCGACGAGGTCCAGGCCGCGGCCATCTGGCTGACCGCATCGGCGGCCTATCGGGGCGCGCTCGACTCGCTTGGAACCCGCAATGGCTAGCGTGCCTTCGGAACCGCGCGCGGTGCTCGGCCGCCTCGACCGCGACGGACGGCTCGTCGCGGCCGACCCGGAGCTCGCCACCCTCCAGCGCGAGGCCGGGTCGGAGCTCGGGCAATTGCTCGCGCTTCCGCAGATCGCCGCCGTCGCCGAGCTTGCGCGCAAGCTCCGGACTCCGGTCGGACGGCCCGCCGTCGCGGCATCAGCGGACCAGGACATCCAATTGTGGGTCAATGCGCGGCCGGAGGGCGACGAAATCGCCTTGTCGCTCGAGGGCTGGACGGTGCGCCCGGCCGCGGCTGCGCGCCTCAGCGCAATTCTCGGCGGCACCGGCGAATCGACTGGCTCGAGCGCGCAGAACGAGTGGACCACCGACGAGGAGCTTCGGATCATCTCCTTGTCGTCCGACCTTTCCGACCTGCTCGGGGTCGATGTCGCCGAAGCTTCGGGAGCTCCGCTGACGCGGATCCTTCGGCTGGAGGAAGATTCGAGCGGCGAGATGCCGCTGATCAGCGCGCTCGCCGGGCGCCGCGGCTTCTCCGGCCAGCGCGCCAGAAGCCGCACCGACGAAAGCTGCATTATCCTGCTGAGCGGGGAAGTGGTGACCGGCGCCGACGGCGGGTTCGCCGGCTTTCGCGGCACGGCTGAGACGGAGAAAGATGCCGCCGCGGCGGCCGCGGTCGCGCGCCAGCCCACGGGCTACGACCAGGCGCTCGAACAGCTGCTCCGGCTCCCGATCGACCGGATCATCGACAGCGCGGAGCAGATCGTCGCTCGTTCGGACGGGCCGCTGCGCGCGGACTATGCCAGTTACGGCAACGACATCGCCTCGGCCGCACGGCACCTACTCTCGGTGCTTCGCGCGATGAGCGAGGATTCGGCCCACGTCCACGGCTTCGTCGACCTGGCTTCGCTCGCCGCCGAGGCGGTGATCATGCTCGAATCCTCGGCAGAGGAACGCGGCGTCAGGATCGAGTTAGAAAAGCCGGAACCGCTCCGCGCCCGGGGCGAGGAGCGGGCGGTGATCCAGATCCTCGTCAACTTGATCGTCAATGCGGTCCGCTATTCGCCCGAAGACGGCACCGTCCGGCTGAGCTTCGGAAAGACGGCGGGGACGGGTTCGGTCACCGTCGCCGACGAGGGGCCGGGCATCGCCGCGGGCGACGAACAGCGGATTTTCGAGCGGTTCGAGCGCGCTCAGAGCACCGAAGCCGGCACCGGCCTCGGCCTCGCCATCTCGCGCCGGCTCGCGCGCTCGATGGGGGGCGACGTCACGCTCGACAGCACGCCCGGCCAGGGCGCGCGCTTCACGCTGACCCTGCCTTCAGCCTAGTCGCGCTTGGCGACGGGGACGTAGTCGCGCTGGGTTGCGCCGACGTAGAGTTGGCGCGGGCGGCCGATCTTCTGTTCGGGATCGCCGATCATTTCGTTCCACTGCGCGACCCAGCCGACCGTACGGGCGATCGCGAAAAGCACCGTGAACATGTCGGTCGGAAAGCCAATCGCGTTGAGGATCACGCCCGAATAGAAATCGACGTTGGGATAGAGCTTCTTCTCGATGAAATAATCGTCGTGGAGCGCGATCTGCTCCAGCTCCTTTGCGACGTCGAGAACGGGGTCGGAGATGTTAAGCTCCTTCAACACCTCGTCGGCGGTCGCCTTCATCACTTTCGCCCGCGGGTCGAAATTCTTGTAGACGCGGTGGCCGAAGCCCATCAGCCGGAAGGGGTCATTCTTGTCCTTGGCGCGGGCGATATATTCGGGGATGCGCTCGGTCGTCCCGATCTCGCGAAGCATGTTGAGCGCCGCCTCGTTTGCGCCGCCGTGCGCCGGGCCCCACAAGCAGGCGATGCCCGCGGCGATACAGGCGAACGGGTTCGCACCCGAAGAGCCGGCCAGGCGCACCGTCGAGGTCGAGGCGTTCTGTTCGTGGTCGGCATGGAGGATGAAGATCCGGCGCATCGCCCGCTCGATGATCGGATTGACCTCATAGGGCTCGGCCGGGACCCCGAAGCACATCCTGAGGAAATTGCCGGTGAAGCTGAGGCTGTTCTGTGGGTACATGAACGGCTGGCCGAGGCTGTACTTGAACGCCATCGCGGCGATCGTCGGCATCTTCGCGATTAGCCGGTGAGAAGCGATCATCCGCTGTTCGGGATCCGTGATGTCGGTGCTGTCGTGGTAGAAAGAGGAGAGGGCGCCGACCACGCCGCACATGATCGCCATCGGGTGCGCGTCGCGGCGGAAGCCGCGGAAGAAGCTGGCGAGCTGCTCGTGGACCATCGTGTGCCGGCTGATGGTGTAGGAGAACTGGTCGAGTTCCTTCTTCGTCGGAAGCTCGCCGTGGAGCAGCAGATAGGCGAGCTCCATGAAGGTCGACTGCTCGGCGAGCTGGTCGATCGGGTAACCGCGGTGAAGGAGGATTCCCTTCTCCCCGTCGATATAGGTGATCGCGCTCTCGCAGCTCGCGGTCGACGTGAACCCCGGGTCATAGGTGAACATGCCGGTCTGGCCGTAGAGCTTGCGGATATCGATCACTTCGGGACCGACCGTCCCGTCGAGGACCGCGTAGTCGAACTTGCCGCCCGGCAGGGACATCGAAGCGGTTTTGTCGGTCATTCCTTCGGCTCCATCTGGTCGGCGATGCGGGCGAGGCTTTCGTCGCGGCCCAGCAACGCGAGAACGTCAAAGATCCCCGGAGACGTCGTTCGCCCGGTGAGGGCGGCCCTGAGGGGCTGCGCAAGCTTGCCCAGCTTGGCGCCGCTCGCCTCGGCGACTTCGCGGATAGCTGCCTCTAACGACGGGGAGTCCCAGTTCGCAAGTGCAACGAGTTGCTTGTGCGCCGCGCTGAGGAGGTAGCGGGCGTCAGGCGTGAGGAGCGCGGATGCGGCCTCGTCCATCTCCACCGGTCGCTCGGCGAAGAGGAAGGCGGCGCTCTCCGCGAGCTGGATCAGCGTATTGGCTCGGGGCTTCAGCTCGGGCATCGCCTTGATAAGCAGCGGCTTTTGCTCGGCAGACAGACCCAACCGGTCAGCCGCCAACTGGGCGAGGCGCGCGTCGTCGGCCTCGCGGATATAATGGCCGTTCAGATTCTCGAGCTTCTTGAAGTCGAAGCGCGAGGGCGATTTTCCGACATGGTCGAGATCGAACCACTCAATCGCCTGGTCGCGGCTGATGATCTCGGCATCGCCATGGCCCCATCCAAGGCGGAGCAGGTAATTGCCGACCGCCTCGGGCAGCATTCCGAGCTCGTCGCGATAGGCGTCGACGCCGAGTGCGCCGTGGCGCTTGCTGAGCTTTGCCCCGTCCGGGCCGTGGATCAGCGGGACGTGCGCGTAGGTCGGCTCGGGCCAGCCCATCGCCCGGATGATCGCCAGCTGGCGAAAGGCATTGTTGAGATGGTCGTCGCCGCGGATCACGTGAGTCACTCCCATGTCGTGATCGTCGACCACCACCGCAAGCATATAGGTCGGCGTCCCGTCGGAGCGGAGTAGGACGAAATCGTCGATCTCGGCATTCTGCACCGTCACCCGGCCCTGCACCCGGTCGTCAATCACCGTTTCGCCTTCGCGCGGCGCCTTCAGGCGGATGACGAACGGCTTGTCGGCATTCGCCTCGGTAACGTCGCGCCATGGGCTCTCGATCCGGAACGGACGTCGCTCGCGCTGGGCCGCTTCGCGCTGGGCCGCCAGCTCCTCCTGGCTCATGTAGCAGCGGTAGGCCTGCCCGCGCTCGAGCATCCGGTGCGCGATCTCCGCGTGGCGGGCCCAGAATTGCGACTGGTAATATTCGTGCCCGTCCCAGTCGAGGCCGAGCCAGCGCATCCCGTCGAGGATCGCGTCGATGGCTTCCTTGGTGGAGCGGACCCTGTCCGTGTCCTCGATGCGCAGCAGGAACTTGCCGCCGTGGTGGCGGGCGAACAGCCAGTTGAACAAGGCTGTGCGCGCGCCGCCGATGTGCAGGAACCCCGTGGGCGACGGTGCAAATCGCGTGACGATGGGCTGCGACGTATCACTTGCGCTCAAGCGCGCTTTCCTCTTCTGTTCATGCTGCAATGCAATGGACGAGCGCCCCTAACATAGGGGAAGCGCCTCTTCCACAGCGTGCTCGGAGCTATTGGAAGGCGCGGTTTTCCGCCGCTGCCGGGGGGCTGGAGAAGCTCCTCGAGGCGGAGCGCGCGCAGCTTCCACCCTGGGTCGTCGTCGGCCTGGGGAGCGGAATCGCGGCCTGGTTTGCCCTCGATCAGCCGATCGAATGGACGGCCTTCCTGTGTCTCGGCGCCGCGCTGACTCTGGTCGGATTTTTGCTCGGGTCGGGGCGAGCGGGAAGGGCGCTCGGCTGGTTCGCGCTCGCGGCCACGGCGGGATGCGCACTGGTGTGGGCGCGCTCGAGCCTGGTCGAGCAGCCGCGCCTGCCGCACGCAGCCGTCACTCAGCTGAGCGGCACTGTCGAGCTGGTCGAGCATCTCGCGTCGAGGGACAAGGTCCGGCTGACCATCCATCCGGCGACGCCGGGCCTGCCGCCGCGAATTCGGGTCTCGATAGACGAGGACAAGGCGCCCGCGGCGATCGCGCCCGGCGCACTGGTGCAGATGCGCGTCCGGCTCGCGCCGCCGCCGCCGATGGCGCTGCCGGGCACCTATGATTTCGCCCGGGACGCCTGGTTCTGGGGAATCGGTGCGGTCGGCAAGCCGCTCGGCCCGGTGACGGTGCTTCGCCCGGGCAAGGCGCGGGGGCTCGACGGGGTTCGCGAGGACCTTCGCCAGCATATCGAGAGCCGCCTTCCGCCCAGTCCCGCGGGGATCGCCGTGGCGCTCGCGACGGGCGACCAGAACGCGGTCGACCAGGACGATGCCGACGCTATGCGTCGCGCCGGTCTCACGCACCTCCTGTCGGTCAGCGGCCTCCACATCGCCGCGGTGGTCGCTTTCGCCATGTTCCTCAGCCTCAAGCTGCTCGCATTGAGCGAGCGGCTGGCGCTGCGGTTCAACCTGGTCCTGGTTTCCGCCGGTGTCGCGGCCGCCGCGGGGATCGGTTACACGCTGCTGACGGGAGCGCAGGTCCCGACGGTCAGAAGCTGCGTCGCGGCCCTGCTGATCCTCGGCGGAATCGCGCTGGGCCGCGACGCGCTCAGCATGCGCCTGATTGCGGCCGGGGCGCTGATTGTCCTCATCTTCCGTCCCGAAGCGCTCGCCGGACCGAGCTTCCAGATGAGCTTCGCGGCGGTGACCTCGATCGTCGCGCTTTACTCGACCCGTTGGGCGCGGCGGCTGCTGCAGCGGCGCGAGGAAGGGATCGTCGCGCGAATCGGCCGGTCACTGATCGGGATCATCGCCACCGGGCTCGTGGTGGAAATCGCGCTCGCCCCGATGGCGTTGTTCCATTTCCACCGAGCCGGCCTCTACGGCACGTTCGCCAACATCATTGCCATCCCGCTGACGACGTTCGTCATCATGCCGACCGAGGCGGCGGCCCTCGCGCTCGATGTCGTCGGCTGGGGTGCGCCGATGTGGTGGGCGTGCGGCGCCTCGATCGACGGTCTGCTTCGCCTGGCCCATGCCGTCTCGTCCACCACCGGCGCGGTCGCGCTGATGCCGTCGATGCCGACTTGGGCGTTCGGACTGATGATGGCCGGCGGAGTCTGGCTGTGCCTGTGGAACACCCGGCTCAGGCTGCTCGGGCTGGCGCCGTTCGCGATCGGAGCGCTGGCTGCAGCGTTGGCTCCGGCTCCCGATCTCCTGATCACCGGCGACGGAATGCATCTCGCGGTCGTCGACAGGGGCACGCCCCTGCTGCTGCGCGAGCGATCCGGAGACTATGTCCAGAGTCTCGTCGCCGAAGCCTCGGGGTTCGACGGTGAGCCCGGGTATCTTGGATCGCGGCCTTATAGCAATTGCACGCGCGACGCCTGCGTCGCGCTCGTGCGCAAGGGGGCCGTCGAGTGGAGGCTGCTGGCGACTCGGTCGGCTTATCCGATCGATTGGGCGACTCTGACCGCGGCCTGCGCGGATGCCGACATCGTCGTCTCCGACCGGCGCCTCCCGCGCGGCTGCGCGCCGCGCTGGCTCAAGCTCGACTCGTCGGCGCTCAGGCATACCGGCGGCCTCGCCATCTATCTCGGAAACCGCCCTCGCGTGGATTCGGTCGCCGACCGGGTCGGCAGTCATCCCTGGGCCGAGTTCAGCCGCTACGCCTCGGTCCAGACCGCCAGTTCGCTGCCGGACGGATCGATGAAGTGGAACCGCCGCCCGCCGGGGAAAGCGAAGATGGGCTTGGCAATCACGCCGCCGGCCTTGTTCACCGCGTCGAACGCAGCTTCGAGATCCTCGACACGGATCACCGGCAAAGGCGCGGACAAGGCATCCGAGGGGTCGCCCTGAAGCCCGATGTCGGTCGTGCCGTTCCTCGTCGCCGAATAAGTCGGGCCGTAATCCGCGAACGCCCACCCGAACGCTTTGGTATAGAAGGCGCGAGTGAGCTCATGCGCCGTCGCGCTCGGTAGCTCGACATAGTCGATTCTGGCAGCGCCCACGATCAATAGCGCCGGATCAGGCCCGCGAGGCGTCCTTGGATCTGCACGCGCCGCGGATCGTAGCGCTGCGGCTCGTACTGGCGGTTGGCGGGATCGAGGCGGACCATATTGCCTTCGCGGCGGAAGGTCTTGAGCGTCGCTTCCTCATTGTCGATCAGCGCGACCACGATCTCGCCGTCGCGCGCGGTGTCGACCTTCCGGATCAGCGCGAAATCGCCGTCGAGAATTCCTTCCTCGACCATCGAATCGCCCGCGACCTCGAGCGCGTAATGCTCGCCCGGGCCGAGGAGCGCCGCCGGCACCGCGAACGTCTCGGTACCCTGGAGTGCTTCGATCGGCGTTCCAGCGGCGATCCTGCCGTGGAGCGGGATTTCCATCGTGTCATTGGCAGCTGCCGGCACCGCGGGCCGGATCGGAGTCACCGTCGCCGCGCGCGTCTCGGGCAGCTTGAGGACTTCGAGCGCCCGCGCCCGGTTGGGCAGCCGGCGAATGAACCCGCGCTCCTCGAGCGCCGAGATCAGCCGGTGGACCCCCGATTTGGACTTGAGCTCGAGCGCCTCACGCATCTCGTCGAAGCTGGGGCTGACCCCATCCTCCTTCAGCCGGTCGTCGATGAAGAGCAGAAGTTCGCGTTGCTTGGCGGTCAACATCGGCCTGTCCCCGTCACCCTGTGGAACGAACGGAGAACGTGTAGGCAACAAAGCGGCTCGGGTCAAGCGGCCGGAGGGAGTTCGGATCAGCCGCCGCTGCTCACCATCCGCGTTTTCATCGCCTGGATCGCGCTTTCGTTGCGGTCCGTGCCGACCTCCTTGCGGATGGCGGTGAGGAATTCGCGCGCATAATCGTCCGACACGCCCTGCTGGAGCTGATTCTGCATCTGACCGATCAGCGCCGGCTGAAGCATGGCGTTGCCGGGCACGATCTTCTTCACGTCGACGATGAAATAGCCGCGGCCCTGCGGGTCCGCGAACATGCGGCTTTTGCCCTCGCCGAGCGAGAAGAGCATCTTGAGCACGGGCGGGACCGGTCCCTGCGCGGTGGCGATCTGGATCCGCCGGGCGGCAAGGGGCTGGACCGGCGGGAGCGGCGCACCGCTCTCCTTCATGGCCTGGGCGAGGGGAATCCCGTGCTCGACCTTCGCCTCGATCTGCGCCGCGACCTGCCGCGCCCGGTCCATCGCCTTGGCGTTGATCCAGTCATTCGCGACCTGATCGTGGACGCTCGCGAGCGGAGCGGGGGCAGCGGGGACGACCTGCCCCGGCGACACCATCGCATAGCCCTTGTTGTCGGGCAGCGTGACGATCTCCGGCGGGTCGCTCGGAGCAACCTGGAATCCGGTCTTCAGGGCCGGCGCGAGCTCGGGCGGCAACTTGAAGCTCGGATCCGAGCGCGACGTGCCGTAGGCGATGATCAGCGGGGTCGTGGTCACCGGCAGCTTCGCGCGCTGCGCCGCCTCGGTGAAGTTGAGGCCGTTGTTGTCGATCGAATCCTGGAGCTTGTCGACGACGTCCTCGACTGCGTTCTTGCGCTTGTCCGCGGTGATCGTCGCGGCTATTTCCGAACGCGCCTGCTCGGGCGATTTTCCGCCCTGGGTCTTGACCGAATCGACCTTCACCACCGCCCAGCCGAAGCTGGTCTGGACCGGTCCGATGACCGAGCCCGAGGGGGCAGCGAACACTTCCGCCGCCGCCTTCGCGCCGACGACCGAGTTATATGCCGCCTGCGACTGATCCTTCAGCGACGTGACCGCGGCATTGGAACCCGCGGCGGCCGCGATCGATGCGCCACCCTTCACCTTGGCCGCGATCGCAGTCGCGGTAGCTTGGTCCTGGACCAGGGCCTGGCTGACGTCGCGGGTTTCCTTCGCCGCATAGTCCGCCTGGTGCGCATTGTAATAAGCGGTGATTTCCTGGTCCGAGGCGGTGACGTTTGATACCTGGTCGGGGCCGATCGGCGCGATGCGAAGGACACGCTGCTCCGGAACCATGTAGCGGTTGCGGTTGGCGGTATAATATTGCTGCAGGTCGGCGTCCGTGGGCTTGAGCCCGGCGTGGAAGGCGCCCAGCGGGACGACCGCGGCTTCACCCTCGCGCGATTCGAGCAGCATCGCCGCGTAGGGCGTCGCCATCCCGACCGCCACTCGGGCGTTCGCCGCGACCGGGGTCAGCAAATAACGTTCGAGCAGGCCGCTCGCGAGCACCTGGCGGACCTGCGCATCGGTGAGGCGCTGGGTCTGGAGGAACGACTGGTAGGCCTGCTCGCTGAACTGACCTCCGGGTCCCTTGGTCGCGGGGAGTTGCGCGATCTCGGCATCGACCAGCCGCTTCGACAGCGGGAAGTGGAATTTCTCCGCGAAGGCAACCAGCGTCTTACTGTCGATCAGCGCCTCGAGGATCGATTCGAAATCGCCGATGACGGTTGAATAATCGGCATTGGGCTGCTGTGCGCGCACCTGCTCCAGGTGGCGCTGCATGGCGTCGGACATTTCCTGCTCGGTGACCTGCTCGCTTCCCACTTTCGCCAGCGTATTGCTGGCCATGCCGAAACCCATCGTGCCAGAGCCGAAGTTGGAAAGATTGCCGAGTGCGAAGCCGGCCATGATGGCGAGCACCACGATCGCCATGATCCAGGTGCCGATCTTGGAACTGCTGACGCGGCGGAAGAAGGAGAGCATCGGATCCCGGGTGCAAGTTGGAAGACGAGGGCCGCTTTAGGGTCGGGACTGGCGCGCATCAAGCCGCGCCGCTAGGCACCCGCGGCAAAGGGGGAAGTGCCGCATGCCGTTACGCAAACTGGTCGCGGGCAACTGGAAGATGCACGGGATCTCGGCGGACCTCGCGGAGATCGAGGCGATCGCGTCCGCGGCGCGCACCTATCCGCAGGTCGACGTCGCTCTTTGCGTCCCGGCAATTCTCATCGAGCGTGCGGTTCGTGCGGTCCCCGGTTTCCCTATTGGCGGGCAGGACGTGCATCCGGCCCAGAAAGGCGCGCATACCGGCTGCACCTCCGCCGCGATGCTGCTCGACGCCGGCGCAGTGCTGACGATCGTCGGCCATTCCGAACGGCGCGACGCGCAGCGCGAGAGCAATGCCGAGGTTCAGGCCAAGGCCCATGCCGCGCTTCAATGCGGCCTGAACGTCATCCTGTGCATCGGTGAAAGCCTCTCCGTTCGGGAGCGCGGTGACGCGGTCGAAACTGTCCTTGCCCAGCTCGACGCCTCGATCCCCCACCAACCGGCGGAGCAGGCCGAGCTGGCGATCGCCTATGAGCCGATCTGGGCGATCGGCAGCGGCAAGACCCCCACCACCGCCGAGATCTCCGAGATGCACGGCGCCATCCGCCGGCGTCTGAACCAGCGCTACGGCGGCGAGGGGGAGCGCGTGCGGATTCTCTACGGCGGCTCGGTGAAGGCCTCGAACGCCGGAGAGATATTCGGCGTCGCGGATGTCGACGGGGCGCTCGTCGGCGGAGCGAGCCTCAGGGCCGAAGACTTCATGCCGATCGTCGCCGCAGCGGCGCAGGCAAGCTGAGCAGCCGTTCAGTTCACAATCAGTCGGCTTCTGCTATGAACATTACAGAAAGTTCACGAAGACACGAAGGAAAGGATGACATGCGACTGATCGTTGGGGCACTTGCCGCGGCCGGCCTGTTCGTTGCTGCGCCGGCCGTCGCGCAGGCACAGGCGGGGATCAATGTGGGGATGCAGGTGACCGACGCGAGCGGAGGCCCTGTCGGGACCGTCGTCGGGATCCAGGGCGCCAACCTGCTCGTGAAGACCGACAAGCACCAGGTGCCGATCCCCCGGTCGAGCTTCACCGTTGCGGACGGGAAGCTGCTCATCGGGATGACCCAGGCGCAACTCGACTCCGCGATTGAGCAGAGCCTCGCGGCTGCGAACGCCGCGATCGTCGCCGGCGCGTCGGTCAAGGGGCTGGACGGCGCGGCGGTCGGAACCGTCGATTCGCTTGCCGATGGGAATGTCGTGATCACGCTTCAGGACGGCAAGAAGATCGCGGTGCCCCAGTCGGGCCTGCGCGGAAATCCCGATGGAACCGTGACCGTCGGCTATTCCTCGGCGCAGCTCGAGGCGATGGTGCAGGGCGGGGACAGCTCCACCAGCGCCAGTTCGGCGACGACAAACACGTCGGGCAATTAGGCGCGGTTGAAAGCGGGCGCGGCGCCGACTAAGTCGCGGCGCATCCTCCGCCAAGAAAGCCCGTCATGTTCGCATTCCTGCTGATTGTCCAAACGCTGATCGCCGTCACGCTGATCGGCGTCATCCTGATGCAGCGCTCGGAGGGCGGCGGCCTGGGCGTGGGCGGAAGCTCGTCCGGGTTCATGACCGCGCGCGGCGCGGCGGATTTCCTGACGCGCTCCACCGCGGTTCTCGGCGGCCTGTTCATCGTCCTTTCGATCGTCATGGCGGCAATTGCCGGCGCGTCGCGCCAGCCGATGAAGATCGACACCTCGCTCGCGAACAAGGCCGGGAGTGGACTCCAGCAGCCCGTGCAGGCTCCGCCGCCGCAGCAGACCGCGCCCGCGCCGACGCAGGCCCCGGCCTCGAACGCCACCCAGAACGGACAGGCGCCGAAGGTTCCGCTAGCGCAGTAGGGAGCCCAACTTTTTTTCGCGTCGCGGCTTGCGTGAGTTAGGCGAACGCCCCTAAGCCTTTAATCCCATGGCGCGGTTCATTTTCGTCACCGGCGGCGTGGTTTCATCGCTTGGAAAAGGGCTTCTCTCCGCATCGCTCGGGGCGCTCCTCCAGGCGCGCGGCTTCAAGGTCCGGATCCGCAAGTTCGATCCTTATCTGAACGTCGATCCCGGGACGATGTCGCCCTACCAGCACGGCGAAGTCTATGTGACCGACGACGGCGCCGAGACCGACCTCGACCTCGGCCATTACGAGCGCTTCACCGGCGTGTCCTCGCGCCAGTCCGACAACGTCACGACCGGGCGCATCTATCGCGACATCATCGCCAAGGAGCGGCGCGGCGACTATCTCGGCGCGACCGTCCAGGTCATCCCGCACGTCACCAACGCGATCAAGGAATTCGCGCTCGCCGACACCGACGCCTGTGATTTCGTGATCTGCGAAATCGGCGGGACCGTCGGCGACATCGAAAGCCTGCCGTTCATCGAATCCATCCGCCAGCTGAGGAACGACCTCGGCCGCGACAACACCGTCAGCGTCCACACCACGCTCGTCCCGTGGATCGCCGCGGCGGGCGAGCTCAAGACCAAGCCGACCCAGCAGAGCGTCCGGGAGCTCTCCAGCCTCGGAGTCCAGCCGGAGGTGCTCCTGTGCCGCTCCGACCGCCCGCTCCCCGACAGCGAGCGCGAGAAGATCGCCTTGTTCTGCAACGTCGCCAAGGAAGCGGTGATCCCGGCGCTCGACGCGCGCAATATTTACGACGTGCCGCTCCAGTATCACGAGGCCGGACTCGACGACGAAGTGCTTCGCGCCTTCCGGCTCGACGCGCCGGCGCCCGATCTTGGGCGCTGGATCGAGATCATGGACCGCATCGATCATTATGAGAGCGAGGTGACGATCGGCGTGGTCGGCAAATATGTCGGCCTTCCCGACGCCTACAAGAGCTTGCGGGAAGCGCTGGTCCACGGCGGCATCGCCAATCGCGCCAGGGTCAACATCCAGTGGATTGACGCCGAATTGTTCGAGCATTCCGAGGCTGACATCGTCGCGGAACTCGAGCCGCTTCACGGAATCCTCGTTCCCGGCGGCTTCGGCGAGCGCGGGAGCGAGGGAAAGATCGCGTCCGTCAAGTTCGCCCGCGAGCGCGACATCCCGTTCTTCGGAATTTGTCTCGGAATGCAAATGGCGTGCATCGAAGCGGCGCGGAACCTTGCCGGAATCACCGAGGCTTCGACCACGGAGTTCGGCGAGACTTCCGAGCCAGTGGTCGGAATGATCACCGAATGGATGAGCGAGGAGGGTCTACAAAAGCGCGCCGCCGGCGGTGACCTAGGCGGCACCATGCGGCTCGGCGCCTATCCAGCCAAGCTCGACGGCAACAGTGTCGTCCGGTCGATCTACGGCGCCGACACGATCAGCGAGCGTCACCGGCATCGCTACGAGGTCAACGTCCATTATCGCGATCCGCTCGAGAAGACCGGCCTCGTCTTCTCCGGAATGTCGCCCGACGACGAGCTGCCAGAGATCGTCGAGCGGCCCGACCACCCGTGGTTCATCGGAGTCCAGTTCCACCCCGAATTGAAGAGTCGCCCCTTCGACCCGCACCCTTTGTTCGCGGGGTTCATCGAAGCGGCGGTCAAGCAGAGCCGGCTGGTCTAATTTTCGCTCCCTTCGAGGGAGGGAAGTGAATTGCGGAACACGCCTCCCCCTTGGCCGTTACGGCTCCGTTCCGCCATTCAAAACAAGAGGGAAGCCGCACATGCTCCTGACCATCGCCATCATCCTGCTCATCCTGTGGGCGCTCGGCTTTTTCGCTTTCCACGTGGCCGGCAGCCTGATCCACATCCTGCTGGTGATCGGCATCATCGTCCTCATCTGGAATTTCGTCGCCGGCCGCCGCGCGGTCTGAGCTGCGAAATCTTCGCCGTTGCCGGGCGGATTGAGGCACCCTAAATCCGCCCGATGACCAACAGCATTTCGACGCGCGTGGCCGTGCTCGGCTCCGGCCCGGCGGGGCTTACCGCCGCAATCTACGCCGCGCGCGCCGGCCTATCGCCGATCGTCATCCAGGGCATCCAGCCCGGCGGCCAGCTCACCACCACCACCGATGTCGAAAATTATCCCGGCTTCCGCGACGTCATCCAGGGTCCCTGGCTGGTCGAGGAGATGCAGGCCCAGGCCGAGCATGTCGGCACGAAGATCGTATGGGACCACATCAGCGAGGTCGATCTTTCGCGGCGGCCCTTCCGCCTCACCGGCGACAGCGGCGCACAATATTTCGCCGACGCGTTGGTAATCGCCACTGGCGCCCAGGCGAAATGGCTCGGGCTCCCCTCCGAAGAGCATATGAAGGGCAGGGGCGCCTCGGCCTGCGCCACCTGCGACGGCTTCTTCTACCGCGGCAAGAAGGTCGCGGTGATCGGCGGCGGCAACACCGCGGTCGAGGAAGCGCTCTACATGACCAACCACAGCCATGACGTCACCCTGATCCACCGCCGCGATACGCTCCGCGCCGAGAAGATCCTCCAGGACCGCCTCTTCGCCAACGAGAAGATCGAAGTGATCTGGGATAGCGAGGTGCTCGAGTTCGTCGGCGGCGGCGATCCCGAAGCCTTGGTAGGCCTCGACATCCGCAACAAACGCACCGGCGAGCTCAGCCGAGTCGAGGTCGAAGGCGCATTCGTCGCGATCGGCCACCAGCCCGCGACCGAGCTGTTCAAGGGTCAACTCGACCTCGATTCCGACGGCTACATCATCGTCGAGCCGGGCACGACCAAGACGAGTATCGAGGGCGTGTTCGCCTGCGGCGACGTGATGGACAAGATCTACCGCCAGGCGGTGACCGCCGCGGGCACCGGCTGCATGGCCGCGCTCGACGCGGAGAAATATTTGGCGGCGCAGGAGTTCGAGGCGCTCGCGGCGGAATAGCTTTGCCAGTCCTGCCGAGGTATCGCTTAGTTGGCGACAGGAGGCGGGCTATGCGCTCGAAAGCCGAGCTGCGATCGTGCAGGCGTTTCGCGACTACGCTCGGTTTGACCGCGGTCGCCGCCATTTCAGGGCCTGTGCACGCAGTTCACGTCAATCGAAGCCACAATCCTACCGGTGCGAAAGCACAGTTGGCACGCGGCCAATCGCCGGTTCTCGTTGCTGAATTCGTCAATCCCAATCCCCCGTACCACACGTCGCACGCCTCCACGATCGCACAGACAACCGCCGGTGACTTGGTCGCCGCGTGGTTCGGCGGTAGCGCCGAAGGACATCCAGACGTCAGCATCTGGTTCGCTCGGAAGACGAACGGACGCTGGAACCCGGCAGTCGAGGTGGCGAACGGCGTACAGCCGGATGGCAAGCGCTTCGAGGCGTGGAATCCGGTGCTGTTCCAGCAGCCACGCGGGCCGCTGTTTCTGTTCTACAAGGTCGGCCCCGCGGACGGCTGGTGGGGCATGGTTATCAGCTCGACTGACGACGGCCGAACATGGAGCGAGCCGCGCCGTCTGCCCGACGGTGTGCTCGGTCCGAGCAAGGACAAGATCGTCATGCTCCCTGACGGAACGTGGCTAGCGGGTTCAGAAACTGACTGGCGCGTGCATTTCGAAATGTCACGGGACGCCGGGCAGACGTGGCAGTTGACAGGACCTGTCGATCGGGGAGCCGGATTCGATGCAATACAGCCGACGATCGTGTTTCTCTCTCACGGACTGATCGAGGCTCTCTGCCGGACGAAGCAGGGCGTTATTGCCATGACATGGTCGTCAGACGGCGGCCGGACCTGGACGCCGTTAGCGGCAACCGAGCTTCCCAATCCGAATTCGGGCATTGACGCGGTCACCCTCGCCGACGGGCGGATCCTGCTTGCCTACAACCATTCTGCACACTTCCCGAACTGGTCCGGCCACGGCAATCGTTTCCCGCTGGACATTGCGATATCCCGCGACGGCATCAATTGGAGGCACGTGCTCACGATCGAAGATGAGGTGCGGCATCCCGACGGATCGCCGATCCAGCTTTCACCACCCACCCGCGATCAGCAGATCGACGCGTTCGGCGACAAGGGCTTCTCGTATCCGGCGGTCATCCAGACCTCCGACGGCCTGGTCCATATCACATACACATGGAATCGCAGGATGATCAAACACGTGGTCATCGATCCAAGAAAGTTTTAGCGCGGCTTGGATCTAGTTTCCGGATAGATCGCCTCGACGAAGTAGAGCCCGTGGGGCGGCGCGTTGAAGCCGAGCGCCGAGCGGTCCCGCGCCTCGAGCGCCTTGCGCATGTCATCGGGCCGCCATCGCCCGCGGCCCACCATCGCCAGGCAGCCGACCATCGAGCGCACCTGGTGGTGGAGGAAGCTGCGCGCCGCTGCTGCGACGTGGATTTCCTCGCCGACGCGGCTGACCTCGAGCGCGTCGAGCGTCTTGACGGGGCTGTCCGATTGGCAGTGCGCCGAGCGGAAGGTGGTGAAATCGTGCTTTCCGATGAGGTGCGCCGCGCCTTCGTGCATCGCCTCGACGTCGAGCGGCACCGCAATATGCCACACCCGCCCCGCATCCAGCGCCGGCGGCGCCCGCCGGGCGAGGATCCGATAGAGATAGCGCCGCCCGACGCAGGAGAAGCGCGCGTGCCAGTCGTCGGCGACCTCCGCCACGTCCAGCACCGAGATCGGCTGGGGGCGAACCAGCGCATTCAATCCCTCGCGCAGCCGATGCGGCGTGAGTGACTTCATGACGTCAACATGTGTGGACATGGCGAGCGCATGAACTCCGGCGTCTGTCCGCCCCGCGGCGGTGAACACCGCTTCCTCCTCCGTCATCCGCTGAAGCGCTTCCTCGAGCGCCTGCTGGACCGAAGGCCCATGCTCCTGCCGCTGCCAGCCCATGAACGGGCCGCCGTCATATTCGATCGTCAGCCGCCAGCGGGTCACGGCAGGATCGTGCCCACCGGGATCGCAAAGCCGCGCAGAAGCTCTGTGGGCGCCATTGCCGCGCGTCCGGCGCGTTGCACCAGGGCCGGGCGGATCGACCCCGACCGGCAGGCGATCGTGAGGGCACCATCGAGCACTTCACCGGGCTTGCCGGATGCTTGGTCAACACTGGCCTCGAGCAGCTTCACCCGCTCGCCGTTCGCCTCGAACCAGGCGCCGGGCACCGGATTGAAGGCGCGCACCTGCCGCTCGATGTCCTCCGCGCCTCGGCGCCAGTCGATCCGCGCCTCCGCCTTGTCGATCTTCGACGCATAAGTCGCGCCGTCTTCCGGCTGCGGCTCAGGCGCCGCCGGATGGCTGAGCCACTCGACGAGCGCGTCTGCGCCGAGTTTCGCCAGTTCTTCCGTGACTTGTCCTGCGTTCTTTCCGCGGATATCGAGCTCGCGCTTGAGCAGCATCGGCCCGGTATCAAGCCCTTCGTCGACCTGCATGATCGTCACTCCGCTGACCTCGTCCCCGGCGAGGATGGCGCGCTGGATCGGCGCCGCTCCGCGCCAGCGGGGCAGGAGCGAGGCATGGACGTTGACGATCCCGCGCGTCGGAGCGTCCAGGATCGGCTTGGGCAGGATCAGCCCGTATGCGGCGACCACCGCCATGTCAGCCTCCAATGCCGCAAATCGCGCCTGCTCCTCGGATTCGCGGAGCGTACGCGGCGTCCGCACTTCGATGCCGAGCTCGTCCGCCCGTTCGTGCACGGCCGTCTTGCGGTCGGCCTTACCTCTGCCCGCCGGCCGCGGCGGCTGCGCATAGACCGCAACGACCTCGTTGCCCGCCTCGACGAGCGCATCGAGGCTCGGCACCGCGAATTCCGGCGATCCCATGAAGATGATCCGCATCGCGCCGCACTTGCGGGGCAGGGCAAGCGCGGTCAAGAAGTCCGGCACCATGGCCTCTCAGGAAATCGAAGCCCTCAGCCAAGCGCTGGCACGCCTGCCCGGCCTTGGGCCGCGCTCGGCGCGCCGGGCGGTGCTTCACCTGATGAAGAAGCGCCAGACCGCGCTCGAGCCGCTCCTCACCGCCCTGCAGAACGTCGCCGACAAACTTTCCGTCTGCTCGACCTGCGGGAATGTCGACACCTCCGACCCGTGCAGCATCTGCCGCGACCCGCGCCGCGACAAGAAGATGCTATGCGTGGTGGAGGAAGTCGCCGACCTGTGGGCGCTCGACCGCTCGCGTCTCTTTCCCGGCCGCTACCACGTGCTGGGCGGACGCCTTTCGGCGCTGGAGGGCGTGGGACCCGCCGATCTCAGCATTGATCAGCTCGTCGGCCGCGTTTCCAAGGGAGGCATCGACGAGGTCGTTCTGGCGATGAACGCCACGCTTGAAGGCCAGACCACGGCCCATTACCTGGCCGATCGGCTCGAAGCTTTCCCCATCCGTCTCAGTCAGTTGGCGCACGGTCTTCCCGTAGGCGGCGAGCTGGACTATCTCGACGAGGGAACGCTCGCCCAAGCCTTGCGCGCACGACGTCCGATTTCCTAGCTCCCCTCCCTTTCAGGGGAGGGGGAAGGGGGTGGGTGGCGACTGAAGCGGCTCGATGCCGCTGAAGAAGCTTCCTCATGGGCATCGAGCCCATTCGTCAGCAACCCACCCCTGAGCCCCTCCCTTGAAAGGGAGGGGAAGCAACGCCTAAATCCACCGCATGGCCATTCGCCGCATCTACGAGACGCCCGACGCTGTCCTCCGGCAGATTTCAAACCCGGTCGAGACCTTCGACGACGCTCTGAAAACGCTCGTCGGCGACATGTTCGAGACGATGTACGCCGCGCCCGGAATCGGCCTCGCCGCGGTCCAGGTCGGCGTTCCGATCCGCCTGCTCGTGATCGACCTCCAGGAGCCGCAGGACCCTGACGACCCCGAAAGTCCCAACCTCAGGGTGCCGAGGGTGTTCATCAACCCCGAGATCCTGTGGCACTCGGACAATGAGGTGCCCTACACCGAAGGCTGCCTCTCGGTGCCTGAGCAATATGCCGAGGTCATGCGGCCCGACCGCATCCGCGCCAAATGGCAGGACGAGGAGGGCAAGACCTACGAGGAAGAGATCGAGGGCCTGCTCGCCGTCTGCCTGCAGCACGAGATGGACCATCTCAACGGCCTGCTGTTCATCGACCACCTGTCCCGCCTGAAGCGCGACATGGTCTTAAAGAAGCTCGCCAAGTGGCGGAAGGAACAGCAAAAGAAGGCCGCCTGACCGAGCTTCGGCTTCCCTGCTGTCGTCCGCTGCCAATTGCTGTTAGCCTCCTCCTCCGAGGGGGGCTTCCATGCATTTTCACCTGCCCAAGCCGCTGCACGGCTGGCGTGAGTTCGTCGGCGAGGTCGGCATTATCGTCATCGGCGTGTTGATCGCGCTCGGCGCCGAACAGTTGATCGAGCGCATGCAATGGCGCGACAAGGTCCAGGAAACCACGGTTCAGCTCAACTCGGAGCTGCATCGCGACGCCGTCAGCGCTTATGACTGGCTCGTCGTCGCTCCATGCGTCGACGGGCAGCTCCACGCAATTGATGCAGCGCTCGCTTCGGCGCGGCAGACCCGCCGGCTTCAGCCTACCGCTGCTTTCACGCCTCCGCTCGAGATCTTCACCGAGGACACGTGGCTGAACGCCAGGGCGTTGCAGGTCGCCGATCACCTTAGCCCACAACAAGTGCAGGAATACTCGTCGCTGTTCTTCCTTCCGCGCGACCTGGGGGGATCTGTCATTGAGCTCCACAACGAAGGGGCGGTGCTCCGTTCCCTCTCTTCCGGCTATTCACCTATCTCGCCTGAAGAAGTCTCTGCGTATCAGCGGCAGGCCGGCAGGGTGCACGAACTCCTCGATCGCGTGGAACTCGGCGAGACCTTGTTGCTCAAACGATTGAGTTCGCGAGGAATTCAGCCGTCGGGGAAAGAGATGGAGTACGCCTTGGAAAGTGGTCGAAAGTGGGCCGGAGAATGCGTTTCCTCGCCCCATCTTCAGCGCGAGTTCGCGCCAGGCGACTGATCACGTCCCGCAATAAACAAGTCCAGTCGGCGAGATCGCGTTCGATTCGACCAGCATCGCACCCGCTGACTCGGCGAACCTCAGCTTGATCAGGTCGGTGTGGATCGGAACCTTCGCCGGGCATGTCGCCCCCACGTCATAGCCGCCGGGCGCCTTGGCGACATTGTAGAAGCTGCACTGCGGCCCGCCGGTCGCCTTCAGGCTCGTGCTGGTGAAGTGCCACGGCTTCGACGCGCAATTGGGCTTGCTCGTCGCCCATGTCCCGACATAGCGCATCGAGGCATTGGCCGGTGGCAGCACTCCAGCCTCGCTGTTATTCGCCGAAGCCGCGTTGGCTCCGGAGTTTGCGCCGGCGGTCTCCGCCGCGACCTTTGGCGGCGTTCCGGCGACGACGTTCGATCGCGCCGGCTGGGAGCGCTGCCCGCATCCCGCCAGCAGGAGCGCGACGGCAAGGACAAGCCGCCGCATCAGGCGGGCTCCGTCACCGCTTTCGCCGCGTTGCGGCAGTCCTCGGCGCATTCCCGGCACATCTGTGCGCATAGCCTGCAATGCTCGTGATCGTGCCGTTCGCACTCGGCGGCGCAGTTGTCGCAGGCGCGCGCGCAAAGCTCGAGCAGCTCGCGCACCGTCTGCTGGTCGTCGCCGGTCTGGCGGAGCGCGACGTTGCAGGTGGCGTCGCAGATGTCGGCGCAGTCCATGCACAGCCGGACGCACTGGACCATGTCCACCGCCTCGGCCGAGCAGGCGTCGGCGGAGCTCCGGCACATCTTGGAGCAATACATCAAATGGTGGACGGCATCGCCGAGCGGCTGGTTGACGTGCCCGTGGACGCTCGGGTGAAGCGAAATCATCTTGCGGATCGACATGGCCTTCTCCCCTTTTGCACGCCAACGGGAGTTACGCCGCGATGTTCCGCTTGAGGAGCCTCAATTCGCGGCCTACAGTTCTCGCTCTGTTCCGCGGGGAAATTAATATGGACGTCGTGATAGCGATCATTCTGGCACTCGGCGCAGTGGTCGCCGGGGTTCTAACGGGTTGGTGGCTCGCAAACCGCTCTTCAGGACCTCTGAAACGCGAACGCGATGAAGCTCGCAGCGACGCTGAGGAATGGCGCGTCAAATTCAACGAAGCGGTCGTGAACCTCGCGGCTGAGGCGGAAAAAAACAAGCGGCTCGAGGAGATTGACGCGCAACTGGCTACCGAACGCGAGGCCGCCGCTTCGCTGAGGGCCGAAGTCGCAGCTTTCACGCGAGGCGAGGCCGAGCGCGAACGATCGCATCAGGAACAAGTGAAGCAGCTGGCCGACCTGAAAATTCAGCTGGAAGCGAAATTCGGTGAATTGGCCGGCCAAGCTGTTGAGACAGCCCATGCAACCTTCTTGAAACGAGCGGACGAAAAACTCGGAGCTACGGCGGTCGCGAACGAGGCTAAGCTCAAGAATCTACTGCAGCCAGTTGAAGCCACGCTAAAGCGCTATGAGCAGAGCCTTGGCGAGATCGAGAAAGCGCGAAACGCCAGTTATGGCGAGCTGAACAAGGCCGTTGAGCTATTACGTGCGGACCAATCTTCCGTCAGACAGGAGACTGCGCGGCTGGTCAACGCTCTTAGGTCCAATCCGAAAACACGCGGTCGTTGGGGCGAGGAGAGCCTGAAAAATGTGCTCGAACAGGCGGGTCTCAATCCATATTGCGACTATCGAGCTGAAGTGACGGTTGCCACGGATGATGGACAGTTGCGGCCAGATGTCGTGGTTCGTCTGCCCGGTGGTGGCCACATCGTGATCGACGCTAAGTGCTCACTTAATGCATACCTCGATTCGTGCGATGAGGTCGATGAGGCAGCGCGAATCTTACACCTGAAGTCCCATTTGGGTTCGATCAAGTCGCACGTGCAAAAGCTCTCTTCAAAGTCTTACTGGCAGCAATTCGGCGAGACGGCTGACTTTGTAGTCATGTACATCCCGGGCGAGCACTTTCTTACCGCAGCGCTTGAGCAGGATGCTCGCGATCACAACGACCCACCACTGTGGGATTGGGCGCGTCAACGACGAGTGCTCCTCGCAACGCCGACCAACCTGCTCGTGTTGGCACGACTCGCCGCGACCTATTGGCGGCAAGATCAACAGACGAAGGAGGCCGCGGAAATCGCGAAGCTTGGAAAGGAGCTGCATTCGCGCCTCGCGACAATGGCTGAGCACGTCGGCTCGGTCGGGACGAACTTGAGCCGAATGAATAATGCATACAATAAAATGGTAGGCAGCCTGGAAAGCCAGGTATTCACACAAGCTCGTCGGTTTGAGGATTATGGCGCGGCAAGCCCCAAAGAGATTGTAGCGGCGCCGATAATCGATGCGTCACCGCGCACGCTGACGAAACTCAGTGTTGTGACCACCGATCCACAGGAAAATATTGCGGAACCAAGTGACAAGGGAGCCGCCGAAGCATAGTCTTCATTCACCTCAGCAAGGCGACTTGTCCCGGTGGACTAGCTCAGTGATGACCCCGCAGATGGGCAGCACAGCGGCTTGAACGAAGGACACCTCCGCTGACCTGAGGCAACTTAGGAATGGAGGCAATGATGGGTACGCCCATGTTTGCCTCTGCGCCTACTTGTGATGGTCAGTGGTACTCAGTGCTCGTGACCCTTCGGGGGACGATTTCCAGAGTGATCCCTGGCGTGTTTGCGTCCAAGGCCGAGGCTGATGAAAACGCTCGTCGTTACACCAGCGCGGCTGAGTAGACGTTAGAGGCGGCCCGGCTGCACGTGCGGCCGGGCCTTTCAGCGTCATTGCGCCGGCACCTGACCCCCCCAGACCGCCGTCGAACAATGATCGCGCGCAGGGCGTCCGATGGATCAGGAGCGCAGCATGTCCAAGGGACATGCGAGTATACTGATCGAGCACGATCATGTTGCAAAATAGGGTTTCGGCTGCTTCGTTCGGGCCGGCTCTTTGAACCTTTGAAACCCGCGCTAGTCCACCTTCACGAAGGTCACACGCTTCAATGCCGCTGCCGAGGGGAACGACCCTCGTCCGCAGCCCATCGGACGCGAACTTAGTGACCTTTTAAAGGCCGCCGCAGCCGTCGAATCTTTTGCCGTCGACGGTGACCTGGACCTTGTCCGGATAGACCCGGTCGCTCATCCCGTCGCTGCACCGCGCATGGACGATGTTCACGTCGATCCGCGCCGTGCGGTAGATCTCGCCGGCGATCCCGACGATCGGCTTCGGCGTCGGCTGCTCGATCGGCTGCTCGCCCGAGCGCACGAAGGTAAGATTGTGCTCGTCGATCAGAAGGTTCCAGAAGGGCTCGGTTCCGAGGGCGTGATAAGGCGGCGGCGGAGCGGCGGGTATCGAGGCGCAGGCCGACAGGAGAACTGCGCCAACGATGGTCAGTGGCGTTCGCATGGTTCGACTATCTCCAACTCGCCCGGATCGCGAAAGCCATCACGGCGGCGGCCATCGCCGCGTTGAGGCTGTCGGCGCGGCCCGCCATCGGGATTTTCACCAGCAGGTCGCATTCGGATTCATAATCGGCGGGAAGGCCCTGCTGCTCGTTGCCGATCAGGAGGAAGCAGGGCTGTCCATACTCGGTCTCGAGATAATCCTGCCTCGCCTTGAGGCTGGTCCCGACGAGTTGTCCTTCTCCGCTGCGGAGCCACGCGACGAACTCGGGCCAGCGCGCGGCGGCGATCTGTTGGGTGAAGAGCGCGCCCATCGACGCCCGCACCGACTCGACCGAAAACGGATCGGCGCAATCGTCGATCAGGATGAGCCCGCCCGCGCCCGCAGCGTCCCCGGTCCTGAGGATCGTGCCGATATTCCCCGGATCGCGCAGCGCCTGGACGACGATCCACAGCGGTGATTTCGTCCGGTCGATCCGCTCCAGCGCCATGTCCGGCTGCCGATAAGCTCCGAGCAGCATCTGCGGATTGTCCTTGCCGCTCATCTTGGAGAGGATGTCGGGCGTCGTCTCGATCGCATCGCCGCCCGCCGCTTCGGTCGCGGCGATGATTTCGGCGGCCAGCGGGTGCTTGGCGCCTTCGGCTGAAAAAGCGATAATCTCCGGCAGCATCCCGCTGTCGCGAGCCTCGGTCAGGATGCGGAGCCCCTCTGCGAGGAACAGCCCCTCGGTCCGCCGCGCCTTCTTGTCCCTGAGCGAGCGAAGCAGCTTCACGGTGGAGTTTGAAAAGGCGGTGACCTGGCGGGGCATTACTCTTCCCCAAACCGCTCCTCGACGAGGCTGACAAGCTTCGCCAGCGCCTCGTCGGCATAGTCGCCCTCGACATGGATGACGATCATGTCCCCGACGCCCGCGCCGAGCATCATCAGGCCCATGATCGACGTCCCGCAGACCTTGTTGCCGTCTTTCTCGACCTCGACCGCCGCATCGATCTCGCTGGCGAGATTGACGAACTTGGCGCTGGCCCGAGCGTGGAGGCCGCGTTGGTTCCGGATCTGAACTTCGCGGCTGGCGCGGTTCAAGCGGCGGCTTCCCCGAGGATTTCGGAAGCGACCGAGATATATTTTCTGCCAGCCTCGCGTGCCGCCGCGACGGCGGCATGCACCGGCATCACCTTGCGCGCCCCTTCGAGGCGGATCAGCATCGGCAGGTTCACGCCGGCGATCACCTCGACATTCTCGCCCTTCATCAGGCTGATGGCGAGGTTCGACGGGGTTCCACCGAACAGGTCGGTGAGGATGATCACGCCCTTGCCCTGGTCGACCTTGGCGATCGCCTGGGCGATGTCCTTGCGGCGGGCTTCCATGTCGTCGTCGGGTCCGATGCAGATCGGCTCGATCGCCTCCTGCGGCCCGACCACATGTTCCATCGCGGTGACGAATTCGGCCGCAAGCCGGCCATGGGTCACCAGCACCAATCCAATCATCGATTCAATCCGTCCTCGCCCTCGCTTGCCGACGCGCGCCCGGGATGCCGTTCGATCGTGTCACTCGGCGGCGAGGCGAGATCACGGTGACGCACATTCGGAGCAAATCCGGCTTCCCGCAACCGTTCCGCCATTTCGACTGCCGCGGCCACCGAGCGGTGCCGCCCTCCTGTACATCCGAATGCGACGGTCACGTAACTTTTGCCCGCGGCCCAGTAGCGGGGAATCCAGTCGATGAGAAGCGATTCGATTTGGCTCATCGTCTCGCTCCAGGCCGGCTCGATCGCCAGATAGTCCCGAACCGGCGCGTCGGCGCCGGTCAGCGGGCGAAGCTCCTCGACCCAGTGCGGGTTGGGCAGGAACCGCAGGTCGAACACCAGGTCGGCGGTGCGCGATATGCCGCGCGCGAAGCCGAACGAGGCGATGGTCAGCACCGGCTGATCCGCGTCTCCGCCGTAGCGGCGCCGGAGCTCGTCGCCGAGCTCGGCGGGGCTTAGATCGGTGGTGTCGAGGACGCTATCCGCAGCGCTGCGGAGTGGCGCGGTCACCCGCCGATCGCGTGCGATTCCGTCTTCGGCCGGCCGGTCGGGTGCGAGCGGGTGCCGGCGACGGGTTTCGTCGTAGCGCCGGATCAGCTCTCCGCCCGAGCAATCGAGATAGAGGATTTCGGGCTCGACGCCTTCGATCGATCGGAGCAGCGCGGGCAGAGTCTCCGCGTCGAAGCCGCGGCTCCGGGCGTCCATCGCGACCGCAACGGGCCTGGCCCCGCGCTGTCCGCGTCCATGCACGAACGCCTCGAGCAGATCGGCGGGGAGATTGTCGACCGTGTCCCAGCCCATATCCTCGAGCGTGTCGAGCACGGTCGACTTGCCCGCGCCGGACATGCCGGTGACGAGCAGTAGCCGCGGCAGATGCCGCGATGGGCTCACGGGAAGTTGAGGCCCATGCGGTCGAGGGCGATCGCCACCTTCGGCGCGGCCGAAGCGGTCATCGCGTCGATCGAGATCAGCGGCACCCGGACGCCGAGGATGAGGCGCTCGCGGCTGTCGTCGGGCATGCGCTCGAGATCGCTCCGCAGCTCCACGATCAAGGCCACGGGGATATCGGTCACGCCGCCGACCTCGACGATTCCGATGCCGCGGATTTCGAGCTTGCCGTCGATGTTCTGCGCCGCAGCCGCGAGCAGCCGGTTGCCATCGCGCTTCACCACCGTGCGGTCGTCGCTGACCAGCGCGAAGCCGCGGTCGATGAGGCGCAGCGCCAGGTCCGACTTGCCCGAGCCCGACGGGCCCGTGATCAGCACCGCCCGACCGTTGCTGGCGACCGTGCTCGCGTGGAGCGTCTCTGCGGAAATGCGCGGTCCGGCTCCGGGCTGCATCTGGCTCATGCGCGGTCCGCCGATGGAAGCCGGATGATGAAGCGGGCGCCGGATGGAGCGTCGTCGCGATCGTGCACGTCAATCTCTCCGTCGTGGCCATTGACGATTGCCTGGGCGATAGCAAGGCCGAGCCCGGAATGCCGGCCAAAGCTCTCGCCCTCGGGCCGTACTGAGTGGAAGCGGTTAAAGATCGCTTCACGCGCCTCGTGTGGCACGCCCGGACCTTCGTCGTCGATGCGGATGCGGACCTCGTCGCCGACGGCAGCGGCGGCAATCTCGACGAGGCCGCCCGGCGGCGAAAAGCTCACTGCATTGTCGATGATCGCGTTGATCGCGCGGGCCAGCTGATCCGGCTTTCCCATCACCACCGCAGTATCCTTGCGCGGCCGTGCGAACGCGATCCGGGCGTCGCCTTTCTCGCGCCGGTTTTCCCAGCTCGAGGCGACCTGCTCGATCAAGGGACCCAGGTCGACCCGCTCGAACGTCGCCCGATGAAGCTCCGCATCCGTCCGCGCGGCCTCGCTCACATCGTTGATGAGCCGATCGAGACGCCGAACATCTTCGCGAGCGATCGTCATCAGACGGCGACGCAGCTCGGGATCTTCGACGCTGTCCAGCCCGTCGACCGCGGACCGGAGCGAGGCGAGGGGGTTCTTGAGCTCGTGAGTGACGTCCGCCGCGAATGCTTCGATATTGTCGATCCGCTGGCGGAGCGACTGGCTCATGTCGGAGACGGCGCGGGCGAGCAGCCCAATCTCGTCGCTTCGCCTCGGCAGGCGCGGCACCTTGACTTCGCGGGCGCGGCCTAGCCGGACGCGGTGCGCCGCGATCGCCAGGCGCCGAAGCGGCCTGACGATCGTCCTTGCAAGAAACATCGAAAGCAGGACCGAGATCGCGACGACCAGCGCCATTGCTCCGATGATGAACGCGCGTTCCCGGCGCACGGTGTGGGTGAAGGTCCGGTCGTTGTCCGTCGCCAGGAGCACATATCCCTCGAACGGCACTGCCGACGAAATGACCGGCGTAAGGTCGGGAGCGTCCCTGATCTTGGTCGTGGCGCGGCCGAGCCTCTTTGCGCGCAGCGCTTCGGGCCACGCCTGCATCCGGTCAACCGGCGGGTCGACATAGTCTTCGTGGCGCCGGGCCCCGACGACGAAATTGAAGCCGCGGTCGAGTGCCCGGGCGATCGTCTTGGTCCAGTGCTCGCTGTTTGGATCCCGAAGCTGGTAGGTCGGGCCGGTCTGCCGCCAGCTGTCGACCAGCAGCGATCCGTCAGGTCCGTACAGTCGGAAGCGATCGTCGGTGACCTTCGAGGCCGTCGCGAGCAGCGCCGGCCAGTCCTGCTGCGGTACGTGGCTCAATGCGGCCACGGCGGTCACCGTTTCGAGCCGGGTCTGCTGGGTACGTTCCTTGCTCAGCCGGTGCCGGAACACGTCGAGGTAGAGCGTGCTCAGCACGACCAGCAGAAGAGTCAGGATGTTGAGCGCAAGGATTCGGTGGGTGAGAGTCCAGCGGCCCGACCATTTCAGCTGCGGTTCGGGCGGCTCACTGCTCGTCGAATCGATAGCCGACGCCATAGAGGGTCTCGATTGCATCGAATTCGGGGTCGACGCTTCGGAACTTGCGCCGGATGCGCTTGATGTGGCTGTCGATGGTTCGGTCGTCGACATAGATGTCCTCGTTATAGGCCACATCGAGCAGCTGGTTGCGCGATTTCACGACGCCGGGGCGCTGCGCGAGCGCCTCGAGGATCAGGAATTCGGTGACGGTGAGGCTCACGTCCTTACCGTCCCATCGGACCTTGTGCCGAGCCGGGTCCATCATCAGGCGCCCGCGTTCGAGCGGCGCCGGCTCCGCTTCTTCCGAACTCGCACTCGCCTCGCCTCGCTCGAGCTCCTGGCGCCGCAGGATCGCTCGGATTCGGGCGATCAGCAGGCGCTGCGAGAACGGCTTCGAAATATAGTCATCCGCGCCCATCGCGAGGCCCAGGGCTTCGTCGAGCTCGTCGTCTTTCGACGTCAGGAAGATCACCGGCACTGAGCTGAACTCGCGAATCCGGCGCAACAGCTCCATTCCATCGAGGCCGGGCATCTTGATATCGAATACGCCCAGATCCGGCGGGTTGTCGGCGAGCGCCTTGAGCGCGAGCATCGGGTCGGAATAGACGCGGGTGACGAATCCCTCCTGCTGGAGCGCGATGGACACCGAGGTCAGGATGTTGCGGTCGTCGTCGACCAGCGCGATCACCTGGCTCATCCGCTGCTCGCCCGCTGCCTCTTGCCGCTCCAAGGGTTGCGGATAGCCAGCGGCAGGTCGGGGCACAAGCTCGCTATGGTCTTGTGAAGTTGGTCCTATCTTCCCACTTCGAGGACGTGAATTGCCGCCGGGCCGTTTTGACCAAGGGGCGGATTCGCGCTTATAGGCGCGCTACGCACAGGCAATGCGGCGGCAGGCCAGGAACCGGTCGCCGCCGCATTTTGACATCAGGAAGGGTAATTCGAGCGTGAATGAACGGGTCCCCAGCCGCGGCCTTGATACCCAGGGCATCGCTACCGGCGCTGAAATCTTCTGGAATCTGACCACCGCGCCGCTGGTCGAGCATGCGGTCCGGCGAGGAGAGGGACTGCTGGCGAAAGATGGGCCTTTGGTGGTGCGCACGGGACAGCACACCGGGCGAAGCGCCCAGGACAAGTTCACGGTCAAGGACGAACTCACCGAGAACGTGATCTGGTGGAATAACGGCAACAAGCCGATGGACCCGGCGGCTTTCGCCCGGCTGCATGACGACTTCCTCCTCGCGCTCGCCGACAAGGACCAGCTATATGTTGCCGACCTGTACGGCGGATCGCAGCCGGAGCACCGGGTCAAAGTGCGCGTGATCAACGAGCTCGCTTGGCACAACCTGTTCATTCGTACCCTGCTGGTGCGTCCGGAGGCGGACGAGCTGCCGGCTTTCGACCCGGAATATCTGATCATCGACCTGCCCAGCTTCCGTGCCGATCCCGAGCGCCACGGCTGCCGCAGCGAGACGGTCGTCGCGGTAAATTTCGCCAGGAAGCTGATCCTGATCGGCGGCACGGCTTATGCCGGCGAGATGAAGAAGTCGGTCTTTGGCCTGCTGAACTTCATCCTCCCGCCGCAGGGCATCATGCCGATGCATTGCTCGGCGAACATTGGAGCCGACGGCGACACGGCAATCTTCTTCGGCCTCAGCGGCACCGGCAAGACGACTCTGTCCGCCGACCCCAACCGAACCCTGATCGGCGACGACGAGCACGGCTGGTCGGACACGGCGGTCTTCAACTTCGAGGGCGGCTGCTACGCCAAGATGATCCGTCTGTCGGCCGAGTCCGAGCCCGAGATTTACGCGACGACCAAGCGCTTCGGAACGGTCCTTGAAAATGTCGTGATCGATCCCGTGACACGCACGCTCGACCTCGACGATCCGACGCTCGCCGAGAACAGCCGCGGCGCTTACCCGATCGACTTCATCCCCAATTCGTCGGCCGACAACATGGGCCCGGTGCCCAAGAATGTCGTCATGTTGACCGCCGACGCGTTCGGCGTCCTTCCGCCGATCGCCAAGCTGACGCCCGACCAGGCTATGTACCATTTCCTGTCGGGTTACACGGCCAAGGTCGCCGGGACCGAGATTGGCGTGACCGAGCCGCAGGCGACCTTTTCGACCTGCTTCGGCGCACCGTTCATGCCGCGGCACCCGTCGGTCTATGGCAACCTCCTCAAGAAGCGCATCGCCGAGGGCAGCGTCGACTGCTGGCTGGTCAACACCGGCTGGACCGGCGGCAAGTACGGCGTCGGTAAGCGCATGCCGATCAAGGCGACTCGCGCGCTGCTCAACGCCGCGCTCGACGGCAGCCTGAAGAAGGGCAAGTTCCGGAAGGACCCGAACTTCGGGTTCGAAGTGCCGGTCGAGCTGCCCGGTTGCACCGAGCTCCTGGATCCCCGCAGCACCTGGGCGGACCCCGCCCAATATGACGCGATGGCCGCGAAGCTCGTCGACCTGTTCGCGCAGAATTTCGCGCAGTTCGCGGATCAGGTGGACGAGGGAGTCCGGCAGGCGGCGCCTAAGGCGCAACAAGCGCAATCCCAGCCGCAGACCGCCCAGACCACCTCAGCGTAGGCCTGATCCCTGTCGGGCCCTCACAGGACCCGACCGATGACCGAATTCCGACCCCGCTTCTTCGCCTCCGACGCCGATGTCGTGCACATCGGCGAAGGGCTGGTCGAGCGCACACTGGCCCGCGCCGAATGGACTCACGAGGCGCATCTCGCCGCGACCGCCTACCTGCTGCTGAGGCGACCTGACATCGACGTGGATCGCGAGCTTCCCGATCTAATCCGCCGCTACAACGAGAGCGTCGGCGGCGTGAACAGCGACAGCGAAGGCTATCACGAGACGATCACCCGCGTGTTCCTCGCCGGAGTGCGGCTGTTTCTCGAGGAAGCCGACCCGAAGGAGCCGCTGTGCGAACTCGTCAACGAGCTGCTGCTCTCGCCGACGGGCCGCCGCGACTGGCCCTTGCGCTTCTATTCACCGCAGCTTCTCTTCTCGGTCGAAGCCCGTCGCCGTTTCGTCGAGCCCGATCTTCGGGTGCTTCCCTAAGCCGCGTCCCCGGCAGTACAGGCGAAGACGGTTTCCGAGGGGGAGGGGATAAGAGAATGAAGCTATTCGTCGCGTTCGGCGCAGTTTTGCTTGGGACCAGCGCGCTCTCTTCACAGGTTGTTGCAGCTCCTGCTGCAAGGCATGCCCCGCAGGCCTCAGCCGACGCCCGCCTGAAGGCGCTCTACGATGCTTACGCCGACTGGGATGCGCAGCAATCCGGTCAGACCTGGAACGCCAAGGGAGAGCTCGAATCGACGGGCCACCTGCCGCACGTCGATGCCGCGTCGCAGCTTCGCCGCGAAGCGCATTTGAAGGACGTGCTGGCGCAGCTGAACGCCATTTCGCCGGCGCAGCTCTCACCCGACGAGCAGGTCAATGCCGCAGTCCTTCGAACGACCTTGGAGAACCAGGTCGCCGACGATCACTTCCGCACCTGGGAGATGCCGTTCAACAGCGACAGCTCCTTCTGGACCTATCTCGACGCCTCGCAGCCGTTCGACGATGTCGCGGGCTACCAGCGCTACATCGCCCGGATGCGCGATATCCCGCGCTTCTTCGACGAACAGATCGCCAACATGCGCGCCGGCCTGGCGCGCGGGTTCAGCGTACCCCGGGCGACGCTCGAGGGCCGCGACAAATCGGTCGCGACCTTTATCGTCGACGATCCGGAAAAAAGCAGTTTCTACAAGCCGTTTGAGCGCTTTCCTTCGAATATCCCCGCGGCCGCGCAGGAGCAATTGCGCGCAGAAGCCCGGGCAGCGATCCAGCAGTCGGTGATGCCGGCGTACACCAAGCTGCTTGGCTTCATCCGCGACGATTACATCCCGCACACCCGGACCACGATCGCGGCGCACGACCTGCCCGACGGCGACGCTTTCTACCGCTCGCAGGTGCGCGAATATACGACCACCGACATGACGCCCCAGCAGATCCACCAGCTCGGGCTCCAGGAAGTCGCGCGGATCGACGCCGAGATGCAGAAGACGATGCGCGACAGCGGCTTCAAGGGCACGATGCCCGAATTCCTGCACTTCCTGAAGACGGACCCGCAGTTCATCGCCAAGACTCCCGACGAGCTGCTCGGAGTCTCATCTTATGTCGCAAAGCGGGTCGACGGCGTGATCGGCCAGCATTTCGGACTTCTGCCGAGGGCCCGCTTCGGGATCATCCCGGTGCCGCCGGCGCTCGCACCTTTCTACACCTCCGGGCGCGGCGGACGCGAGAATTGCATGATGAACACCTACGACCTGCCGGTGCGCCCGCTCTACAATATCCCCGTCCTGACGCTGCACGAATGCGAGCCGGGACACAGTTTCCAGCTCGGGCTCGAAGCGGAGCAGAAGGCGCTGCCGAGGTTCCGCCGCAACCTCTATTTCTCCGGCATGGGCGAGGGGTGGGGCCTGTACAGCGAATGGCTCGGCAACGAGCTCGGCATCTATCGCACGCCCTACGAGAAGTTCGGCCAGGAGAGCTACGACATGTGGCGCGCCTGCCGGCTCGTGATCGACACCGGGATCCACGAGTACGGCTGGTCGCGGCAACAGGCGATCGACTATCTCGCGAGCCACACCGCGCTCAGTCAGCACGAGGTCGAGACGGAGGTCGACCGCTACATCAGCTGGCCGGGCCAGGCGCTCGCGTACAAGCTCGGTGAGCTGACGATCCTGAAGCTTCGCAAGGAATCCGAAACCACGCTCGGGCCCAGATTCGACGAGCGCGGCTTCCACGACACGATACTGGCGCTGGGTTCGGTGCCGCTGAGTGTGCTCGAGGACCGGATGCACGCCTGGATTCGCGCGCAGTCGGCTAAGCCGGCGGCGGGATCACGTGCTCCGGCTCGACCTTAAGGCAATTGCCTTCGATGTCGACGATTCGCACGCGATCGCCGGGCTGAGCCGGGCCGCCCCGGGCCGACCATTCGCTGTCGCCGACGCGGACTCGGCCGCCGTTCTTGTCGATCGGCTGAGTCGCGACCACGACCGTTCCCAGCATCCGTTTCGCCCGGTCGTTGAGGAAAGGATCGGGGGAATAATCGTAGCGCATCGAATAAGCGCGGCGGCCGCCAATCCGCGCGGCGAGGAAGGCAAGCACCGCGAAGATCGCCAGCTGCAGCGCGATCGGCAGCGGAAGCAGGAGCGACAGGAATCCGGTCGCCACCGCTGCGCCGCCGATGAACACCAGGAAGAAGCCGGGCGCGATCAGCTCCGCGATCAGCAGCACCACCCCGCCGATCAGCCACAGCCATTCCGGATCGATAGGGAGGTCGCTCATTCGCCGGCTTTGGGCACGCTGGCGACCGACTTGGGTTTGGGCGCTTGCGAGGCGCCGGTCATTCCTCCGACCGCTTCTTTCGCCAGCTCGCCGATGCCGCCAAGTGTGCCGATCAGCTGAGTGGCTTCCACCGGGAACAGGATTGTCTTGGCATTGGGTGAGCGGGCGAACTCGGCGACGGCCTCGACATATTTCTGAGCGACGAAATAGTTGATCGCCTGGGCGCTTCCGCCCTCGATGGCGTCGCTCACCGCCTTGGTTGCCGCCGCTTCCGCCTGCGCCGCCCGCTCACGCGCCTCCGCCTCGCGGAACGCCGCTTCGCGCGAGCCTTCCGCCGAAAGAATCGCAGCCTGTTTCTCGCCCTCGGCCTTGAGGATCGCGGACTGGCGCGAGCCCTCGGCCTCGAGGATCACGGCGCGCTTCTCGCGTTCAGCCTTCATCTGCCGGGTCATCGCGTTGACGATATCCTGCGGCGGCCGGATGTCGCGAAGCTCGACGCGGGTGATCTTCACGCCCCAGGATTCGGTTGCCTGGTCGACCACCGACAGGAGCTTGACGTTGATTTCGTCCCGCCTCGACAGGGTCTCGTCGAGGTCCATCGATCCCATGACGGTCCGGAGATTGGTGGTCGAGAGCGCGGTGATCGCCGAATAAAGATCGTACACCTCATAGGCGGCCTTGGCGGCGTCGAGCACCTGGAAGAAGACGACGCCGTCGACCGCGACCATCGCATTGTCCTTGGTGATGATCTCCTGCCCGGGAATTTCGAGCACCTGCTCCATCATGTTGATGCGGCGGCCGACACGGTAGAAGAAGGGTGTCACGTAATTGAACCCCGGCTCCGCCACCCGGACGAAGCGGCCGAAATGCTCGATCGTGTAGCGATAGCCCTGGCGGACAATCTTCACGCCCATCATGACGTAGAGCAGAACCAGGACGGCAACGGCGGCTGCGAACGTCGTCAGCATTTCTCTTCCCCGCTTTCGCTTATTCAGGGCATGATGCGACGGCCATGACGCAAGCGGAAGCGAAAAACGACGAGCCCGTGGACCTATTCGCCATACGGTCCCTGCTGTTCCTGCCGGCTTCGAACCCGCGCGCGATCGCCAAGGCGCGAGGAGCGGGCGCCGATCTCGTCGTCCTCGACCTCGAAGATGCGGTGAAGGCTCAGGACAAGGAAGCCGCGCGCGCTGCCGCCGTCGAGGCCGTGGCGTCGCCCTGGGCGATGCCCGTCGCGATCCGGGTCAATGGCCTGGGCAGTGAGTGGCACTCACGCGACCTCGACGCCGTCGCAGGGTCCAAGGCCGATTTCGTCGTCGTACCGTGCGCCATCTCGCCCCGAATGGTTCGCGAGATCGCCGAAGCCGTATCGAAACCGGTCATGGCGATGATCGAAACTGCCGCGGGCGTCCTCGCGGCCGCCGAGATCGCGAGTGAGTCAGCGGCACTTATCGCCGGCACCAACGACCTGCGCGCCGATCTTCGCCTTCCCCTCGACGCAACTCGCGAGCCGATTTCGGCCTCGCTCCAGTTGATCGTGCTCGCGGCGCGCGCCCACGGGGTCGCCGTGTTTGATGGCGTGTTCAACAATCTGGAGGACAGCGACGGTTTCCTGTCGGAAGCGCGGGACGGCCGTGGGCTCGGCTTCGACGGTAAAAGCCTGATCCACCCCAACCAGATCACTCCCTGTCACGAGGCCTTCGCACCGGGCGCGGCCGAAGTTGAACGCGCCCGCGCCCTCATCGACGCGTTCCACGGTGGCGCCGAGCGCTTCGGCAACGAGATGATCGAACGCATGCATGTCGAAGCCGCGGAACGCGTGCTGGCAAGGGCGAACGCCTGACCAGAGACTTGGCGAATCGCCGCCGCTCTGTCATGGGCCGATATGGCCCGCCCCAACGACGCTCCTGACATTTCGCCCGACATCCCTTTGGGACTGACGTTCGACGACGTCCTCCTGCAGCCGCTCGAATCCTCGGTCCTGCCGAGCCAGGCGGACACGAGGACCTTCCTCACGCGCGAGATTCCGCTCAACATCCCGATATTGTCCTCGGCCATGGATACGGTGACCGAAGCCGACATGGCCATCGCCCTTGCCCAGCTCGGGGGGATCGGCGTGCTCCACCGTAACATGACGATCGATGAGCAGGCGCTGGTCGTCCGCCAGGTGAAGCGCTTCGAGAGCGGAATGGTGGTCAATCCGATCACCATGAGCCCCGGCCAGACTCTCGCCCAGGCGCTGGAGCTGATGAAGAGCCACCGTATCAGCGGCATCCCGATCGTCGAGAGGTCCGGCAAGCTGTGCGGCATCATCACCAACCGGGACGTCCGCTTCGCGGAGAACCCGAAGCAGCCGGTGAGCGAGCTCATGACGAGGGACAACCTCGCGACCGTGAAGATCGGCACGAGCCAGGAGGAGGCGCGGCGGATCCTTCACCAGCGCCGGATCGAGAAGCTGCTCGTCGTCGACGAGGACGATCACTGCGTCGGCCTGATCACGGTCAAGGACATCGAAAAGTCGGTCGCCGCTCCGCTCGCCACCAAGGATGCCGAAGGGCGCCTTCGCGTCGCCGCAGCCACCACCGTTGGCGACAAGGGCTTCGAGCGTTCGGAGGCGCTGATCGACGCCGGTTGCGACTGTATCGTCATCGATACCGCCCACGGCCACAACACCGACGTCGGCAGGACCGTCGAGCGGGTGAAGTCGGTTTCGAACTCGGTGCAGGTGATCGCGGGCAATGTGGCGACCGCCGACGCCGCGAGAGCGCTGGTCGATTCGGGCGCCGACGCAATCAAGGTCGGGATCGGACCGGGATCGATCTGCACGACGCGGATCGTGGCCGGAGTTGGTGTTCCGCAGCTCACCGCGGTGATGGAAGCGGCGAGGGCGGCAAATGGCGTGCCGGTGATCGCCGACGGCGGGATTCGCACCAGCGGCGACATCGCCAAGGCGCTCGCGGCGGGCGCCTCGAGCGTCATGGTCGGATCGCTTCTCGCCGGCACCGAGGAGGCGCCAGGCGAAATCTTCCTCTACCAAGGCCGCAGCTACAAATCCTACCGCGGCATGGGTTCGGTTGGTGCCATGGCGCGCGGATCGGCCGATCGTTACTTCCAGCAGGACATTCGCGATCACCTGAAGCTCGTCCCGGAAGGGATCGAGGGGCAGGTGCCGTACAAGGGGCCGGTCCGCGACATCATCCACCAGCTGGTCGGCGGCGTGAAGGCGGCGATGGGCTATACCGGGTCGCAGACGATTGCCGAGCTTCAGAAGCGAGCGCGGTTCGTGCGGATCACCAACGCCGGGCTTTCGGAGAGCCATGTGCATGACGTTGCGATCACTCGGGAAGCGCCCAATTACCCGACGCGCTGAGCGATGACTCCCGCCGCGCGGCTGCAGGCGGCGATCGAGATTCTCGACGAGGTGATCCGCTCGGTCCGGGACGACGGGCCGCCAGCCGATGCGATCGTCACCCGGTACTTCAAGCACCGGCGCTATGCCGGATCGAAAGACCGCCGAGCGGTGCGCGAGCTCGTGTTCCGGGCGATCCGCCGAACCGCTGACTCGCCGGCAAGCGGACGTGCGGCGATCGTCGGACTGGCTCGAGAGGAGCCGGAACTGCTGGAATTCTTCGGCCAGCCGCGCGGACCCGAGCGCTTGCACGCCGAAGAGACCGGCGCGCAGGCAGGCTTCGTACCGGCTTGGATCGCCTCGGAGCTGTCGCCTCTGGTCTCCTCGGACGAGTGGCCGGCGCTGCTCGACCGCGCTCCACTGGACCTGCGAGTCAACGTCTCGAAATGCTCGCGGGACGAGCTGCTCGAGCAGTTTGTCGATGCGGTGCCGACGCAGGTCAGTCCGTGGGGCATTCGACTCCCGCCCGACAGCCGCGTCGAGAGCGAACCCGGCTTCGAATCCGGGCAAGTCGAAATCCAGGACGAGGGCAGCCAGCTCATCGCGCTCGCCTGCGACGCGAAAGCAGGCGAGCGGATTGTCGACCTGTGCGCGGGGGCAGGGGGCAAGTCGCTGGCCCTGGCGGCGGCGGCTCCTGGCGCTACGATCCTGGCCACGGACAGCAATCGCGCGCGTCTCTCCAGGCTTCGACCTCGCGCCGAGCGGGCAGGCGCCGTGATCGAAACATGCCTGCTCAACCCGCCGAACGAGCTTGAAGATCTCGCCGACTGGCGTCGAATGACTGACGTGGTCCTCGTCGACGCGCCCTGCTCCGGAAGCGGAACGTGGCGCCGCAATCCCGAAGGCCGCTGGCGGCTCACTCCTGAGCGGCTCGACCGATTGGTTGGCGTTCAGGAGCGCCTGCTGGACATAGGCGCCGATCTGGTCCGCCCGGACGGACGCCTGGTCTATGCGGTCTGCTCGCTCCTGTCCCGCGAGGGGGCAGGGCAGATCGACCGCTTTCTCCAGCGCCATTCATCGTGGATTAGTGAGGCAGCCGGCATTGCTGCCGGACGTTCGGATGGCGCCGGGCGGTTGCTCACTCCGGCGCATGACCATACCGACGGCTTTTTCATCGCGCGGCTCCGCCGTCCATGCTAGGCGGAACGCACGAGAAGTGGAGAATTTGATGCAGTCCTTGCCGCGTCTTCTGCTTGCCGGCTTCGCCGTCGTCGCGCTCGGCGCGCCTGTCGCGGGCCAGCGGCCCGACGACCAGATCCAGCCGAAGTCGGTGCAGCTGATGCACCAGGCCGAGACGCTCATGTCGTCCGGGAAGCTCGAGGAAGCGGAAAACCTGCTCGAGACCGCGCTCGCCGTCGATCCGCGCAACCGCTGGGCCTATATCGACATCGCCAAGGTTGCGGAGAAGCAGCGTCTGTTCGGCAAGGCCGTGCTGATGACCGACAAGGCGCTTCTTATCGAGCCCAACGATCCGGACGCGATCGCGGTCCAGGGCGAAGCGATGGTGCAGATGGGCGCGACCGCGCGGGCGCAGCAAAACCTCCAGAAGCTCCAGCAGATCTGCGCGGCCAAGGGCTGCCCGCAAGTGGCGCAGCTGTCGGCCGCGATCAATCGCGGGCCCGCGGTCGCGTCGGCCAAGGCGCCTGAAAGCCCGAAAAAGGACTGACCTCTAGCTGAGCGCTCGCGCCAGCTTTACCCATTCGTCGACGCTGAGCGTCTCCGCGCGCCGTTGCGCGTCGATCCCCAGTGATTCCGCAGCCTCGATCGCGCCGGGCACCTGCTTCAGGCTCGATCGCAGCATCTTGCGACGCTGTCCGAACGCGGCCTCGGTGAGCCGCTCGATCGCCTTTGGGTCGACGTTTTCAGGCTGCGGAGCGGGCTCGATGTGGACGACCGCCGAGGTGACCTTCGGCGGCGGGACGAAGGCGGAGCGATTGACAGTCATCGCGATCCGCGGCCGCGATCGCCACTGCGCCGCGACGGATAACCGGCCGTAAGCGCCGCTCCCCGGCTGGGCTACGATGCGCTCGGCCACTTCCTTCTGAAACATAAGTGTCAGCGACGCCCACCACGGCGGCCAATCGCCCGACAGCCACTTCAGGAGAAGCGCCGTGCCGACGTTGTAGGGCAGGTTGGCGACGACATGGACTCCAGCGCCGGCGACCGCTCGCTCATCGACCTTCAGCGCGTCCGCCTCGACCAAGGTCAAGCGATCATGGTGCTGTTGCCGGAGTTCCTCGAGCGCGGGAATGCAGCGGCGATCGCGTTCGACGGCGATGACCGACGCGCCAGCGTCGAGCAGCGCTCGCGTCAAGCCGCCGGGGCCTGGGCCGACCTCGTAGACGATCTGGCCCGACAGATTACCTGGAATCGCGGCGATCCGCGCGAGCAGCTGGCGGTCGAGGAGGAAATTCTGCCCGAGCGCCTTGCTCGCGCTGAGGCCGTGGCGGGCGATGACCGCACGCAGCGGCTCCGGATCGCGGTTCAAGGCGCCTCGGCGCGCATCAGCGCATTCGCGGCAGCCATCCGGATCGCAGCCGCCATGGGCCGCGGGTCGGCGCGGTCCTGACCGGCGATGTCGAACGCGGTTCCATGGTCCGGCGCGGTGCGGACGATCGGAAGCCCCAGGGTAACATTGACCGCGTCCTCGAAATGCAGCGCCTTGATCGGGATCAGCGCCTGGTCGTGGTACATGCACAGGGCCGCGTCATAATTGGCCCGCGCGCGCGAATGGAACATGGTGTCGGCGGGGTGGGGGCCGGTCACTCGCCAGCCCTCTGCGACAAGCGCGGCGATCGCCGGCTCGATGATCTCGATCTCCTCGCGTCCAAGCTGCCCCGCTTCGCCTGAATGGGGGTTGAGCCCGCTCACCGCGAGCCGCGGCTCGGGAATGCCGAAATTGCGCTGCAGCCCCCTGAGCGCCGCGCGGCCGCGCGATTCGATCAGCCCGCTCGACAGCATGCGGGAAACGTCGGCGAGAGGGACATGGGTGGTGACTGGAACGGTCCGCAGCGTGGGGCCGGCAAGCATCATCACCACGTTGCCCGGGGCAATCCCGCACCGTTCGGCGACGGACTCGGTCTGGCCGGGATGCTGGAAGCCAATGGCGTAGAGCTGCTCCTTGGCGACCGGGCCGGTCACGACGGCCGCGGCCGAGCCCGAGCGCGCGAGGTCTACGGCCAATT
>DATNFJ010000006.1:0-14001 GCA_035606455.1 Sphingomicrobium sp.
TGCGTCGATAATGCCGCACGAGGAAATCACCGCGAGCGATCCCGGAGGAATCTCCTCGATCGCAAACCGCGTGGACTTAGAGGAGGACAGGGACTCGGGCGTCGCAAGATCCTCTCGCCCCGGCACGAATCGCATTGTGAACGCCCGACCCACGACACGAGGAGCGCTTGGATCGAGCGGCCGAACGCGGCGCAGCCAGACGTTGCGCAATCCCTTTTTCAACAGCGCCATCGTGATCGTCGCGGTAGAAAGGGATGTGAACGCGGCGCGCGCTTCTTCATTCATTTCTGAGACCCCTTGGACCCATGCTCGTCAAACGCCCGCTATTAGGCCGCCGCCTCTCGATTGGTCGTTTGTTACCTCCGCTGCCGCTGCACGGGTTCATAAGTTTGCCTAATGAGGTCGGCTGTTCAGAGCGAGCGGCGGATCTGATCGCCGATGGCGATCGCCGAGGACGCCCAAGGCGCCATCTCGGCGATAGCGGGGAGAAGCTCGCTGTTGAGGCGGCCAATGGCGAAATCTGCGGTCTCCCGTGGCGCCCGCGCGAGTTCGCGAGCGCGGGATATAAGCGACAGCCGTCGGTTCAACCCTGGCCCCGGGAGCGGCAGGCAAACGAAATCCCTGGCAAGCTCGCCGGATTCGAAGATACACAGCGGGGTCGTGATCGCGAACGCCTCGCCCTTTGCGACGGTCGCGGAGACGGCGAAAGGCGTGTCGTACTCGTAGGCGCGCCGGAGCTCGACGCCGAGCCTGCGCAAGTGGCGCTCGATCGAGACGCCGATCTTCCGGCGAGGATGATAGCGCACGAACTTGAGCTTCCTGCCGAGCTCGGCGAACTCCGTGACGGTGGCCGGCGCCGGCGCCTCAGGCGGCGCGATGACCACATAAGGCTCCTCGAGCAAAGGCCAGCTCTCAAGGCCGTCGAGAGCCTCGAACTCGTCCACTCCCAGGAGAATGTCGAGCTTGCGCCCGAGAAGGTCATCGACGTGCGAGGAGGTGAGACCGGAGACAAACGACACATGGTCGGCGAAGCGGCTGAGGTGGTTCGGGAGATCTGGCACGAGCAATCGTGAAAAAGAATCGACCAACCCTACCCTGATCAGTGGAAGCTTGTTGCGGCGGACATCCCGCAAAAGAGGCGCGATCTGCCGGGCGTCGGCGATGAGGGCGCTCGCCCTCTGGCGCAGGAGGACGCCGCTCACCGTAAGCCCGAGCGGCCTGACGTTGCGGTCGAAAAGGTCGGCGTTGACGCGCTGCTCAAGCTCAGCGATCGCCTGCGAAACGGCGGACTGGGTGAGTCCGAGAACCCTCGCCGCGCCGGACATGGTGCCGGAGTCGCAAACGCTGAGGAAGACCTCGAGCGAGCGCAGTTCGAAAGGGAGCGGATCTGAGCCGTGCGACATTATCAAAACTTATAGTACGCACAAATCGAACATCGTATAGCGTAGGGTCAAGGCTCTTCACGAGCCCTTTCTCAGGGAGGACCGAATGCAGACGAAACAACAGGCGCTGCGGCTTGGCTTGGCCCTGTCGGCGCTAATAGCGGCCAGCGCAGCCGTCTCTGCCGACGAATATATCGACAAGGCGAAGGCCTATATCGCCTCGATCACCAAGCCGGGCGGCGCCTGGAGCGGCCCGACGACCGGCCCCAAGGCGCAGGGGCACAAGTCGATCGTGTTCGTGAACTACGATCAGCGCAACAGCGGCGGGCGCGCCGTCGGCGAATTCGCCGCCGAAGCGGCGAAGATCCTCGGATGGGATTACCGCGTCCTCGACGGCCAGGGCACCGTGTCCGGGCAGACGGCCGCCATGAACCAGGCGATCGCATTGAAGCCGGACGGGATCATCCTGGGCTCGGTCGACGCCATTGAGCACAATCCCGAGATCACTCAGGCGGTCAAGAATGGCATCAAGGTCGTATCCTGGCATTCCGGCACGAAGGCCGGGAAGCTCACCGGCTCGCCGATCTTCACCAACGTGACAACGGATCCAGCCGAAGTGGCGCGCGCCGCGGGCCTCTATGCGGTCGCCGACTCGAACGGAACGGCTGGAGTCGTTCTGTTCACCGACAGCGCCTACCAGATCTGCACCACCAAGACGAACGCGGAAAAGGCCGCGATCGAGGGCTGCAAGACCTGCAAGGTCCTGGCGATCGAAGACACGCCGCTGGCCGAAGTCTCCTCGCGAATGCCGCAGCTGACCTCGACGCTGATCGCCAAATACGGAAAGAACTGGACGCACTCAGTCGGGATCAACGATCTCTATTTCGATTATATGGCGCCTACCCTGCAAGCGGCCGGCATACCGGGCGACGGCAAGCCCAGGAACATCTCGGCCGGCGACGGCTCCGAATCCGCGTTTCAGCGCATCGAGAACAATCAGTACCAGATCGGCACGGTGGCTGAGCCGCTCCGGCTGCATGGCTTCCAGGTGATCGATGAGCTCAATCGCGCCTTCGCCGGCCAGCCGCCAAGCGGCTATGTCGCGCCTGTCCATCTCTTCACCCCGGCCAACGTCAAGAGCGATCGCGGCCCCGGCGGGATCTATGACCCGGCCAACGGCTACGAGCAGGAATATCGGAAGATCTGGGGCAAGACATCGAGCTGAACGACCACGAGCGTCGCTCACGCGCGCGACCGGGGCGGGTTTCGCCCCGGCGCCTCTCGTTGGATCAGGACCGGGGAACGGACATGGCGGATATCGAGGCGCCGCAATATTCGAAGAACATGAAGCTCATCGGCCACAGCGATCAGGGCGGGCGGCCCGACGCCGTCCAGATCATGGTCGAACGGGGCTTCGCCTATGTCGGGCATCTGTTCTCGAACGGCGTCAGCGTGATCGACGTTCGGGATCCCAAAAACCCGCGCGCGACCGAGTTCATTCCGGCCCCGCCCAACACCTGGAACCTTCATGTGCAGGCGCATGACGGGCTTCTGCTCGTGGTCCACGCCAAGAACATGTGGGCGCAGCCCGATCTTGCAGACGAACGCAACTACTATCGGGCCAAGACCAGCGACATTCACGCGCATGCTCGAGTGAGCGAAGAGCAGAGCTGGTCCGCCGGCATGGCGGTCTACGACATTTCGACTCCCGGCAAGCCCAAGAAGATCGGCTTCATGCCGATCAAGGGCGGCGGCCTCCACCGGATCTGGTACGTCGGCGGGCGCTGGGCCTACGCCTCGGCTTTCATCGAAGGCTTCAGCGATTACATCATGATCACCATCGACCTCGCCGATCCCGCCAATCCCAAGGAGACCGGGCGGTTCTGGCTGCCGGGGATGAATCTCGCCGCGGGCGAGACGCCGTCCTGGCCGTCGGCGACCGGCCGATACGGATGCCATCATCCGATCGTCTCGGGCGACATCGCTTATTGCAGCTGGCGCGACGCGTGCCTCGCGATCGTCGACGTCAAGGATCGCGCCGCGCCCAAACTGATCGCGCACCGGATGTGGGCGCCGACCATCGGGGGCGCGACTCACAATTGCCTTCCGCTGCCCGACCGCAATCTTCTCATGGTCCTCGACGAGGCCACGCTTGACGCGATGGAGGATGGCTACAAGCCGATTTGGATCTTCGACATCAAGGACCCCGCGAACCCGCGCTGCCTGTCGACTCTGCCCAACCCCTCCGACCGAAACTATGTCGAGGTCGGCGGCCATTTCGGCCCGCACAACATCTACGAGAATCGGCCCGGCCACTTCGTCAGCTCGGACATCGTGTTCACGACCTATCAGAACGCCGGCGTGCGGGTCTTCGACATCAGGAACCAGTACGCGCCCGTGGAGGTCGGGGCGATGGTCGTCGCCGCGCCGCATCGCCTGATCGACCCGCGTCCCAACCGGCCTCTGGTCCTGCACGCCGCCGACGTCTTCGTCGACAAGGACGGGCTCGTCTATGCGACCGATTTCAGCGTCGGGCTTTACATCATGGAATACAACGCATGACGCCGCGAGGTCGCCTTTGGTGAGTCGCCAGGACGAAGAGGCATATGCCGGGCGCAGCGCCTGAGCTGCAGAGGGCGAACGCGCCTCAAGCCGGCGAGGTCGTTCTCTCGGTCCGAGGCGTCTCCAAGCGCTTCGGCGGCACCCAGGCGCTGGACGACGTCAGCCTCGATCTCGAGCGCGGGAAGGTCCTAGCGCTGCTCGGGGAGAACGGCGCGGGGAAGTCGACGCTGATCAAGATTCTCGCGGGCGTTTACGCGCCAGACGAGGGGGCGGTTGTCCTTCGCGGCGCAAAAACGTCGCCCGCCAATCTTCCGATCGCCTTCATCCACCAAGACCTGGGGCTGATCGAGTGGATGACGGTCGCGGAGAACGTCTGCCTGTCGCTCGGCTATCCACAACGCGTTGGCCTCATCAAGACGCGCGCGATGAGACGGCGCGCCGTGGAGGCCTTGGACAAGCTCGGCGTGGTCATCGACCCGGACGCCCGCGTCGAACAATTGACGCGGACCGAGAAGGCGCTGGTCGCGGTGAGCCGGGCGCTCGGATCGAACGCCGACATCATCGTGATGGACGAACCGACGGCGAGCTTGCCCGCGAACGAGGTCGCCCGGCTGTTCGACGCGATCGAGAGGCTGCGCGGCGCCGGGGTCGCGGTGATCTACGTCTCCCATCGTCTGGACGAAGTGTTTCGGATCGCCGATTTCGTCGTGGTCCTGCGGGACGGGCGCGTCGTCGCCCGCAGCCCTGTCGACGCCGTCACGCCCGAGAGTCTGGTGGTCCATATCGTCGGTCGCGAGCCCTCGCAGGTCTTTCGCCGGCCGACGGCCGCGATCGGCGACCCGCTTTTGACGCTCTCCAACCTATCCGTCGAGGGCGCAGGGCCGGTCACATGCGACTTCAGAAGCGGCGAGGTTGTCGGGCTGGTCGGACTTCGCGGCGCGGGTCAGGAGCTGATCGGACAAGCCCTGTTCGGACTCACGGAGAAGGTCGGCGGCGACATCATTCTGAACGGCGTCCCCATTGCGCCGGCCTCGCCGCGAGAGGCGATGCAGGACGGAGTGAGCCTGATCTGGGGCGATCGCAACAACGGCTCCATCGTGCCGTTTCTTTCGGTCAAGGAGAACCTGTTCGTCAACCAGTCGTTCGCCGGAAAGCGGTGGTTCTCCTATGTCGCGCCGGCCAGGGAAAACGGCGCGGCCCTGGATCTGGGGCGGAAGGTGGGCTTACGCCCAAACCAGCCCAACCTGCCGATCGAGGCGCTTTCCGGCGGCAATCAGCAAAAAGTGGTGGTGGGGCGCTGGCTCAATCTCGACGGCAAGGTCTATGTCTTCGAGGACCCGACCGCGGGCGTCGACGTCGGCGCCAAGGCCGACATTTACAAGCTTTTCAACCTCGCGCTCGAGAACGGCGCAGCGATCGTCATCATCTCGACGGATTTTGAGGAGATCGCCAATATCTGCCACCGCGCGCTCGTCTTCGATCGCGGTCGGGTCGTGGCCGAGCTCATGCACGAGCGGTTGACGCCCGCCGCTCTGCTCGCCGCCGCGTCGGCCTCCGACCCCGCCGCGGCGGGCGACGGGAGCTAGCGGAATGCAGTCGCTGAAATCGCGGGCGCTTGAGCCGACGCGTACGGAGCTCGCGCGGATGTCATGGTTGCAGGCGATCTTGCGGCTTATCCCTGTCTACGGGCTGCCGCTGCTCGCGATCGTGCTGATCATCCTTTTTTCCGTTCTGCTGCCGACCACGTTCCCGACCCTGTTCAACGTTCGGTCGATCCTGAGCGACAAGTCGATCGTGGCGCTGCTTGCGCTGTCGGCGCTGCTGCCGATGATCGCAGGCCGGATCGATCTCACGATCGGGTACGGCATCGTGCTCTGGCACATTCTGGCAATCAGCCTGCAGACCGTTGCTGGGTTCCCATGGGAACTCGCCGTGCTCGTGGTTCTGGCGTGCGGCGCGCTGGCCGGGCTCGTCAACGGAATCCTGGTCGAGGTGGCTCAGATCGACTCGTTCATCGCCACGCTCGGAACCGGGACCGTCCTCTATGCGATCGCCCTTTGGCACACAGGCGGAAAACAGATGATCGGCGCCTTGCCTCAGGGATTCCTCAGCATTAACGCGCGGTTCGTTCTCGGAATGCCCATCACGGCGCTCTACGTGCTTGTGCTCGCGATCGTTCTTTGGCTGGTGACGGAGCGGATGCCGATCGGGCGCCAGCTCTACGCGATCGGGGCCAGTCCGAAGGCCGCTGCGCTCAATGGGATTCCGGTCCGCAGATATGTCATGATCACATTCGTCATATCCGGTCTTCTCACGGCCTGCACAGGCGTCATCCTCGCCTCGAAGCTGAGGATCGGCCAGGCGGGCGTCGGGCTCGAGTATCTTTTGCCGGCGCTGGTCGGCGTCTTCCTGGGCTCGACCACGATCAAGCCGGGGCGGGTCAATGTTTGGGGCACGGTGGTCGCGGTGCTGGTGCTCGCGATCGGAATATCGGGCATCCAGCAATTTGGCGGCGAATTTTATGTCGAGCCGTTGTTTAATGGCGGCACCTTGATTGCCGCAATCGCCCTGGCGGGTTACTCGCAAAGACACAGACGCAGCGCCCAGTAGAGCGTCAAGACACGTGAACGGTTGGCAATGGGTCCATGGACCCATTACCAACCGGTTTCATGACCCCACCAGGCCGACGGGATGCTCGCCAGCTCCGCCGACCGTCCAGTGCAGCATGGCGTGCGCGCCGCGCAATTGAGCCGCGTTGACCGCGCCGGGCGTCTATTGCCCCTCGCTTCCCGTCATCCCGAACACAGCGCCGCCCACACCGGGGCTTTCGGGCTTGCGTCCCACATCCAGCCAGCGCGAGCCGCCGCGCTCTCCCGCTCCATTCTCGTCATGATCGGCGAGAATGGTTAATGCCCGATTCCCGTTTCAGGCAGGCACGCGCTTTGCCTGCGGTGACGGCTCAAGCTTCGGATCGACGACGGTGCGGACGATCGTGAGATCCTCACCTTGGCCCTTGAGGCCCTTGATTACCGAGACCCTGAACACCTCATCCTGATCAGTGATCCCTCCGGCCTTCCCGCGGTCCTCTTCCACGATCTCGGCGAGAGCGGCGTCAAATCCATCATCTCCTCGACAATAGGTCGCCATGACATACTGGCCCGGCGGCGGAGGCTCGCCAGAGCCGCGTCATGGCGGGCCTTGGTCAAGCCTGCCCTCCACAGGTCTTCGCTATTCGGCTCCTCCTCGTCCTGAAGCAGCGCGATCCCATGGACCATCATCGCCTTACCCTGCTCGGGGCTAAGGTCACTGAGGATCGTGTCGATCTCTTCGCCCTCTAGAGCCTCAAGCCGATTGAGCCTCGCATCGAATCTGTTTCCCATTGCTGCTGACCTTCTGCTCAAGCGCGGCGACGCGCGCCTCAATGTCCGAAAGTCCCGCCGCCCTGACGTAGCCGGCGATAATGCCGGTCAGGCTCTCGCCCCCGCCGGGCGCTATCTTCCCCTCAGCGACGGTCGCGGTGATCGCCGCGAGGGCAGCCGTGGCGTCCGACGCGGAATTGAGGGCCGGCAGGGCGAGGCAGAGGTGCGCTCCTTGCGCGGAGGCAATATCCCTCATGGCATAATCGCATCGCTGTTGTATCGCCTTCGAGAGCCCGAGCGATGGCCTTCCGCGCCCGCGCCTCCGGCCTCCCCGTCGAGAAGCGCCTGGGCCGCCAGCGTAGCCTTATGGCGCGCGCCGCGAGGCTTGCCAGACGGATTGCCCGACTGGCCCTTCCTCCAGCGGGTCGCGTGCTTTTGATCTGAATTTTCAGACATTTTTCCGAGCCGCCTTCGGCTCTCACCGCCGCAGATTGTAGGTTCGAAACTCAATGATCGATTCGAGGATCTCCGTGGCGAGAGTCGCGCGGACTGCGCTGCCTTTCTGCAGTTTGGCCATCACCACTATGTCGGTGTCCACTTTCCGAAGCTCAGCGAGCGAGCCCTGCACGTCTTGTGAATAGAGAAAGGCACAGGCGGGCGCATCCGAGTCGCGGGGAGTTACGGCGATCGACAGGCCGTCGACGGATGGTGCGGCAACGAATACCACCTCGTCGATCATGACCACGCATCTGGGTCATTCGCCGATCCGGACGGCTTGGACTCTGTTGAACTTGTCCGCGATTTTCGCGGCTTGTGCCTCTTGGGCGGCGGTCAGCTTCGCCGGCGCCTGTTTGCGCGCTCCAGCGGCAACTTTCTGATCCAACGCTTCTGCTCGGATGCGATTTGCGCTCCAAGGCGGTCAACCTCTTTCCGGAGATCGGCAATAGTCGGTTCAGTCATGGTTTGATTTCCTTTTGGTTATTTGAGTTTGCCAAAACCGCGGCGGCGGTTGGGATCTTGCGCAGGGGCGCCAAGATTGGCCGCTGCCGCCGCTCCTCTCGCTGCTTTGACCGCAGCGAGCTCGCGCGGCGTAATGCCAGTTTCGCCAAGGCTTGGCTTCGCTCCCTTCGCCGGCTTCTCCGGCGGGCGCATGACGCTGTGGCGCGGCTCGGACTCGGGTGACGGTAGGTCAGGTGGTACAAGGTTGATTGGCGATAGCCTGCGGTGCCGGCGCACCCTTTCCGGGTGATCTCACGAAGCCGAGCGCTACGACCTCACGGATTCCAAGCCCGATCGCGTGACGGTGAATGCCGAACTCGACAAAGTGGTCGAAGGTGCACGGCAGGCGGCCATTGTCTTCCGGCTTTCCACCGTGGCGATGAAATTCGATCTCGAGCCGATCGAGGATTTTTCGCGCCGACAGGCTCAGCGCACGATGCGCCGGACTTTCCAGCATCTCGATCAATCGCCACGCAAATGCGCCGGCTATGGAGCCTCTCCGCTGTTCAGCCATGAGCGACGCGCTCCCTGGCTTTGGCCTTGGCGAAGGCGATCTGCCGCGAGATGATCCAGCTTTTCGTTTTCAGGCTGGGCGGATGGGGGATGGCCGATCGAACGCGAGGATCATTGGGCCACGCGCCGAACCGCTCCTTGAATTTGAATCCCACCGACCCCGGCTTGTGGCCGCGCTCGCGAGCAATCCAGAGCAACTCGCCGTGGAACGAAATCTTGTCCGCAATGCTGGGCGGCCCGGAGCCGGTGCGGCGTGAACCAAATTCGACTAGCTCGCCGTCGGCGCTCTCAACGTCGGTCTTTGCCCGGATCGAGGCGCCGCAGCACGGACACGCTCGCGCCAAACGGGAGACAACGGCGCTGCACTCTTCGCAACGCTTCGGCAGAGGCTTGTTGCGATCCCCGACGCGATCGTGCGCGCCCTGGCGATCCCGGCCGTTGTCGAGGCGGTCCTGACCGATGTCGGTCACCATGCCAAGGCGGAGATGGTTGCCGGCATGATCAAGGATCAAAAGATGATCCTTGCCCTCGGCTGTGCGAAGGCCCCGACCAATCGTCTGGACAAAGAGAATCCGACTCTTGGTCGGACGGGCGAGAATGATGCAGCGCACGTGCAGATCGATTCCGACTACCAGCACGCCGACGTTGCAGATGATTCGGGTCGAGCCCGAGCGAAAGCGATTGAAGATTGCCTCCCTGTCTTCACGGGAGGTCGCTCCATCCATGTACTCCGCGGCGACGCCCGCCTCCGCGAACCGCTCTGCGACATGCTGCGCGTGGCGGCGGTTGACGCAGAAGGCGAGCGTCGAGCGCCCTTCGCCGCGCTTAATCCAGGTCTCGATGACATCGCCGGTCACGACGGAGCGGTCCATCGCATCAGCGAGCTCTCCTTCGTGAAAATCGCCGGCGATGGTCTTGACCCCGGCGCGGTCGGGCTCGCTCGGCGCAAAGGTTTTGAAGCACGCGAGAAAGCCATCGCGAATCAAATCGGCGGCGGTCGCCGCGACGATCAGGCCATCGTAGTATTTGCCGAGACCGCGGGTCCATGGCGTGGCCGATAAGCCGACGAACGGAATGTTGGGGCAATCCCTCATCCATCGGAAGATCTCGCGATGGAGCTGATGGGCTTCATCGACGAGAACGAGATCGACTTCCGGCCGCTTGCGGCGCGCGAGCGTCTGTACCGAGCACACCTGGACCGGCTGATCGCGATCGGTGCGCTCGTGGATACCTTGCATGACGCCGATGGCGTGGATGTCCTCGGCCTCGAATGCCGCGACGGTTTAATCGATCAGGCTGAGTGCGGGAACACGAAGGCCACGCGCTTTCCCTTGTCGAGCGCGCGCTGGATGATATGCACCGCCGTCAGGGTCCTGCCGAAGCCGGTCGGCGCTGAAGCATGGGACGCCGCTTGCCGGCCGCCAGCGAGGCTCTGAGCGCATTAAAGCGCGCTTCTGATGCGGGCGAAGCGGCCGAAGCGCGGCCGTTAGCCCAACGGCTTCAGACGAATGTTGCTTTTCACTGGGATTTGAGCCATTCAGGGCGCTGCAAGCCGCCAAGCATGCAGCATCCTGATGGCCGTTCACCGCAATGCGCGCGGTGGCGGCCATCGCCGTTTCTGGGGTCATCGATCAGGCCGCGCCTCGCAGGAGATCACGAAGCGCATCGGCTGGAATCAGCCTGCGGCCAGCCACCAGGACCGAACAGAGCTTTCCTTCGCCGATCAGCTTGTAGATTGTGCTGCCGCCCAGTCCCGAGACTCGACTCGCGTCGTTGACCCGGTAGGCCAAGGCAGTGTCGGGTGGGAGAAGAGCCTCCCTCAATCCGAGCCTTTCGCCCGCGACGTTGGGCTGAGCTGATTCCATATTGCTCCATCCTTTTGGTTAGGATGGTGCGCAATTATCCATGGGAGTTCGCGCTGTGGACGGGTGCCGGATTTCTTTAAGTCGCGCCGAACTATGTCGACAACCCGCCCGGTTGGAGGGCTAGGAACTCTCAGGAAGTCGTGCATTTCGCCGAGCCAGTCGGCGAATGGGCACTTTTTCTTATCCCCCTCTTTGTCGATCGAAACGAGTCCTGCCGTCCTGCCCGTAACCTTCTCCCAAACAGGAACCAAAGCAGCCACTAGAGCGGAATCCGCTCAAGTTCGAGCATATCCGTCGTTTGCGAAGAAGTTTGAGCATTCTTCGGGGCTGAAAAGGTCGAGCAGGGTTCCGATGCGTTTCCACAGGGCGTCGATTGATCGTTGCTGGGCTTTGCGCAGGTGGGCTTTGAGCTTGGCGATGGCCTGCTCGATCGGATTGAGATCGGGGGAATAGGCCGGCAGATATCGCAACTCAGCGCCGGCCGCCGCGATGATCTGCTGCACGATCTGGCCTTTGTGCGCGGGCAGATTATCCATCACGACGATGTCGCCCGGCTTGAGGGTGGGGACCAGACATTGCCGCAAATATTCGATGAAGATCGCACGGGTCATGGCGCGATCGATCACGAAGGGCGCGGTGACGCCGTGCTGGCGCAAGCCGGCGACGAAGGTTAGGATTTTCCAATGCCCCCAAGGAACCCGACCGATGACACGCTGGCCGCGTTTGGCGCGCCCGCGTGTCCGCGCCATGTTGGTCGAGGTCCCGGTTTCGTCGATGAACACCAGACGGGCCGGATCGAGCGTGGGCTGCTCGGCCTTCCAGACGGCGCGCGCCGCCGCCACATCAGGTCGCTCCTGCTCGCTGGCATGTACGATTTTTTTTGAAGCTGATGTCCTCAGAGGCGAAGAACCGCCAGACCGTGCCATAGCCGACAGACTTGCCGCGTGCGGCAAGCTCGGAGCGGATCTCCTCCAGTGTCAGGTCGGGAGCCGCGGCGATCCGCTCCAGCAGCCAGGCTCGCTCCTCCTTCAGCCGCGATCTGTGATCGCCCCCCATCGGTTTGGGCATAAGCCGGCCGCTCTCGCGCCAAACCCTCACCCACTCGATAACCGTTGCGATCCCGACTTCAAAAACCGCAGCCGCTTTGCGCCGTGACAGCCCGCCCTCAACCGCCCGAACTACTTGCTCCCGCAAATCCCGGGAAAGTGGTCGCGCCATGCATGCTGGCCTCCTTTCCAGCATGCAGCTTGAATCACAATTCCAAGCTTCCGGGAATCCCCAACCCGACTCGATCAGGCCGGATAACGCTCTAGTTCGCGCTCCCGCGCCATCCTTGCCGCGGCGATCCGTCGCACAGATGAACGGGCTGAGGCCGCCGGAAAACCTGAGGGAGGCCCCATCGCCAAGAGGCTTCCACAGTTCGAGCCGATCCGAAGTGGCACGGTGCTGGTCCGCGAGCACGCCGGTGTTCTCCACCGCGTAACGGTGGCGGCCGACGGCTTTGAGTGGAACGGACGGATATTTGGGAGCCTCTCCGCAGTCGCTCGCGCCATCACCGGCGTCAACTGGAGCGGACGCCGCTTCTTCGGTCTCGACCGAGGCCCGCGGGAAGCGGGCGAGCGGAGCAGACAAAACAAGCCGAGCGCGACATTCGACGCCCCGGGGCCATCATGACCCCTCCTCTGCGCTGCGCGGTTTACACCCGCGTCTCCAGCGACGCGGGTCTTGAGCAGGACTTCAATTCTCTCTACGCGCAGCGAGAATCAGCCGAGGCCTATATCAAGAGCCAGGCTCATGAAGGCTGGCGGCTCGTGCGCGAGCGCTTCGACGATGGCGGCTATTCCGGCGGATCCACCGATCGTCCGGCGCTGCAGCGTCTGCTCGATCGCATCCGCGAACGACGGGTCGATGTGGTCGTCGTCTACAAGGTCGACCGCCTCACGCGATCGCTCGCCGATTTCGCCAAGCTGGTCGAACTCTTCGATGCTCATGGCGTTTCCTTCGTCTCGGTCACCCAGGCGTTCAACACGACGATCAGCATGGGCCGGCTGACCCTCAACGTACTGCTGTCCTTCGCCCAGTTCGAACGCGAGGTCACCGGCGAGCGCATTCGCGACAAGATCGCCGCATCGAAGAAGAAGGGCCTGTGGATGGGCGGAGTCGTGCCGCTCGGCTATCGGCTCGAAGAGCGAAAGCTTTATGTGAATGACGACGAGGCGGCGACCGTGCGCCTGATCTTCGATCTCTATCTCGAGCTTGGGTCGATTCGCGCGCTCCAAAGAGAATTGAAGCGGCGAGACATCCGGACCCGGGTCCGAACCCTCGCATCAGGCGAGAAGGTTGGCGGCGTGCATCTGACCAATGGCCCGCTCTCCCACGTCCTGCGCAACCGGCACTATCTCGGCGAGATCAACCACCACAGGCGATCCTGGCCTGGGGAGCATCCGGCCATCATCGATCCCGAGACTTTCGAGAAAGTTCAGGGGCGCCTTCAAGAGCAGCGTGTCGCTCGCGCTGCCCGGTTGAAGTCCACAGCGCTTCTCCGTGACAAGCTCTTTAATGAAGCTGGCGAGCGACTGACGCCCACTTACGCGGTCAAGGGTGGCGTTCGCTATGGCTATTACGTCTCGACCTCGGCCATGCAGTCCCGCGACCGCGTCGCCTCTCTCATCCATCGCCTGCCTGCCGCTTCTCTCGAAACAGCGATCGTCAACGCGTTACGGTCGGCGCTCGAAGAGCGTGGTCCGCAAGGACCTGGAATCGACGCCTCGAAGAACGCCGGCCCGATCGGCTGTCCGGTCATCGCGGCAGCACAGCCCCAGACATTGCAGTTCCGTTCGTCCGACGCCTCGCAATCCCAGGCCCTGATCGATGCGCATCTCGTCCGGGTCGTCGTCCTGCGCGATCGCCTCGAGGTCGAGTATCGCGCCGACCCAAAGGACGGAAGCGAGACCGAAACGTTGTCCATCCCCTGGATCAAACCGGAGGCGCGGGTTCGAAGGGCCCTTCTCGAACCAAGCGACTCGACCGCGCTCAGTCGCCCCATGGAGTCGGACGAACGGAACCGGCTGATCCGGAGCATCGCGGGCGCTCGGTCCTGGCTCGAGGAACTCATCAAAGGATCGGTCGGCGACATCGCCGAGCTCGCCGCCCGCGAGAACCGCACCCCGCGCTCGATCCGCATGACGCTATCGCTCGCCTTCCTCGACCCAGCCCTCATCGACGCGGCATGCGCAGGAACTCTTCCTCGCGGTTACGGCGTCACGCGGCTCATGGACCTTCCGGCGCGCTTTGTCGATCAGTGGCGAGCGTTGGGTCTGA
>DATNFJ010000007.1:0-3162 GCA_035606455.1 Sphingomicrobium sp.
GGTCGCGAACACGGCGGCCACCTGGGTGCTGACGAACGACGAGATGAGCTGGCCGAACCCGGTCGTTGCGAAGACATAGAGGAGCGTCCCGACCAGCAGCATCAGGAACGGGCCCTTGAGCGGCACGTGGAAGATGAACACCGCCATGATCAGCAGGGCGAAGAAATTGATCATCGACACCGCGACATAAGGAAGCTGCTTGCCGATCAGGAACTCAAACCGGGTGATCGGAGTCGAGCGGAAATTGGCGATCGAGCCGGTCTCCTTCTCGCGGACGACCGCAATCGCCGACATGATCGCCGGGATCAGGCACAGCATCAGCATGAACACGCTCGGCACCATCGCGTTCACGCTAAGAAAAGCCTGGTTGTAGCGGAAGCGGACCTCGATGTTGTCGCTTTTCCAGGCGTTGGGGCTGCCGGGACGGTGCAGACTCCGCTGCAGCTCCTCGCCCTGCTTGCTCACCACGCCCGCGACATAGTTCTTCGCCGTCTCGCCGCGGAAGGTCATGGCGCCGTCGACCGTGGCGTCGACTTCCGGCGTACGGTTGTTGAGAAGGTCGCGGCCAAAGCCGGGCGGGACCTCGACCACGATCTGGGTGCCGCCGCTCTTGAGACGCCGCTCCGCCTGCTCTGACGACGTGATCGGCGGCTGCATCGAGAAATAGCGCGAGCCCTCGAAGCCTTCGAGCAATTGCCGGCTTTGCGGGGTGTCGTCCTGGTCGAAGGACGCGGTCTCGAGGTTCTCGATGTCGAACGAGATGCCATAGCCGAAGGCGAGCATGAGAATGATCGGCCCGAGCACCGCGAAGGCCATGCGGATCGGGTCGCGCAGAAGCTCGACCGTCTCGCGGCGCGCATAGGCCCAGAGGCGGCCGATGCTGAAACTTTTCGGCCGCTCGACCGGCTCTTCCGCGACCGCCTCGACGCCCGCCGGCGCCGCCTCGGCCTTCTTCGTCCGGTCGATCCCGGCCGCCTCCGCGAGATAGCCGACGAAACAATCTTCGAGCGAGGAGCTGCCGCGCTCCTTGACCAGTTCCTGGGGCGCGCCGACGGCGAGCACGCGCCCCGCATGCATGAGCGAAATGCGGTCGCAGCGGTCCGCCTCGTTCATGAAATGGGTGGTGATGAAGATCGTCACCCCGTCGTCGCGGGAGAGATCGATCAGCGTCCGCCAGAACTGGTCTCGCGCGATCGGGTCGACGCCCGACGTCGGCTCGTCGAGAATGAGAATGGCCGGCTCGTGCAGCACCGCAATCGCAAGCTGGAGCCGCTGCTTGATGCCGAGCGGGAGAGAATCCGGCCGGGCGTTGACGAAGCTCTTCAGGTCATAGCGTTCGAGCAGCTCTTCGAGCCGGGGAGCGATCTTGTCCTTGGGCAAATGGTAGAGCTGCGCATGCAGTTCGAGGTTCTGCCCGACGGTCAGTTCGCCGTAGAGCGAGAAGGCCTGCGTCATGTAGCCGACGTTGCGCCGGGCCTGCATGTCGTTTCCGCCCATCGGCTCGCCGAACAGCTTGCACGTGCCGCTGGTCGCCGGCAGAAAGCCGACCAGCATTTTCATGGTGGTCGACTTGCCGCAGCCGTTCGAGCCGAGGAAGCCGAAGATCTCGCCGCGAGGAATCTTGAAGCTCACATGATCGACCGCAACGAAATCGCCGAACCTCCGCGTCAGGCCCTCGGCCTCGATGGCCGGCGTCTCGTCAGGCGAAGCGACCTGCGGGCGCACCACCACCTTCTTGTGCAGGGCGCGCTTGGCCTCGGGCATCAGCGCGATGAACGCCTCGTCCAGATTGGGCTCGCCTGTTTTCGCCAGCAATTCCTTGAGCGTGCCGGTGGCGATGATCTTGCCCTCGTCCATCGCCATCAGCCAGTCGAAGCGCTCGGCTTCGTCCATGTAGGCGGTGGCGACGATCACGCTCATCTGCGGGCGGCGCGCGCGGATCGAGTTGATGAGGTCCCAGAACTGGCCGCGCGAGAGCGGGTCGACGCCGGTCGTCGGCTCGTCGAGGATCAAGAGATCGGGATCGTTGATGAGGGCGCAGCACAGGCTCAGCTTCTGCTTCATGCCGCCGGAGAGCTTGCCGGCGGGCCGGGCCTCGAACTTCTCCATGCCCGTCGCGGTGAGGAGCTCGGTGATCCGCTCCCGCCGTTCCTCGGCGCCCTGGCCGAACAGGCGGCCGAAGAAATCGATATTCTCGAACACCGAGAGCGTCGGGTAGAGATTGCGTCCGAGCCCTTGCGGCATATAGGCGATCCGGCCGCGGATTTCCTTGAGATTGCGGCGATCCGCGACGTCCTTGTCGAAGACGAGAACCTGCCCCTGCTGGATCCGTCTCACCCCGGCGATCAGCGCGAGCAGGGTGGACTTGCCGACCCCGTCCGGCCCGATCACGCCGACCATGATGCGGGCGGGAATGTCGATGCTGACGTCGTCGAGGGAGATCGTCGCGCCGTACCGGTGCGATACGTTCTTGACCCGCGCGATCTCCTCGACGGTCATTTGGTCTCGGGTGTCTTGGCGCCGGCTGCGTTGTTGTCTGGGGTCTTGGATTCAGGCGCGGGCGCCGGAGCGGCGGAGGCCTTGTCCGGCGGAGGCTTCGGCAGCTTGACCTGGAGGATCTGGGGCCATTCCACGCCAGCCTTCGTGCGGACGAAACCCAAGCCCCTGATGCCGGTCTTCACCCGCGTGTAGAAAGCCTGAAGAACCTGCGGGTCGATCTTGAGCTTGACGCGAAACATCAGTTTCGCCCGCTCGTCGGCGGTCTCGACGGTCTTGGGCGTGAACTGCGCGTCGGCGGCGACGAAGCTCACGCTCGCCGGAACGACGTAATCGGGAACCGGATCGAGGATGATCCGGGCCTCGTCGCCGACCGCCAGGCGCCCCGCCTCCGCCGCGGGCAGGAAGATCGTCATGTAGACGTCGGTGAGGTCGAGGATGGTCACGATCGGCGCCCCGGCGGCGACCACTTCGCCCGCCCGCGCGAGCTGGTACTGCACCCGCCCGAACCGCGGCGACACAAGGGTCAGATCGTCGATGATCGACTGGACGCGGTCGACCTCGGCTTCCGAGTTCGCGATCTGGGAGAGCGCCTGGTCGCGCTGCGAGGTGAAGCTCTTCACCGCCGCCACCGCGGAGTCGAAGTTGCGCTTGCGCTGTTCGAAC
>DATNFJ010000008.1:0-12348 GCA_035606455.1 Sphingomicrobium sp.
CATCGTCCGGATCTTGAGACCGGCGTCGACCAGCCCCTCGTCGCTGGCCAGCGTCAGCACATGCGCTCCCATGCCGCCGATCGACGCTTCCTCGACCGTCACGACCACCTCGTGCGTGGCCATCAGGCGCCGGATCAGCTCGCTGTCGAGCGGCTTGGCGAAGCGCAGGTCGGCGACCGTCGTCGAAAGCCCCATGGCATCGAGCTGGTCCGCCGCCTTCTCAGCCTCCTCGAGGCGCGTTCCAAGCGACAGGATCGCGACCTTCTTGCCTTCGCGGACGATGCGGCCCTTGCCGATCTCGAGCGCCTCAGGCTGCTCGGGGAGCGCCACGCCCCTGCCCTCGCCGCGCGGATAGCGAACGGCGATCGGGCCGCTGTCGTGGAGCGCCATCGTATGCACCATGTGGCAAAGCTCGGCCTCGTCGGCCGCCGCCATGACCACGAAATTCGGAAGCGTGCAGAGGTAAGCGAGGTCGAAGCTACCCGCGTGCGTCGCCCCGTCCGCCCCGACTAGCCCCGCACGGTCCATCGCGAACCTGACCGGCAGATTCTGGATCGCGACGTCGTGCACCACCTGGTCGTAGGCGCGCTGGAGGAAGGTCGAATAGATGGTCGCGAACGGACGGTAGCCCTGCGCCGCCAGCCCTGCCGCGAACGTCACCGCGTGCTGCTCGGCGATGCCGACGTCGAAGGTGCGCTCAGGAAATTGCTCGGCGACCTTGTCGAGGCCGGTGCCGGACGGCATCGCGGCGGTGATCGCGACGACCTTCTCGTCCCGCTCCATCTCGCCTGAGAGCGCTTTCGCATAGACGCTTGTGTAGCTCGGCGGTCCCCCGGCGGCCTTTGCCTGCACGCCCGAGACCACGTCGAACTTGACCACGCCGTGATATTTGTCGGCGGCATTTTCGGCCGGTGCGTAGCCTTTGCCCTTCTTGGTCACGACGTGGACGAGCATCGGCCCGATCTCGGCGTCGCGCACGTTCTCGAGCACTTCGACCAGCGCGCGCACGTCGTGCCCGTCGATCGGGCCGACATAATAGAAGCCGAGCTCGTCGAAGAGCGTACCGCCGGTGAACAGCCCGCGCGCATATTGCTCCATCCGGTGCGCGGCGACGTGGAGCGGCTCGGGCATCGCCCGCGCCAGCTTTTGCGCGAGCTTGCGCGGCGCCAGATATTTGCCCGAGCTCACCAGCCGCGCGAGTGCGTTCCTCAAGGACCCGACCGGCGGCGCGATCGACATGTCGTTGTCGTTGAGGATGACGATCAGCCGGTTCCCCGCCGCCGCGGCGTTGTTCATCGCCTCATAAGCCATTCCGGCGCTGAGCGCGCCGTCGCCGATCACCGCGATCGCCTTGCCCGGACCAGCCGACAGCTTGTTCGCGATTGCGAAACCCAGCGCGGCCGAGATCGACGTCGAGCTGTGCGCCGCACCGAACGGGTCGTATTCGCTCTCGCTGCGCCTGGTGAAACCGCTTAGGCCCCCGCCCTGCCGAAGCGTCCGGATGCGGTTGCGACGGCCGGTGACGATCTTGTGCGGATAGGCCTGGTGTCCGACGTCCCAGACCAGCTTGTCGTTGGGCGTGTCGAACACATAATGGAGCGCGACCGTCAGCTCGATCACGCCAAGTCCTGCGCCAAGATGCCCGCCGGTCACCGAGACAGCCGAGATTGTCTCCTGCCTCAGCTCGTCAACGAGCTGGAGGAGCTGATCCTTGCTCAACGCACGGATATCGGCCGGGAATTCGACCGTGTCGAGAAGCGGTGTTTCGGGTCGATCGTTCATCGGCCGCCGCCTTACGCGGATGCCCCTGAGATGTCACGGATTCGCCCGGTAATCCGGACGATTTCAGCAATTGCTCAGATTTCGCTCAGAAGCCTGCGGAATTCGCCCGCGTCGCGTCGAACGAAGGCCGCCGATGTGCTAGCGCCGAGCCATGGCCAGCAAAATGGACGAATCGACGGACGAGGAACGTTCGGACGTCCCGCCTGAAGCGGAAATCGATCGAGACGCATGCGAGGCGATGCTCGACGAGGCGATCGAGGAGAGCTTCCCGGCGAGCGATCCGCCCGCGGTGACGCTGCCGCATCGGCATCGCAAGGATTAACCGGCTAGTCGCTCTCGCAATCGCCGCACTTGCCGCGGACCTCGATCACCGGGCGCGGCGCCGAGAAGCCTGCCTTGGATGCCGCCTTGCGGATGCTCGCCGATAAGGCGTCGTCGTCGACGTGCACGGTCTGGCCGCAACTGTCGCAGATCAGGAAGATGCAATCGTGCAGGCACTCAGGATGCTGATTAGCGACATAGGCGTTGGAGCTCTCGACACGCCGCGCCAGATTGGCGGTGACGAACACGTCGAGGATCCGGTAGACGCTGTTGGCGGCAACGCGCCGTCCTTCCGCCTTCGACACCGCCTCGGCGATGTCATAGGCGCTCGCGGGCTTGTCGAAGCTCGCCAGCGCGTCGAACACCGCGGCGCGCATCCCCGTCCATTGCTCACCCTCGCGGGTCAGACGGTCGCGCGCCGCTTCCTTGAGCGAGGCGCCTTGGTGGAGCTTGTGATCATGATGGGCCATTCGCTACCGAGATAGTCTTCGAGCGCCGGGCGAACAAGCAATCAGGCGCCGCGCTTCGCCTTGATGTTGAGCCGATGGCCAAGCGCAAGCACCGATACGCCGAGGATCGTCACCGCCGGCTCGAACCCGCTTTCGCGAAGAGTCATCGCATAGGCCATGGTCACGAGGCCGACGGCGCCGACCATGCTCGGAAGGATCAGCCCGTGCTCGCGCATGCCCCGACCGAGCGCGATCGCCCCGAGGATCATCGCCAGCGTGAGACCCACCTCGTGGATGATCGGCTTGCCGAGCAGGCCCCCGGCCGAGGCAAGCAGTCCGAGGAGCACGGCGGTCGCGACGCAGTGCACCGCGCACAGGCCCGACAGCCCCATGGCGATGCGGTCGAGGCGGCCGGTCGAGACAGGTCTTGAAGCCATTCCCGGCCGCATATAGGCCGCGAGGCTGCGGGATACAATATAACATCGGCAGCGATTGCACCCTTGCCCATCGGGCCGCCGCACGCGAATAGGCGCCTCGTCTCATGAGCAGTGTCATCGCCTCTTCGCTGCCGGAAACGGCCGCAGCCGCGCGTCCTCGCGCGCTGTCCAACCTCCTCCTCGCGGTCGCCGCGCTGGTCTTCGCGATGGTGGTGATCGGCGGAATCACCCGCCTGACGGAAAGCGGCCTTTCGATCACCCAGTGGAACGTGGTCACCGGAGCGGTTCCCCCGCTCAGCCACAGCGACTGGGTGCACAAGTTCGAGCTCTACAAGCAGACTCCGCAGTACAAGGAGATGGCAGGCCCCGCCAAAATGACGCTCTCCGGCTTTCAGTTCATCTTCTTCTGGGAATGGGTCCACCGCCTGTTGGGCCGGGTCATAGGGGTCGTCTTCTTCGTCGGCGTCGGCTCGTTCGCGGTGAAGCGCGCGATCCCGAAAGGTTTCACGTGGCGGCTTATCGCGCTGTTTGTCCTCGGCGGCCTGCAGGGTGCCGTCGGCTGGTTCATGGTCATGTCGGGCCTGGAAGGCGGACGCGTCGAAGTCAGCCCCTATCGTCTCTCGGCCCATCTGCTCTTCGCCTTGTTCCTGATGAGCGCACTCATCTGGACCGCGCTCGACCTGAGACGGCTCCCGGAGAGGCCCGCGCGCCTCACCGGCTGGAGCGTTTTCGCGCTTGCGATCCTGTTCGTGCAGCTGCTGCTCGGCGCCTGGGTCGCGGGCTTCCGCGCGGGGTACGTATCGAACACCTGGCCCGACATGAACGGCCATTTCGTCCCCGAGGGGATCGACTGGTCGCGCGGTGTGCTCTTCGCCATGACGCACGACCTTTACCTGCTCCACTTCATGCATCGCTGGTGGGCGTGGGCGGTGGTCGCTGTGCTCGTCCTCTTCACCCGCAAGTTGCGCAAGATCGAAGGTGCGCGCCGTGCCTCGATCGCAATCCACAGCGCGTTCGGGACCCAGATCGTCCTCGGCATCCTGACCGTGCTTTCGGGAATCGCGATCTGGCTGGCGGTCCTTCACCAGGCCACCGGCGCGCTTGTCCTCGCGAGCACGGTGTGGGGCGCGCACGAGCTGGGGCGGCAGCGGACATGAGCGTTGTCTCGGTCTACACCGTCTTCGCCAACGCCGAAGAGGCCGAACGCGTCGGCCGCGCCGTCGTCGAGGAGCGGCTCGCCGCCTGCATCAACATCCTCGCGCCGGTCCGCTCGATCTACCGCTGGAAAGGCGCGATCGAGACAACTGACGAAGTCGCGGCCATTCTCAAGACGTCGGACTCGACGGTGGACGCGTTGATCACCCGCATCGCATCGCTCCACAGCTATGCCGTGCCGTGCATCGTCAGTTGGCCCGTGGAAAAGATCCTCGGCTCCTACGCGGCCTGGGTCGAGGACAATGTCGGCTAGCGCTTCCTGCGCTTGAGCTGCCGGCGGGCCGCGAACATGCCGGGGATCAGCGGCACCCACAACGTGTAGCCGCGGAACAGCAAGGTCGCCGACAGCGCCGCTTCGAACGGAACCCCCATCGCCCTCAGCATGCCGATGCTGACCGCCTCGAACGATCCCAGCCCCATGGGGATCGGTCCCAGCGTGACGACGATGGAAGCGAGGATGAACGCGCCGAACGCGACCCCGAACGGAACGTACACGCCGAGCGCGAACAGGCACAGAAGCATCGTCAGCCCATCGAGCGCGAATCCAATGCCGTTGAGCAAGGTGAGCTCGCCGATCAGGCGGGCGTTCCGAACCAGCCTGGTCGGCGCTTCCTTGATCATCTCGAACAGCTCGCAAACGGTCCGGATCCGTCGAAGCCATGCCGGAATGGCCCTGGCGCCCTTGCGGTGCAGCCACAGCGCCAGCGCCGGCACGCCAGCCGACAGGCCGAGCGACGCGCTGATCAGTCCGATGACCACCCAGCTGGTCTGGCCATGGATCCACAGCAGCATCAGCGCCACGAGCGACGCCACGCCGTAGGACGCGTAATAAGCGATAACCGTCATGATCAGCGCGGCGAGCGCGACCGGTCGCGAGCCGCTGATCTCCTTCAGCCGGTCGACCAGCACGACATTGCCGCTCATGCCGGCGGTCGGCACCATCTGGTCGGCGAAATGCTTGGCGACCGTCAGCCCGAGCAGCTTGCCGAAGGGGCTCCTGCACTTCGCCATTTGAAGCACCAGCGTCCATTCGATCGCCAGTGCGACATAGGTCAGGACCTGCGCCGCCGCCGCGGCGAGCAACCATAGCGGCTCGGCATGGGCGACCAGCGCGGCGAACTTCTTGACGTCGCCCCAATGCAAGACGGCGACCACCACGCCGGCGATGAGCAGAGCCGCCAGCAGCCATGAGCGCCAGTTGGCGGCGAAGCCGGACGGCTGGCCGTCGGCAGTCTTGGCCGCTTTCAGGCGCGGTCGTCTTTGGCTCTTGGTCGTGCTTGCCACGGCGAAGCCAACGCGGCTGGGCCGCGGCTGTGCCATGGAAACGGTGGGCGGCAGCTAGAGCTGGTGCTTGTCGAGGTAGAGGTAGCTCGGATCGAACTCCGCGACGCCTTCGAGTCCGCGCATGTCGCGGATGATCAAATGTCGGTTTTCCAGCTCCACCAGGTTGCGGCGGCGAAGCTCCTGCAGAGTCCGGTTCGCATGGACCACCGTAAGGCCGAGGCATTCGGACAGCTCGCGCTGCGTCAGCGGGAATTGGTAGCCGCTGTCGCGAGTCCGGCCGACCACGTCGAGCCGGACGTAAAGCTCGCAAAACAGGTGCGCCATTCGCGAGATGGCGGACCGCTGGCCGAGCGACAGCGACAGCTCGCGCTGAATGGCGGCGTCGACATTGGTCGAAAACCAATAGACCCGCCCGAGCCTCGGGAATTGCATGGTGATGTCGAGGATTCGCTCGTGAGGGACGACCGCGAGGCGGCAATCGCTCAGCGCGGTAATGTCGTCGTCGAGCCGCTTCAGGGTGAAGCCGTGGAGGTCCGGAAAATCGCCCGCGACGTGCAGTTCGGTGACCTGACGCTCGCCGCCCGGGAGATCCTTGCTTCGCGCAAGCCAGCCGTCGAGGAGAATGATGCTGGAGGTGAGAAGCTCGCCGCTGCGCACGACCAGCTCATCGGCGCGGACCTCCCGGACCTCCGCGACCGTTGCACGGATCGCCCGTTCTTCCTCGGAGCTGATCTCGGTACGCCGTCTCAGCTTCTTCAAATGAACGGTGATCATGCGCCCGCCTTGTGCAACGCACTGCGCGAATTGCGCTTAACCTAGGTTACAGGCCTGTCGGAATTCATAAAAGCCTGTATTTACAACATGAAAGCTGAACCCCCATGTAATCCAGGTTAATCCACGCCCGACGAGGCCGTGATAGGCCTTCGCTGCAGCAACCGGGGGGTATCGCGTTTGCCGTCTTATCGTCTGTACCGGCTCGACGGGGCCGGCCGGATCAGTGGCGCCGAGTGGATCGAGGCCATCAATGACGAAGACGCGCGCTCCAAGGCGCGTAGCCAGCTTTCCTCGGGCGGGTACGAGCTGTGGGAGCGGTATCGTTTGGTGGAGCGCTCCAGGCCCGAAAACGGATAGGTCGGCCGTCGGCGCGCGCTAGCCGTTGTTGGCCTTGCCCAGCCTGAACGGGACGTCGTCGAGCTTGCGCCGAAGCTCCTCGATGCTGGCTCCGTCCTTGTCCTCGCCGGCATATTTGGATTCGATCTCGACCTCCTCGGGCGTCTGCTCGCGGAAATAGCTGATCGTCAGCCTGCGCCCGAACACGTCGTCGCCGCGGATCTTGAGCTCGGCCTGGTGCTCGGGCGGAAGATTGTCGCGGATTGTCTCGAGATAGCGGATCAGATCCTCGAGCGAGGTGTACTCGCTGATGTCGATGAAATCCTTGACGCGTCTCGGCACGGGCATTTGCTCTCCGGCGGTACTGGAACAGGCTTGGGGCGAAGCGGCGGCGGCAAGTACACGCCCGCACTAATTTTGATCCCCGCGAGAGGCAACGCGGAAGCGGCCGATTTTTTCCAGTCCGGGCGGCGCGTTGACGCCGCCCCGCCCCTCAGGCGCGATTGACCGGTCCGGCGGCCGGCGCTGACGCAGCGCCGCATTGGCCGGTCACGCTCGACGTGACTTTCGGCGCCTTCCCGGGCCCCTGCGAGACGACCTCCGTCGTCCGGGTGCAGGTCCCGCCGCCGTTGCTGACAGAGACGACGGTCGTGCTCGTCTGGCCGGCCGGCAGATTGCCGTAGGACGCGATGTACGGCGCCGCGGCCGCCGGGCGATGCGCGATCGCCTGCGCCTGCCGCATCATCTCCTGGCTTTGCCGCTGCATCTCCTGGATGATCCGGTCGAAGCGGGCGAAGGACGGGAACGGCATCCCCCACGGCATTGCGCCGTCGGCGATCGGCCGCGGATCGATCGTGACCTTGGGCGCGACATTGCCGGTATATTCCACATGCGCGACCGAACCGTCGGGAAGCGGCACGTTCATGACGTGGGTCTTGGGGGCGGCGGCGATAGCGGTTCCGGCAAGCGCCGCAGCGGCCACGCCGGCAAAAGCGAAAGCAGGAAGCTTCCTCACGAAAACATCCTCCATTGTTTATCAATCGAGTGGACGCCCAAAAATCTATGCCGCGATCCTGAACGGCAGATTGCTACGGCTGCGGATTGATTTTCGTCATGCTTTGGATGCGCGCAACGGCAGCGCCGCAGACGCGGCACTGCCGTCACATCTCTGCTGCCCTGTTGTTCCGGTCGCTTAGATGACGCCGAGAAGCCAAAGGATCAGGATCAGCACCAGGATGCCGCCAAGACCGATATACATGACACGCTCCTCTTTTGGTTTTGGTGCTGAAACGGTGGGCGTGGCCGCACCGTTCCAGTCGTTACGGCGGCGGCAGGAACGTGCTTATGGTATTATTTTACCCGCCGCGAAAGTGCCGGATTTGCTTGACTTTCTCGCGCTTCGCCGCGAATAGCCACGGCGACGGCGGTGCCGGCGATAGGCCAGGGCGCCGCTTTTTTACGCTCAGGAAAGAAGGACGCCCATGAAGGCGCTGATGAAGACGACGAAGTCGGCAAAGCCGGCCGAGGTCGAGAAGAAATGGCATCTGATCGACGCCGACGGCCTGGTCGTGGGCCGGGTCGCGACGATCATCGCCAACATCCTCCGCGGCAAGCACAAGCCGAGCTACACGCCGCACGTCGACTGCGGCGACCATGTCGTGGTGATCAATGCCGACAAGATCCGCTTCACCGGGCGCAAGCTCGAGCAGAAGGTCTATTACAAGCACACCGGCTTTCCCGGCGGGATCAAGGGCGTGACCGCGGGCAAGGTGCTCGAGGGCCGCTTCCCCGAGCGAATCCTCGAGAAAGCCGTCGAGCGCATGATCCCGCGCGGGCCGCTCGGCCGCGATCAGATGCGCGCTCTGCATGTCTATAACGGCACCGAGCATCCGCACTCGGGCCAGAACCCCGAAACCCTCGACGTCGCGTCGATGAATCGCAAGAACAAGGTGGGCGCATAACATGGCCGACAAGAAGTCCGACAAGAAGTCGCTCTCCGATCTCAGCGAGCTGACCAACCCGACGCCGGAGGCTCCCGCCGTCGTGGAAACCGATGCCGTGGCTCCCGCTCCGGCGGAAGCTGCCGATGCAGCGCCGGCCGCCGATGACCAGGGCGTGTCCACCCAGGGCCCGCAGATCCAGGCGGTGCTTCGCGAGCAGCAGCTCGACAAATACGGCCGCGCTTATGCGACCGGCCGCCGCAAGGACGCCGTCGCGCGCGTCTGGCTGAAGCCCGGAACCGGCAAGATCGTCATCAACGGGCGCGAGCAGGAAGTCTATTTCGCGAGGCCGACTCTGCGCCTGATCATCAACCAGGTGTTCGACGTCACCGATCGCCGTGGCCAATATGATGTCGAGGCGACGGTCGTGGGCGGCGGCCTGTCCGGACAGGCGGGCGCCGTCCGCCACGGCATTTCGACCGCCCTCACCCGCTACGAGCCTGCGCTTCGAACCACGGTGAAGCGCGAAGGCTTCCTCACCCGCGACCCGCGCGTCGTCGAGCGCAAGAAGTACGGCCGGGCCAAGGCGCGCCGCAGCTTCCAGTTCAGCAAGAGGTAAGCGAGCGCAGCGCCGCCGGTGCGAAGCACCGCCGGAGCAGCGTGAAGACTTGCCGAGCCCGTCCGACGTCACGCGGATTCAGTCCGCGTGACGGCTGCTCACTGCACTGGCAGCATCCGCGCGAAGAAGTCCGCCGTCGCGCTGTCGGCGGCGAGCCACGAATGCCACCGCAGGAAGCCGTGGATTTCGTTCGGAATCACGAACTGTTCGAACGGCAGGTGCCGGTCCTCGAGGCGGCGGGCAAGATCGATCGTCTCGTGGAAATGAACGTTGCGATCATCGTCGCCCTGGATCAACAGCACCGGCGAGCGCCACTGGTCCATGGTCGCGATCGGCGAGGAATCGAATGCGACCTTCATCGCCTCGTCCGCATCGCCTTTCTCGTAACGCTTCGGCTGCTTGTCCAGCCGCGCGCCCAGCGAGTAGGACCAGTCGTGAACGCCGTGCATGTCGACCCCGGCCTTGAAGATGTCGGAGTTGCGGGCGAGGCCCATCGCGGTCAGATAGCCGCCGTAGGAGCCGCCCCAGATTCCGATCTTCGCTGGATCGACGTCGTCCAGCGCCTGGAGATACTTCGCTCCCGCGACCACGTCCTGATATTCGGCCGCGCCCGCGGGCCCGGCATGCTCCGGCCGGTGGAAATCGTGGCCGTAGCCGATCCCCAGCCGGTAATTGACCGACAGCACGACATAGCCGTGGTTCGCCAGATATTGGTTCACCGCGTAGCTGTTGCTGTAATAGTCCATATAGTGCCAGCCGAGCAGCATCTGCCGCGGCGGCCCGCCATGGACGAAGATGATCCCGGGCTTCCTGGTGCCGCCGCCGTTGTCGAACAGCTGCCCCTCGATCGTCCAGCCGTCGGCCGCCTTGAAGGTGACGGCGCGCGGCGTCAGGAGCTGGCTCTGCGGGAACTCGCTCGGGACGGTGCCAGCCTCGAGTTCGTGCCGGCCGCGGCCGTCGAGACCGATCTCCGCCACCGAAGGCGGTGCGGCAGCGCCCGCGTCGATGAACGCCACCTCGGTCGGGCTCGCGGTCACCGGCGACCATTCGAGCGCGGTCCCGCTGGTCAGCGCGACCGGCGTCGCCGCATCGACCGGCACCCGGAACAGGTGCCGCCGGTCCTCGTCGCCGTTCGTCATCCCGCTGTTCGCATCGAATATCACGGACTTGCGGTCGCGGCTCATCGCCACGTGCTCGACCATGTAATTGCCGGGCGTCAGCAGCAGCGGCGCGCCGCCCGTCGCCGGGATCGAATAAAGGTGCGGCCAATTGTCGAGATCGGCGAGGAAGATGAGCCGGTCGCCGTCGGCCCAGTTGAGGTTCACTTCCCCCGCCGTCTCGGGGAACGAGCCGTGGAGCGTGTCCGGGCTTTGCCACACGCGGCTCGCCCGGCCGCTCGCGACATCACCGACCCACAGCGAGAACGGCTCGGGAGTGCGCTTCAACAGCGGCTTCGGCGCGCCGCCCTTCCCCGGTTGCCGCGCGAATGCGATGCGGGTGCCGTCGGGCGACCATCGCGGATACGCATCGAGGTCGGTCGAAGGCGCGAGATAGGTCAGTTTCTTCGCGGCGAGGTCGTAGATGCCGATGAAACTATGGTCGCCGTCGCGGTCCGAAACGAAGGCCAGCTTCGAGCCGTCGGGCGACCAGGTCAGACCGCCGTCGTCGCCGCGGTCGAAGAACAGTCGCCTGGGCTTGCCTTTGCCGCTCAGCGGCGCCGTCCACACCTGCTTGTCCTTGACGTAGGCGAGCTCGCCCCGCGACGAGATCGCCGGCGCATCGCCCTCCGCCACCTTGACCGGGGCGCCCCCCGACAGCTTCGCCGCCCAGATCGTGACCTTCGGCTCTATCGGCGAAGAGTCCGGATCGGGCTCGAGCTTCGACTCCCAGTTCGCGTCGTGATCGCCGCCGCGCACGTAGACGAGATGCTTTCCGTCGGGAGAGAAGGTCAGCTGCGTGATCTCCTGCCCATCGTCGGCGGTATATTGCGTGACCTGGCGCGGCTTGAACGCCGGCCCGTCCGCGACCCACACGTTGCGGACGCCCTTGAGCACCCGAACGAAGGCGATCGCGTCGCCCTTCTCCGCCGCGTCGATCTCGGGAACGAACGGATAAGCGAGCACCTGCTCCATCGTAAACGTGCTCGCATTGGGCTGCGCGCCCACCGGCGCCGCCGCAATCAACAGCGCGCCGCCCGAAAGCAGTGCGCTACTCCACGTTCCCGGTCTCATGACGGTCTGCTTATTCCTGGTGACACCCATTCCGACCACCGTCCCCCTCCCGGTTTCCGAGTCACCGTTGTTGTGTCGGACGAAATCTCCATTCGCAATGGCGACGCGGGCGTTTGCGGTTGCCAACCGGATCAGAATGTCTAGTCTTGCACTGGAGAATAGGGAGGCTGCCATGCGCCTGGCGATAGTTGCTCCGCTCTTGCTGACCTGTGCCCTGGCGGGATGCGATCAACAGAACGCCTCGTCTGCGGGCCCGAAAAGCCCCGGCCGTTATGCGGGCATCGGGACATTCGACGCCGGTCGTCTCTGGCAAGAAATGAAGGGCGCACCGAAATCGCAGGACAAGTCCGCAGCGAATCTTGCGGACGACGAGCATGTGATCGTCGTGCTCGACAGCCACACCGGCGAAATTCGCGAATGCGGCGACCATACGGGCTTTTGCGTTGCGATGAACCCTTGGGCCGCCGGCGCGAAGCCTGCAGCCGCTCCTGTCACGCTCGTCCAACATGCTGCTGATCTTGCTGGACAGAACAACACGGCAGCAGCCGATACGCAAAAGAAGTAGGCCGGCCGCCCAAACTCTAACTGGTCGAATGCTCACGTCCGTATTCACGCAAGTCAATTCATACGCGCGCCGCGCTTCGGGCTTTCCGAATTGCCCCTTTCGATTCTAGGCTGCGGCAAACCGGAGGGGGTCCACATGCGTTTGCTCATCGCCATGGCCGCAACACTTGCCACGCTCGCCACGTCCGCCGCAGCCGCCGAGCCGATCCTCCTGAAGCCAGCGCAGGTGTTCGACGGGGTCGACCCGCACCCGCACGCCGGGTGGCAAGTGCTCGTGGATGGCGACAAGATCGCCGCGGTCGGCCCGAACCTCGCCGTGCCCGCAGGCGCGAAGGTGATCGAGCTTCCTGGCGAGACGCTGACGCCCGGGCTGATCGAGGGCCATTCCCACATTTT
>DATNFJ010000009.1:0-6252 GCA_035606455.1 Sphingomicrobium sp.
GGCGGAGGCGGCGGGCAAGCCGCGGTCGCCGGGATCACCGACCCGTCCGGGCACGTCTGCGTCGCCGGAGGTGGCGGCGGAGGCGGCGGAGGAGGGGGAGGCGGCGGCGGCGGAGGCGGAGCCGCGAAATTGTAGATCAGCCCCAGCAGCAGGCTCTGCGTATGCAGGTGCCCCGTGGTCGAGAAGCCGAAGTTCGGCGTGGTGCCGAAATCCCCCGAGAAATTCAGCTTGCCGGTGACGAAGAAGCGGTACTTCAGGCTGAGGTCGATGTTCGGGCTGATCGCGTAGCGAAGGCCGGCGAGGGCCTGGAAGGCGACCTTGCTCGAGCTGTCGTGGAACAATTTGACGTTCGCAACGCCGACGCCGGCGCCGGCGAAGCCACCCCACTGATCGTCGCCGAAATCGAGGAGGCCGTTCACCATCCCCGAAAGGACGTTCAGGTTGTGGTTGTCCTCCAAACGGAAGTTGGCGTTGGTCAGCGGCGGACCCGGCAACGCCGGCGGAATTGCGGGGGTCGCGGTCGTCAGGTTGGCGAGGAGGACCTCGTCGAGACGCGTGCCCTGCACCCCGGCATGCTTGTACCCGACTTCACCTTCGACCCGGAACATTCCGAAGTCGTATCCGGCGTTCACGTCGACGTCGTAACCGTTGTTGTAATCGACGTCGAAGCCTTCGCCGAAGGTCCGTGTGCCGATCACTCCACCGAAAGGCACCGTGGTTTCCATCCGCGTATCTTGCGGCTTCATCACGCCGAGATCGGCGCCCACATAGAATGTGCCGTCGCGGGCAACCGCCGGCGACGAGATAGCCGCCGCAGCTGCAGCGGCGAGCAGGTATTTGCGCATGTACGAACCCCTTTCGTGCCCTGTTCTGGCTGATTTAGCCTTACTCGTGGCCACGCGCTTTCGCCAGAGAAGCAAAATGCGAAGCGGCCCAACTGTTGCCGCGCCGCAACACGGCGCTCAATACGACGAGGCCCGGGCAAGCGGTGCCTGCCCGGGCCTTCGCTCCCCTTGAGCAGGAGCTCGCCCGCTTCGCCTTCAGCGGCGTTGCGGAATCGCCGTCCGCTACCTTCCGCGTTCGCCGCGCTCGGTCGGAGCGGGCGGTGGCGGCGGCGGTGGCGGCGGCGCCGGGCAGGTGCTCGTCGCCAGGATCACCGAGCCGTCGGGGCAGGTCTGGGTCGCCGGAGCCGCGGGCGGCGGAGGCGGCGGAGGCGGCGGGGGCGGCGGCGGCGGAGCCGACACCCCGAAGTTGTAGACCAGGCTCGCAAGCAGGCTGTTGGAGCTGAACCGGCCATTGTCGAAGAAGGTCGCCGTGCCGCCCGAGCAGGTGAACGTCGCGCCCGCCGGGCCGCATACCGCGCCTGCCGGGACAGTGAACGCGAACCGGTTCGAACCGTTGCTCTTCGGCCCGCGGAAGTAGCGGTACTTCAGGCCGATATCGAGATTGCTGGTGACCGGCGCATAGACGCCGGCGATCAATTGCCACGCGAAGCCGCCGTGGCTGTTGCCGAACTGATGGACGTTGGCATAACCGACGCCGCCGCCCGCATAACCGCCGATGCTGCCATTGCCGCCAAGGTCGAGCAGGCCATTGAGCATGGCCGAATAAACGCTCGTCGAGTTGTTGAGGCCGAAGTTGGTGGTGGTGGTGAAGGCCGTGCCCGCACCGGTGTTGATCGCGGTGACGAACGCATTGCTCGGGCCGAACGTCTTGGGCGAGGCGTGCTTGTATCCAAGCTCGCCTTCGAGCCGGAACATGCCGAAGTCGTAGCCGCCGACGAAGTCGAGATCGAGGCCCTTCTTGTACTTGACGCTCCCGATGCCGGTGGTGGCGAAGTTCACCGGTCCGCCGGGCGCGGTCGTCGTGAACACGACGTTGCCGCTGACCGATTGAGACCTCGGGATCAGGATCCCGCCTTCGATCCCGACATAGCCGGAATTGTCGGTGGTCGCCGCGGCCGGGACCGCGATGACGAGCGCAGCCGCGCCCGCGAGCAGATATTTGCGCATCTGGGTAAACCCCTTCGCTGTTGAAGTGCGACCCGAACCTGCGCGCTCGGCGGATGGTTTCATTAAATCGAAGATCGGCCTCGTGCCTGTGGAAAACTGTTGCCTGAGCGACACAGGCGACGTGTTGCTGCGCTGCGGCAAAACGTTGACTCGCGCTGAAAAACGGCCGGAAAGCGCCATTTTCTGCGCCCTCCGGCCGTCATTGATTCAGCGCAATGACCTAGATCATCTTCAATCAGGCGCCGGCGATCTGCTCCAGGTCGACCTTGATGCCGGGGCCCATCGTGGAGGTCACCGAGACCTTCTTTATGAACTTGCCCTTGGCGCCCGACGGCTTGTTCCTGACGATCGCGTCCATGAACGCGCGGAAGTTCGCGGCGAGGTCGGCCTCGGAAAAGCTCGCCTTGCCGATGCCGGCGTGGACGATTCCCGCCTTCTCGACCCGGAACTCGACCTGACCGCCCTTGGCGTCGGCGACGGCCTTGGCGACGTCCATTGTCACCGTCCCGAGCTTCGGATTGGGCATGAGACCCTTGGGCCCAAGCACCTTTCCGAGCCGCCCGACGACGCCCATCATGTCGGGGGTCGCGATCACGCGGTCGAAGTCGATCTGGCCGCCCTGGACCTTCTCCATCAGGTCCTCGGCACCGACCACGTCCGCGCCGGCCGCCTTCGCTTCGTCGGCCTTCCCGCCCTTGGCGAACACCGCGACGCGGACGGTCTTGCCGGTGCCTTTGGGGAGCGAGACGACGCCGCGGACCATCTGGTCGGCGTGGCGGGGGTCGACGCCGAGGTTCAGCGCCACCTCGACCGTCTCGTCGAACTTCGCGGTCGCGTTGCCCTTGACCAGCGAAATCGCCTCATCGACGCCGTAGAAGCGGTCGCGGTCGACTTCGGCGAGATTCTTCTGCCGCTTGGAAAGCTTCGCCATCTCTTAGCCCTCCACCACGGTGAGGCCCATCGCCCGGGCCGAGCCTTCGATGATCTTCGACGCGGCGTCGAGATCGTTGGCGTTCAAATCCTTCATCTTCTGCTCCGCGATGTCGCGCAGCTGCGAGCGGCGGATGGTGCCGGCCACCACCTTGCCGGTCTCCGACGAGCCTTTCTGGATCCGCGCCGCCTTCTTCAGCAGGAACGAGGCCGGCGGAGTCTTGGTGGTGAACGAGAAGCTGCGGTCCGCATAGACCGTGATCACGGTCGGGATCGGCGCCCCCCGCTCGAGCTCCTGCGTGGCGGCGTTGAACGCCTTGCAGAATTCCATGATGTTGACGCCGCGCTGGCCGAGCGCCGGGCCGATCGGCGGCGCCGGGTTCGCAGTGCCCGCGGGCACCTGCAGCTTGATGTAGCCGGTGATTTTCTTTGCCATGTCACTCTCTTGTCGGCCTGCGGTCGAAAAATCTCCGCAGGCTGGTGAAGTTTAGCGGTCCAAGCGAACGCCAGGCGTTCTCCCGCGGCTCAGTCACGTCACCCCCGACTTGATCGGGGGCCTGCCTCCCTTCCAGTTGAAAGATAAAGGCGGGTCCCGGCTCAAGGCCGGGATGACGAGGTGGGGCGCATAGACGAGATGGGCTGTGGTCGCAACTTCTGGTAAAAGCCGCGCCGGGAAGGTGGGTACAGGGGAGAAGGTACCCATGAAATCTCTGATGTTGCTGGCGCTTCCGCTGCTGCTCTCGGGCTCCGCGGCGCAGGCCAAGACCGCACCCGCCGCGCTCAAGTGGGGACCGGCGCCGCCGGGCGTCCCGAGCGGCGCGCAAATGGCGGTGGTCTCGGGCGATCCGGGCAAGAAGGGCATGTTCGCGATCGAGCTCAAGATGCCCGCCAATTATGCCGTCCCGGCGCACTGGCACCCGACCGACGAGACGGTGAAGGTGCTTTCGGGCAAGCTCGGCTACGGGATGAGCGACAAGCTCGACCGCGCGAAGGCCAAGACGCTGACCGCCGGCGGCACGGTGACGATGAAGGCCAAGATGCACCACTGGGTGTTCGCCGCCGAGGCGTCCACCATCCAGGTCAGCGGCATGGGCCCGTTCGCGATCACCTACGTCAACCCGAAGGACGATCCGCGGAAGAAGTAGCTCTTCTTCCCGGCGGCTGTAGGACAGGATTTTCTTCCTTGTTTTGTGCTGCCACAGGCGGGCAGAGTAATGTTGCCGGAGCCTGGGGCGGGGATGAGTAGCAACAACAAGACGATCGATCTTCTTCAGCACCTTGCCAGTCGACCCGGCCACGACGAGGTCAAGGCGGATTTCCGCGAGCTTCTGATTGAGGAATTCGGCGCGGAGTTGAGGTCGCTGGACTTCGAGCGGCGAGTGCCGGAGGTGCGCGGCCGGCTCGACGCGCTGATTGGACGGACAGTTCTCGAAGCGAAGAGCGATCTCGATCGCGAATGGGGCGACGTCGAGCGACGGATGCCGGACTATCTTGCCGACCGCGAGCGGGAGGAAGGGGAGCATTTCGTCGGTATCGCCACCGACGGTCTGAAATGGGCAGTGTTCGAGCTGTGCGACGGCGCGCTCGTCACGGTCAAACAGACCAGTCTCGATCCCGAAAAGCCCGAGCCGTTTCTTGCATGGCTAGACGGCGCGCTGGCGTTGAAGTCGTCGCTGTCTCCGGATGCGTTGACGATCCGCGCCGAACTTGGGGCCGACAGCGTCGCCTATCACCTGGTGCAGGCGGAGATGGCGCGGCTCTGGGGCAAGCTGAGCGCTCACCCTGCCGAAGCACTCAAGCGACAGCTTTGGGCCGACCTCCTCAAGCTCGTCTATGGTCGCGAGGTCCAGTCGGAGGGACTGTGGTTCCAGCACAGCTACCTCGTCATTGTCGCCAAGTGCATCGCCGTCGCGGTGATGGACCTGCGCGAAGACGATCCACGGCGCATGCTCTCCGGCGAGGCGTTCACGTCCGCGGGTATTCACGGCGCGGTCGAGAGTGATTTCTTCGACTGGGTTCTCGGTGATCCGGCGGGCGAAGGCCTGGTCCGCCGAATCATGAATCACGTCCGGCGATTTCGCCTGCGAGAGGTCGAGAGCGACGTCCTCAAGATCCTCTATGAATCGCTGATCGATCGCGACGAGCGCCACGGCCTCGGCGAATATTATACGCCGGACTGGCTCGCGACGAAGATCGTGCGCCATGTCGTTACGGCGCCGCTCGAACAGAAGGTGCTTGATCCGGCGTGCGGTTCGGGAACGTTTCTGTTCCACGCCGTTCGCCGCGCTCTTGCGGAAGCCGAAGAAGCCGGAATGCCCGCGGACACGCGTGCTGCCGAGGCGACGGCGCTTGTCGCGGGCCTGGATATCCATCCAGTCGCGGTGATCATCGCCAGGGTCACTTATCTGCTGGCATTGGCGCCGGCACTGGCCGGGCGTTCCGGTACGCTGTCGATCCCGATTTTCCTGGGCGACTCAATGCAGTTGTCGATCAGCCAGGTGATGACGGGCAAGGAGCTTGTCATCCGCGTTCCGCCGCCGCCTGCCGGTGACGGTAAGAGCGGCGAGAAAGATGGTAAGGGCCGAGAGCAGCTCGACTTTCCGGATACGTTCTGCCGCGACTCTGCCTTGTTCGACAAGGCTATAGAACGAATGCGGAGCTCATCTCTCGATGGCCTCACACGCGAGCAGGTCGAAACCGCGCTTATCCGGGATACCGAACAGCACTACAAGGCCGACCTGACCGACGAGCAGCGGCTCGCGATCAACGACCTCGGCAGGACTTACATCACATTCGACCGCCTGCGACGGGAGGGCCGCGATACGATCTGGGCCTATGTGGCACGCAATTTGTCGCGTCCGCTAGCCTTCTCGGCGGGCGGTGGATGGGCGAACGTGCTCGTGGGCAATCCGCCGTGGGTCGCCTACCGGCACATGAGCGCGGACTTGCAACTCCGGTTCAAAGAGCTCGCTCGTCTAGAAGAGATATATGACGGTCGAGCTCCTTCGCAGGCTGACCTAAGCGCTCTGTTCGTCGTACGGTCTTCACAGCTTTACCTTAGATCCGGCGGAACTATTGGGTTTGTGCTCCCAATGGCCGCCCTGTCTCGGACACAGTTCGAGCCTCTCCGAAAAGGCGCATTCAAGTCCGTAAAAATCGCTTGGTCGGCAGCATGGATGATGGACCGAGACCTTCGTCCCCTCTTCCCAGTACCCGCTGCCGTTCTAATTGGCCGAAAGCAAGCTCGTCCGGTGCACACCCCAGCGACAGTCACGAAGATTTCGGGAACCTTGCCGATTAGAGATGCGGA
>DATNFJ010000010.1:0-26133 GCA_035606455.1 Sphingomicrobium sp.
ATCCGCACCGTCACCATCCTCGGCCGCCGCGGCCCGCACCAGGTCGCCATGACCCCCAAGGAGCTGGGCGAGCTCGGCCATCTCGAAGCCGCGGTGCCGGAAGTCGATTTGGGCGACTTCCCGCCGGTCGAAGCCGATGAGCCGCTCGAACCGGGCCTCCGGAAGTCCGTCACCATCCTCCGCAGCTTCGCCGACCTGCCTCACGACAAGCCCAAGCGCATGGTCTTCGACTTCTTCGCCAAGCCGCTCCGCATCGAAGGCGACGGGAATGTCGAACGCGTCATCGTCGAGCGCACCGAACTCGACGAGAAAGGCGGCGCCCGCGGCACCGGCGAGAGCTATGAGGTCCCCGCGTCGCTGGTGATCACCGCGATCGGCTATTCGACCTCACCGATCCCGGACGTGCCGTTCGAAGGCGGCAAGTTCGTCAACGAAGGCGGACGGATTGCCGACCGGCTCTACGCTGTCGGGTGGGCACGCCGGGGACCGACAGGCACCATCGGCACCAACCGCCCCGACGGCTACGAAGTCGCCGACCAGATCGCGGCCGCGATCCCCGCCGGAAGCAGTGGCGCGCGCGAAGGCTCCGCGGGCCTCAAGCGCCTGGTCGAAAGCCGCGGCGTCATGCCCACTGACTATGACGACTGGCGCATGATCGAAGAAACGGAAAATGCCCGCGCGAGGCCGGGCTCCCCGCGCGAAAAGTTCGTGCGCCCGCACGAATGGATGAGCGTGCTGGGCCGCTAATTCCTCCCTGCGCCGCAGGCGTGGGGAGGGGAACCGCTCGGCGCAGCTGAGTGGTGGAGGGGCCGGCCGTCGGTGCGAGGCCCCTGCGTCAGTCCTCCGGACTGCCACCTCGCCATTGCTTCGCAACAGGGAGGAACGGCTTGCGCTCGCTCCCACCCCCTTCTATCTAGCCGCGGCCTTGGCTCCCGCCGCGACCGACAAGTCGCATCTCAAGCGGGTTCCGGTCGGGGAGTAGCTCAGCCTGGTAGAGCACTGTCTTCGGGAGGCAGGGGCCGGAGGTTCGAATCCTCTCTCCCCGACCATCGATTTTGCCGAGTGTCCGGGGGACACTCGAAGCAAAATCGATCTTCACCGCGACTAGCTTACGCAGCCTCCGCGCTCGGATGATAGCGCTTCACGAGGTGCAGGGTGTTCTTGTCGGTGTGGTGCATCTCCTCGCCCGTGGCGGCGAGCTTCAGCACCAGGTCGGAGGTGTAGCTCATCGTCCCGTCGTCGTGGAACGTGAACTGGCTCTTGAAGTCGCGAAGCTCCGCGCGCTCGAGCAGATACTTGTTCTGCAGAATGCCATAGCAGGGCTCGCCCGGCTTGGCGTCGAACCGAAGCGTCTTGTCGTGCGGTTCGGCCGTGCTTCCCGCGAGGATCGCGATTCCGCGCCCGAACACGACGTTGCGCATGACCTGCTTGTGCGCCTTGTCCCACAGGAGGAATCCGACCTCGTCGTGGAACGGGTCCATCGCTTCCTCGCCATGCCGCCACGCGGTCATCCCGTAGAGCAGGCCCCACAGCACCTGCTGGCCATTCTCCTGGACCGGGATCGGCTTGAAATGGGCCTTCTCGAAATAAGTCGTCTCGGTCGTCCAGTCGTCCTTGTTATGATAGGAGCGGTCGACCCCCGAATTGCCTTCCCATTCGCCGACGAATGGCGTCAAAGGTCCAAGCTTCCGCGAATAGGGCATGTCGTTCGGCATCGTGAAGTTCTCCTCGTCGGTGTCGTGAAAGCCGCACGCTAGCATCATCAGCGCGATGAACGCTAATGAAGCGTGGCAATAACCGGGATTGAAAAAAATCGTTGAGAGTCCGGTCCGGCCGGGCAGCCGGACAGGTCAGATCTTCGTCAACGCCGACCCCTTGTGCGCGGCAATGTGATCACTCTTGTCGCTCTTGATCTCGTATTGCGGGTCGGCCGCGCTCGCGTGATGCGTGTGGCCCTTGTAATCGAAGTCGGCCGTGTGGACCTTGATGATCCGGCCGCTGACATGCCCCGCTTCGGAATTCCAGCGGACATGGTCGCCGACCTTGAATCGCTTACTCACTGCACCATTCCGCTCAGAATCTCGCTGTCGATCTCCGAAACGCTCGTGCAGCCGGTTAGCGCCATGGCGACGCGCATCTCCGCCTCGATCAGCCTGAGCACTTGCGCGACACCTGCGCCGCCGCCTCCCGCGAGTGCATAGGCCCAGGCGCGGCCGAGCAGAACGAAATCGGCGCCGAGTGCAAGCATCCGCACGACGTCGAGGCCCGACCGGACTCCGCCGTCGGCGAGGACCGGGAGCCGCCCGCCAACCGCATCGGCGATCGGCGGCAGCGCCCTTGCGCTCGACAGCACGCCGTCGAGCTGGCGTCCGCCGTGGTTGGAAACGACGATCGCGTCCGCACCGCTCACCGCGGCCCTTTTGGCGTCTTCGGGGTCGAGAATCCCCTTGATCACCAGCGGCCCCGTCCAGCGCTTGCGCACCCACTCGACGTCCTTCCAGTTGACCGAAGGATCGAAATTGGCCTGGATCCACGCCTGGAAGTCGCTCAGCGGCGCGCGCTTGCCGACCACCGGCTCCAGGTTGCCGAGGCTGATCGGCCGGCCGCGAATGCCCACGTCCCACAGCCATTCCGGCCGCGCCAGCAGCTGCGCCATCCGCCGAAGCCCGCCGCCCGCGGCGCGATAGTCGCGATAGCGCGATCCCGGCACCGCCAGGTCGACCGTCAGTATGAGCGCCCCGCTTCCGACCTCCTTAGCGGTCTCGATCATCTGCGCGACGAAGCCGCGGTCCTTGACGAAATAGAGCTGGAACCAGGGCGCGTGGCCGGATGCGGCGACCTCGCGGAGCGAACATCCGCTGACGGTAGAAAGCGCCATCGGCACGTTGGCGGCGGCAGCGGCGCGCATGGCCTGGACTTCGCCGCGCCGCGCATAGAGTCCCGACAGCCCGACCGGCCCGAGGCCCACCGGCATCGCCCACTGATGCCCGAACAGCAACGCCTTGAGATCGATGTCGGACACGTCGCGAAGCACGCGCTGCCTGAGCGCGACATTCCGCAGATCCTCGACGTTCCGCCGAAGCGTGACCTCGTCGTAGGAACCGCCGTCGAGATATTCGAACAGGAAATGCGGCAGCCGCGCCTTGGCCAATGCGCGATAGTCCTCTGCATTTACGGCTCGACGGCTCAATTCAGCCCGTCTGCCGGTCCGGATGCGCGGCTGCGAACGCCTCCAGCTTGTTGGCATTTTCCTCTGCCCGAAGCAGCGTCGGCCAGTCGCCGATCGGCACGTTGAAACGGCGCGCGTTGTAGAGCTGCGGCACCAGGCAGATGTCGGCGGCGGTGGGCGCGTCCCCGAACAGGAACGCCCCCGCCTGCGGCTTCGCCAGCGCCTCGAGCGCGGGCAATCCCTCGAGAATCCAGTGCGCGTACCAGCGGTCGACCTCTTCCTGCGACCGGCCGAGCTCGCCCTTCAGATATTTGAGCACACGCAGATTGTTGAGCGGGTGGATGTCGGCGACGATGGTCAGCGACATCGCGATCACATGCGCCCGGATCTCAGCCGCGGCCGGGACGATCGGCTGGTTGGGGAATTTCTGGTCGAGATAGCCGATGATCGCCATGGTCTGAGTCATACGATGGCCATCGATCTCGAGCATGGGCACGAGGCCCTGCGGATTGAGGCTTTTGTACTCGGCCGATTGCTGCTCGCCCTCGAGCAGGTTCACGGGCCGCTGCTCATAATCGATCTGCTTGAGGTTGAGCGCGATGCGGAGCCGGTACGCGGCGGACGAACGATAATAATCGTAAAGGACGATCCGGCTCATGGCGGCTACTTACCCTGCTGTAAGGAACGGCGCCACCACTTCCGGGGGCACCCGGATCGGCCGCCCCGAACGCTTGTCGATGATCGCCCACCGGGTCCTTGCCCGGGCGCAGAGCTTGCCGTCCGGCCCGGTGAATTCGACGAAGCGGTCGAACCGTGCCCCCTGCGGCGCATCGCCGACCCAGGTGCGCGCCGTGATCCGATCGCCCTCGTGGGCTGGGCGGAGATAGTCGATCTCGTGTCGCACCACGACCCAGTAGTGAAGTTCGCGATGCTCGCGCGGCGCGACCGAATCCCAATGCGCCACCGCCACCTGCTGCACCCACTGCACCCACACCGCATTGTTGACATGCCCCAGCTCGTCAATGTGCTCGGGGCCCGCGGTGAGCGCCAGTTCGAAGATCGGCTTAGCCATCCACCTCAGTCAGCATGAACGCGTAGGTTTCTGCCACTTCGTGAAGCCGGTCCCAGCGGCCCGATTTGCCGCCGTGGCCCGCGCCCATGTTGATCTTCAGGAGCAACAGCTTGTCGTCGGTCTTGTTCGCCCGCAGCTTGGCAGCCCATTTCGCCGGCTCCCAGTAAGTCACGCGCGGGTCGGTGAGGCCGCCGGTGATCAGCATCGGCGGATAATCCTGCGCCGTCACCTGGTCGTAGGGCGAATAGCTTAGGATGGTCTCGAATGCTTGCTTGTCGGTGATCGGATTGCCCCATTCCGGCCATTCGCCGGGCGTCAGCGGAAGGCTGTCGTCGAGCATCGTGTTGAGCACGTCGACGAACGGCACGTCGGCGACCACCGCGCCCCACAGTTCGGGGTCCGAATTGACCACCGCGCCCATCAGCTCGCCGCCTGCGGACCCGCCGTTGATCGCGATCCGGCCTGCCTTCGTGAACTTCGCTGCGATCAGCGCCTTCGCCACGTCGACGAAGTCGTTGAACGTATTCGTCCGCTTGGCCAGCTTCCCGTCGAGGAACCATTTGTAGCCGAGGTCGTCGCCGCCGCGGATGTGGGCGATCGCGCAGGCCCAGCCGCGGTCGAGCAGGCTGATCCGGTTGGAATTGAACACCGGCGGGATCGCGTGGCCGTAGGCCCCGTAGGCGTAGAGGAACAGCTTGCCCTCGCCGTTCTTTTCGAAACCCTTCCGATAGACGACCGACACCGGCACCTTCACCCCGTCGCGCGCGTCGATCATCAGCCGCTCGGTCGCATATTGCGACGCGTCGTAGCCCGAGGGGATTTCCTGGACCTTGCGCACCTCGAGCTCGCCGCTGTCCGGGTGATAATCGTAGGTGGTCATCGGCGTGACCATCGACGAATAGCCGAGGCGGTAGCTCTCAGGAGCAAACTCCGGATTCCCTAAGAAGAAGGCGCTGTAGCTCGCCTCGGCGAATGGAATGCGCGTCTCCTCGCCCGCGTAGGTGCGCAACAACAGCTGATCGAGCCCCTCGACGCGGCTGCTGATCGCCAGATGGTCGCGGTATGCCGTGACTCCGGTCAGATAGACCCGGTCCGACCCCTCGATCACCGTTCGCCATTCCCCGGGATTGGCGACGTCGGCTTCGGCGAGCCGGAAGTTCACATGCGTGTCGTTGGTGTGGATCCACAGTTTTCCGTGCGCCGCGTCGACATGATATTCGCGGCCCTGGCTGCGCCGCGAGATGAGCGTCAGCGGCTGCGAGGGATCGTCCGCGCTGACGAACCGCACCTCCGTCGTGGTGTTGTCGCCGGTCGAGATCAGGATGAGCGTCCGGTCTTGCGAGCGTCCGACGCCGACCGAGAAGCCCAGCTCCTCGGTCTCCTCGTAAAGAGTGACGGCTTCTTCAGGGGGTCGCCCGAGCCTATGATAGCGCGCGCGATAGCTGCGCCAGTTGTCGTTGACCTCGGTAAAGACGATTCCGGCGCTGTCGCTGGTCCACACCGGCTGGCCGATCCCGACCTTCGTCACCGTCTCCACGTCTTTGCCCGTCGAAAGGTCGCGGATTCGAAGCTCGAACCGCTCCGACCCGTCATAGTCGGCGAGCGTCGCGAGCAGCTTGCCGTCCGGGCTCACCTCCAGCGCGCCCAGCCGGAAATATTCGCGCCCCTCGGCTTCGACCGGCTCGTCGAAGATGATTTGCGCAGTGGCATCCTCAACCTCGCTCGTCCTGAGCGAAGTCGAAGGGCGCTGCTCTTCCGTTTGGGCAAGGCGCCCTTCGACTGCGATCGCCTGCGGCTCACTCCGCTCAGGACGAGCGGTGGGGTTTTCGCCGACGGGCCGCCGGTACCAGCTGCGGTACTGTGCGCCCGGCTTGAATGCCCACCAGTAGAGATACTCGCCGTCGCGGACCGGGACCGAGCTGTCGTCCTCCTTGATCCGCCCCTTCATCTCCCCGAACAGCTGGTCGAGAAGCTCCTGGTGCTGCGTCTTCCAGCCGTCGAAATAGGCGTTCTCGGCCCGGAGATAGGCGAGCACGTCCGGATCATCGACCTCCGGATATTTGGGATCGCGCAGCCAGTGCCATGGGTCTTCGATCGTGACGCCATGGCGCTCGTACCTGTACGGGCGTCGCTCGGCTGAAGGCGGTGCGGGAAGGCTCGCGGGCTTGTCCATTTGAGCGCTCTTAGCGCGGTCCCCGGCAACGGAAAGGGAGAAGCGTCGACGTGAATGGCTGCTTCAGGCGGAAAAATGCCGTTAGCCCTGGAACAGATCAAAGGCCGTTGCTTTCCTGCGCGCTCGATAGACATAGCGATTCAATCGCAGCGGCCGTGAGCGGAGTTCCTTTGACGGGGGCTGGCTTGATCCCGAGCCTCTCGCCATCGGCAACAATGCTCGGCAGATAGGCGTTCATCTTATCAGCGGCGACTTGCGCACGCGAGCGCGCCTGCCTGATGGCGGCAATATCTTCGGGCCCCAATGCGCCGGGGTCATCGAGCTCGCCGAGAACACTCCATGCGTCCGTTTCGTCGTCCGCTTTCTGAGCATACCACTGAAGCTCGCCATAAAGGTTGGCGTACCCAAGCTGCGTCCCAAGCGGCATGTGTTCGGCAACTTGACCGGCCATTGTGGCTTGCCAAACATTTGTTCGCGGGCGCCAGAGTTGTGGCTGGCCGAGCGGAGAGCGTGGCGCTGAACCAAGGCCAGAGCTGCTCCCGGAAAGCAATGCTCGTATTTGTTGGAGACGATGGTCGATGCACGGTCGTTCCTGCTCACGCTTCACAACCGCCCCAAGGTCATACGCAAGCTCCTGGTTCAGGGCTCGCCGTGCGCCCGCAACTTCGTTGCGCCAATGCAGCCACTCGACTGCCTGCTCTGCCCCAAGAGCGATGAGCACGCCGAATACGATAATTCCGACTTCGCCAACAAGCGCGCGCCAGCCGTGCAGCGGTTTGGGAATGTGGAAGTGCATGCGGTCGGCCCCAGCGGTTACGTCACCGTAACAGAAGGTCGTAATGGCAGGAATGCGTCGAAAGCAGACATAAGAAATTGCTGTCCTACAGACGCTCGTTTGTGGTCCAAGCTCGCGGATGGCGCGGGGCCGATTCGCTTTCGAAATTCGCAAAGTCACATCCAGCGGGTGGATCGCGCGCGGGTACGCGTGTGGCACTGCCAACTTTGGCAACTTTCGGCGGCCGCGGAAAAAGGCTGCAAAACTGTCCAGCTTGTCCACTTCCCGAGAGGGCGAATCCTATTTTCATCCGTCCCGCCGGGTCGCGACGGCTCTTTAACAATGACGCTCTTGAGACTAGCTGAGGCGCGAGGGAGTTAGTCCATGTCGACCTACGCAGACCGTCTCGCCGCCCTTCGCGAGCAATTGAAGGCCGAGAAGCTCGACGGCTTCGTCGTCCCGCTCACCGACGAGCATATGAGCGAATATGTCGGGAGCTACGCCCAGCGCCTCGCATGGCTGACCGGTTTCCAGGGCTCGGCCGGCTCGGCGGTCGTCCTGCCCGAGCAAGCGGCGATCTTCGTCGACGGGCGCTACACGCTCCAGGTCCGCCAGCAGGTCTCGCCGACCGAATGGAGCTACCAATCGGTGCCCGAGACGAGCGCCACCCAGTGGCTCGAGCAGCATGCGCCCGAGGGCGCGCGGATCGGCTACGACCCTTGGCTGCACACCCGCGACTGGGTGAAGAAAGCGAAGGAAGCGCTCGCCAGCCGCGGCGCCGAGCTGGTGCCGGTGGACCGCAACCCGATCGACGAGATCTGGAGCGACCGGCCCGAAGCCTCGAAGGCGCACCTCGTCGTCCAATCCGACCAGTATGCGGGCAAGTCCGCCGCCGAGAAACGCACCGAGATCGGCGACTGGCTGGTCAAGCACCACGCCGACGCGGCGGTGCTCTCCGCGCTCGATTCGATCGCCTGGGCGTTCAACATCCGCGGCCAGGACGTGACCCACACGCCCGTCGCCTTGGCCTATGCCCTGGTCCACGCCGACGGCACCGCCGACCTGTTCGTGGCTGGCGAGAAGATCGGCCCCGACGTGCGCCAGCATCTCGGCAATGGAGTCCGACTCCACGAGCGGTCCGAGTTCGAAAGCGCGCTGTCCGACCTCAACGGCAAGACCGTCGTCGTCGACCCCGAGCGCGCGGTCGCCGCCATCTTCGAGGCGCTCGAAAAGGCGGGCGCGAAGGTGCTTCCGCTGCGCGATCCGACCATTCTTCCCAAGGCGCTCAAGAATCCCGCCGAGATCGCCGGCCAGAAAGCCGCTCAGACCCGCGACGGCGCCGCTATCGTCCGCTTCCTCCACTGGGTCGACGAAGAAGCGCCCAAGGGCGAAGTCGACGAGCTGATCGCGTCCGACAAGCTCGAGTCATTGCGGCGCGAGAACCCCGAGCTCCGCGACCTCTCGTTCGACAGCATCTCGGGCGCGGGGCCGAACGGCGCGATCGTCCACTACAAGTCGAGCGAGAAGACCAACCGCAAGCTGGAGAAGGGCCAGCTCTACCTGATCGATTCCGGCGGCCAGTATGTGGACGGCACCACCGACATCACGCGCACCGTGCCGATCGGCGAGCCGACCGACGAGATGCGCGACCGCTTCACCCGCGTGCTCAAGGGCCATATCGCGATCGCGACCGCCGTCTTCCCCAAGGGGACGCGCGGGTCGCAGCTCGACAGCTTCGCCCGGCGGCCCCTGTGGGAAGCGGGGCTCGATTACGCCCACGGCACCGGCCACGGAGTCGGCAGCTTCCTTGCGGTCCACGAGGGGCCGCAGCGGATTTCACCGGTGGGAAGCGCCCAGCCCGGCGGCGACGAGCCGCTCCAGGCGGGAATGATCATCTCCAACGAGCCCGGCTATTACAAGACCGGCGAGTACGGCATCCGGATCGAGAATCTGGTGCTGGTCGTGCCGCGCTACATCGAGGGCGCGGAAAAGGAGATGCTCGGTTTCGAGACCCTGACCTTCGCGCCGATCGACCGCCGGCTGGTCGACGTCCAGATGCTCGATCCGGAAGAGCTGATCTGGCTTAATTGCTATCACGCCCATGTGCTGGCGAAGATCGGCCCGACGCTGTCGGGAAGCGACCTCGAATGGCTCCAGCACGCCTGCGCGCCGATCGAGGCCTGATGCCCGCCGGAAAGTCGCTGTACGACTTCCCGATCCACCTCGGGCTGGGCGCAACGGCGGTTTCGGAGCCGCGGTTCACCGGCTTCGACTGGTACGAAGCCTATGGCGAGCGCCACGCCGACGATCTCGACGAGGGGCGCATCGTCAGCCTGTTCCGCTTCGAGGAAAGCTGGACCAGCTGGGAAATGCATCCTCACGGCGAGGAAGTAGTCTGCTGTCTCCAGGGCCACATGGTTCTTCACCAGGAATTGCCCGGCGGCGGCAAGCAGAGCTGGGAGCTCGGGCCTGGAGACTATGCGATCAATCCGCGCGGTACGTGGCACACCGCCGATGCGGACGAACCGGTGGTCGCACTGTTCATTACTGCGGGGAAGGGCACGACGAATCGCCCGCGATGAACGGCGGAACGATGAAAGAAGAGTCACGCGGATTTAATTTCGGGTTTAATGCGCTGCCGATAAAGCAGAAATTCGGAGTCGAATCGTGATCAGCGCACTACAGCTCGTTTCTGCAATCCTTCTCTTGGGCGGTTTCGTCTGGGTCGGCGACGCGCTTGCCCGCGGGATGGACAGCGCCTTGGGCGAAAAGCCGCTTCGCGACCGCGACGCCTAGCTTTCGCTTTCCCCGGCACTGTCGGGCGCGAAAATGGTGCTGCCGGTGAGGATTGAACTCACGACCTCAGCCTTACCAAGGATGCGCTCTACCACTGAGCTACGGCAGCACGTTGTCCGGAGTGGCGCGGCTATGACGGCGCGGCCCTTCGCCTGTCAACCCGTTGCAGATGGAGTTCGGGAAGGCCATGTCCCTGGCCCGATGGCCAAAGATCGTGAGCGCGAGGAACGGCTTGCTGCTGCGCTGCGGGAGAACCTTCGGCGCAGGAAAGCGCAGATGCGGGAACTGTCTTCGCGGGAACCCAAGGACGGCGACCAGAAATAATCGCGGCTTGCGTTGTAGGAATGCTTCGGCTTCACGGCGCCATGCGCTTTTTCTCCGACAACGCCGCGGCGGCGCACCCCAAGGTGCTCGAAGCCATCGTCGAGGCGAACCGGATCGATACCGCCTATGACGGGGACGAGTGGAGCAATCGGCTCGATGGCGCTTTCTCCGACCTGTTCGGGACCGAGGTCCGCGCCTTCTGGGTGACGACCGGCACAGCGGCCAACTGCCTCGCGCTGGCCGCCCTGTGCCCGCCCTACCGGGCGATCCTGTGCCACCGCGACGCCCATATCGAGGTCGACGAAGCGGGCGCTCCGGCCTTCTATACCGGCGGGGCCAAGCTGGTACTCCTCGACGGCGAAGGCGCGAAGCTCACGCCCGCCGGCATCACTGCCGCCTGCGACCGCATCCGCGACGACGTCCACCAGGTCCAGCCCGCAGCCATCTCGATCACCAACGCCACCGAATACGGGCTCGTCTACCGCGCCGATGAGGTCGCCGCGATCGGCAAGCTGGCCAAGGCGCGGGGCCTCGCACTGCACATGGACGGCGCACGCCTCGCCAATGCGGTGGCGTCGAGCGGCGACAGCCTCGCGGACCTGACCTGGCGCGCGGGCGTCGATGCCTTGTCCTTTGGATTCGTCAAGAACGGCGGCCTCAACGCCGAAGCGCTGATCCTTTTCCGTACCGAGCTCGCTGACGAGATCGCGGTACGCCGCAAGCGCGCGGGCCATCTCCTGTCGAAAGGCCGCTACCTTGCAGCCCAGCTGCTGGCGATGCTCGATGGCGACCTGTGGCTCGACAATGCCCGCGCCGCGAACGCTGCGGCGCAGGCGCTCGCGAGGGCCGTGTCGCCGCAGCGCCTGGCCTACCCGGTGGAGGCGAACGAGCTATTCCTCAAGGTCAGCGACGAGGAAGCGGCGCGGCTGCGCGCCATGGGCTTCGACTTCTACGAGTGGGGGCCGGGCGAGATCCGGTTCGTGACCAGCTGGGACCAGCAGGCGGCGTCGGTCGAAAAGCTCGCCGCCGCGATCGCGAGCCTGTGAGCCAGGGCCGCGGGTCCGAATTTCGGGCCGTCGTCCTCCCATTCATCACCTTCACCGCCATCTGGGGTTCGACCTGGATCGTGATCCGCGGCCAGCTCGGCGTGGTTCCGCCGGAATGGTCGGTCGCTTACCGCTTCGTCATCGCTGCCGTGGCGATGGCCTTGGTTGCAGCGTTCAAGGGCGAAAGCCTTCGCCTGGGCCGCAAAGGGCTGGTCGCCGCCGTCGTGCTCGGTTTCACCCAATTCTGCGTGAACTTCGACGCAGTCTATCTTGCCGAGCGGCACATTACCTCGGGCGTGGTGGCCACCGTCTTTGCCTTGCTGATGATCCCGAGCAGCCTTCTCGCCTGGGCATTCCTCGGCCAGCGCCCGACGCGGCGCTTCGCCTGGAGCTCGGCGGTCGCGGTCGTCGGGATCGCGCTTCTGTTCCTCCACGAAATGCGCGCTCATGCGGCGAGCGGGCGCGCGGTCGCGGCAGGCATCGCGCTGACCTTCGTCGGAATGCTCGGCTCTTCGACGGCCAATGTCCTCCAGGCGCGGCCGGAGATGCGGCGATTCCCGTTGTTCGCGCTGCTGGCCTGGTCGATGGCCGCCGGAGCGATCATCGACGGCCTGATCGCCCTCGCCATGACAGGTCCGCCCGTCCTTGACTGGCGGCCGCTCTATTGGGCCGGGCTCCTCTACCTGGCGCTCGCCGCGTCGGTGCTGACCTTCAGCCTCTATTATCCGGTCATCCGCAGGATCGGGCCGGGCAAGACAGCCTATTCCAGCGCGATTGTCCCGATCATCGCCATGGGCTTCTCCACTTGGCTCGAACATTATCGCTGGACCGGCCTGTCGATCGCGGGGGCAGTGCTGGCGCTCGGCGGAATGGCCGGCGCTCTCAGCCGCGAACGGCCGGCGGTCGCGGCTCCAGACGCGGCGTGACGCGTTGAGTCCTCATGCCGTCGAGCGTGATCCGCCGATTCGTCTATTGCCCGGACAATTCGGAGTTGTGGGTCGAGTTCACTACCGGCCGCCGGTACGTCTATTCCGAAGTGCCGGAGGAAGTCGCGAATACCTTCCGCTCGGCATTCGCGAAGGGCGTCTATTTCAACACCCGGATCCGTGACCGCTTCCCCTATCGCGAAATCGTCCACGAGGACGATCAGGAGCGGGCAACGCATTCTTAAACCTCGGGCGCGACAATTGCCGAATGATCCCGGTGAAGACGAGCAGCGTATTCAAGAATCGCTGGATGGCCCTGCTGTGGGCCGCCGGAATCATCTGGTTCGCCTACGATTTCGCTGGTTCCCAGCCGCAGGACGAGAACGCGAGCGCCAATGCGGCCCAACCGACCGACTCGACCGACGCGGCGATCGCAAACGCCGATACGAACAAGCTCGACCAGGAACTGAACGCGCTCTAGTCGGTGCCTCCCCGGTCGATCCGTTCGATATGCCAGTGCCGCTGGGCCTCGGTCGAGCCGGGCACGTCGTTGACGCGTCTGAGGATCATCGTCCCCTTGACCCGGAATTGTTTCCCCTGGGCATCTTTCCCGTAGAGCGTGACGGGCACTGATAAGTAGATCGAGCCGGCCGCGCCTTCGGGCCGGCCAGGCTTTCCAATCTCTAAATGATTCTCCTGATTGGATTTGAGGCTCGTATCGAACTTGGCCGCCGCGTCGCTGCTTCCCCAAAGTTTCGCCGCATCATCCCATTTCTTCTGTTCGACGAGCGCGCCGTAATGCTGCACGACCTGCCCCGCAGCTTCGGCGCTCTTGGGGTCGATCGGGCCTTTGGGTTCGGGCAGGCTGGTCGCCGCTGGGGGCGCGTGCTCGCCACTCGGCCGGACAACCTCTGGTGAACTGTTTGAAGACGCACGGGGGGCGCTCGCAGATGGCGGTGTCGGCGCGCTAATGTTCTGATTCGCGTGCTGCTCCGGCTGGCGCTGCGGCCCGCACGAGCTGAGCGCGGCAACCGCCAGGCCAATGTGGATGTGAAGCTTCATCGAGTTGTCTCCTCGCCGGAACCGGTGCCGCCGAACTTCGTTCGTTTCGCCAACAAAACAGGGGAACAAGGGAGAATTTCCATGGCCGACGACCGCGACGATACGGAGCGCGAACATACGACTGTGGTCGAGACAGGCGGCGGTGGCGGAGGCGGCGCCGTCCTTGCCATCGTCCTGCTGATCATCATCGTGCTGGTGCTGCTGTACATCTTCCGTGCCGATCTCGGATTCGGCCACGGCACGAACATCAGCGTGCCCAACAAGATCGACGTTAACGTCAATCACTAGCACCAGCACTTCCAGAACCATCGCGGGCGGGTAGCGAGTCCCCGCCCGGGCGCGGGCGCGGTCTCCCCACTGGGACCGCGCCCGTTTGTTTTTGGCCGCGCGAGGAAGTAACGCCGAGCCGATGCGGTACCTGACGGGTTTCGGCGGCCATTTCGAAAGCGAGGCGGTCGAGGGCGCACTGCCCAAGGGCCGCAACTCGCCTCAACGGCCGCCCTTTGGCCTTTACGCAGAGCAGCTCTCCGGAAGCGCCTTCACCTCGCCGCGGCACGAGAACCGGCGCTCGTGGCTGTATCGGATGCGACCCACGGCGGACCACCGCCCGTTTGTCGCGTACGAAGGGGCGCCGCTCTTCGCAGCGCCGCCGTCGACGGAGCCGCTCGCGCCCAACCGCCTCCGCTGGGATCCCCCGCAGCTCCCCGAAGGCAGTGACTTCGTCGACGGGCTCGCGACGATGCTCCACGCGCGAAAGCCGGAGGAGCTCGAGGGCTGTTCTGTGCACGATTATCGCGCGACGAAAAGCATGGACGGGCGGGTATTCGTCGATGCCGACGGCGAGTTGGTGATCGTTCCGCAGCAGGGCGCGATCGAGCTTCAGACCGAGCTTGGCCGTCTCGAGGTGGCGCCGGGAAGCATCGGCGTCGTTCCGCGCGGCGTAAAGTTCCGGGTGCGGCTCATCGACGGTGAAGCGCGGGGCTACGTCGCGGAGAATTACGGGCTCCCGTTCCGCCTTCCCGAGCTGGGTCCGATCGGGTCGAACGGACTTGCGAATTCCCGCGATTTCGAAACGCCGGTCGCCGCGTTCGAGGACAAGGACGATCCAACGGAGGTGGTGCAAAAGTCGCTCGGCCATCTTTGGACCACGACCCTCGACCATTCGCCGCTGGACGTGGTCGCGTGGCACGGCAATTATGGCCCCTACCGCTACGATCTGTCGCGCTTCAACGTGATCAATTCGGTGAGCTTCGATCACCCCGATCCGTCAATCTTCACCGTCCTGACCAGTCCAAGCAACGTGCCCGGCCGAGCCAATGCCGACTTCGTCATCTTCCCCCCACGCTGGATGGTCGCTGAGGACACGTTCCGGCCGCCCTGGTTCCACCGCAACGTGATGAGCGAGGCGATGGGTCTGATTCATGGCGCTTACGACGCCAAGGCGGAGGGCTTCGCGCCCGGCGGGCTAAGCCTGCACAATCTCATGAGCGGCCACGGTCCCGACATCGAAAGCTGGCGCAAGGCTAGCGAGGCCGAGCTCAAGCCGTTGAAGATCGAAGGCACGATGGCCTTCATGGTCGAGACCTGCTGGCCTTACCGCCCGACCGCTTACGCGCTCGAACATGCGCAAGCGGATTATGACGAGGCGTGGGCGGGCTTTCCGAAGGCGAAACTGCCTTAGCGCAACCGCCCACGCGGCCCGAGTTCAGCCGGCCTTCGCCTGGGCGTCGCGCCAACCCTTCGTCACTTCGTTCTTGTGCGCCGCGAACGCGCTCAGCACTTCGCCTTTCTCGCGCGCCGGCACCGAGAAATGATCGAGCGTGCGCGACAGGACTCCGGCGACGGCGTCGAACTCGCTCGGCGATATTCTCAAGTTCTCGTGGGCGTTTTCGAGGCCGAGGTTGGTGCTTCCCGGTCTCGTCGGCGTGTACTGGAACGGCCCGCCGGAAATGTTTGCGACCCACAAGGTGCGCATGAACTTCAATCCGGGCAGGCGCCCGAGCTGCTTGGTGTGCCATTCGCGAAGCGCCGGATTCTTCGACCGCGCGCCGGCAACGGGGTCCTTCACCACTTCGTCGCTGAAATAATCGACCACCGCGGCAATGGCGAAAATTCCGCCGAGGCGCTCATAAAGCGATTTGTCGGCCGCGGGCGCCGCCGCAGGCTGGCCGCTCGCCAGCGCCGTCGACGGAAGCGTTGCCGCCACCGCGGCGGCGGAAAGCAGCATCGCCGTCTGAAGGATATCGCGCCTGGTGCTCTCGATCGCGTGTCCTGTCGATTCACGCACACTGTTGGTCGGATTGCTTTTCATTGCCTGGGCCCTCCATTGGATGCGGAAATGCACCTGCTGTCTCGCGACAGACCCCCTGCATCGGCCCAAGACATCCATTTGATGTCATGCGGGTCCGAAGGTTCCCGGCTTGCACGCGGGGAGGGGCGGCTCTAACCGGCTGCCCGGTGGCAATGACTTCGGCGGACGAGACGAACGATCCGGCACTGACCAGCTGGGTGCAAAGCGCTCAGGACAGCGATTTCCCGATTCAGAACCTGCCGCTCGGCATCTTTTCGGTCGGCGAGCGGCGGCGCCGCGCGTGCGTCGCGATCGGCGATTATGTGCTCGACCTGGTGGCGATTGCCGACCTGCTCGACGAGGAGTGGCAGGGCGACCTTGGGCAGCCGGTGCTCAACTCGTGGCTCGCGCGCGGCGCCGGAGCGCAGCTGCAGCTACGCCACCGGCTGATGGAGCTGCTTTCCGACGCAAAATATCGCGACGACGTCGAGCCGGAGCTTATCGGCCAGACCGAGGTCCGGATGCACCTGCCGTGCATTGTCGGCGATTACACGGATTTCTACGTCGGCATTCACCACGCGACCAATGTCGGCAAGCAGTTCCGGCCGGACAATCCGCTGCTGCCCAACTACAAATATGTGCCGATCGGCTACCACGGCCGCGCAAGCTCGGTGCGGGTGTCGGGCGAGCCGGTGATCCGGCCGACCGGGCAGCGGAAAGCGCCCGACGCGGAGGCCCCCGAATATGGCCCCAGCCGGCGGCTCGACTATGAGCTCGAGCTGGGGATCTGGATCGGCGAAGGCAATGAGCTGGGTTCGCCGATTCCGATCGGCGAGGCGGAGGAGCATATCGCCGGCTATTGCCTGCTCAACGACTGGTCCGCGCGCGACATTCAGGCATGGGAATATCAGCCGCTCGGGCCGTTTCTCGCCAAGAATTTCCTGACCAGCGTGAGCCCCTGGGTGGTCACCCCGCAGGCGCTCGCGCCGTTCCGCAAAGCCATGCCGTCGCGCCCGGCCGGCGACCCGCGGCCCTTGCCTTACCTGGATGACGCAGCCGACCGCGAACGCGGGGCCCTCGCGATTCAGCTCGAAGTCACGCTGACGACCGAGCAGATGCGGCGGGACGGAAATGCGCCTCACGTCCTTTCACGCGGCTCGGCGGATGCGGCGATGTACTGGAGCGCGGCGCAGATCGTCGCCCACCACAGCTCCAACGGCTGCAACCTGCAGCCGGGCGACCTCATCGGAACGGGCACCCTGTCGACCGACAGCGACCTTGGCCTCGGCTCACTCCTTGAAATCAGCCGGGGAGGCAAGCAGCCGATCAAGCTGGCGAGTGGCGAAACGCGCGGATTCCTTGAGGACGGCGACGAGCTGACTCTGCGCGCCTGGTGCGACGGAGCGGTTCGGATCGGCTTCGGCGAATGTGTGGGACGGGTGGTCGCCGGCGGCTAGAGCAGGCCCAAATTCTCCGCCATCAAGCGCGTCATCGCGTAAATCCGATCGAGCTGCGGTGTCGCGATCCCGACGCGGCGTGCAATTTCGCGCGGTGCGCCGAGCAACGCCTCGAGCTCGATCGTCCGGCCCGCTTCGACATCCTGAAGCATCGACGATTTGAAAGCGCCCAACCGCGCCGTCACCGCCATCCGGTCCTCGGCGCTTTCGCTGATCGGACAGTCGATCGCGGCGCCGACGGCTGCCAGCTCGTCCATGGCGTCGGCCATGAATGCGCGGACGGTCGGCTGGGTGAGCAGCTGGTCGGCGGTTGACCGGGTAAGGGCGGACAGCGGATTGATCGTCGCGTTTCCCCACAATTTATACCAGATGGCGCGGCGTACATTGTCGCTCGCCTGACAGCGGATGCCGGCACTTTCGAACAAGCTGCAAAGGCCTTCGATGCGCTCCCCGGCGCCGCCGTCGGGTTCGCCGAGGATGAGCTTTTCCGCGTGCTTCACCGTCACGTGATTGGGCGCGGTCCTGAAGCAGCTCGCGTGGACGACGCAGCCGACGACCTTCTCGGCGGGAAGGGCGTCGCGGATCCCCGCGTCGGGGTCGACCGACCAGAGCGGATCGTCGGTGAACCACCAGGGCACGCCGTTGAGCATCGGGACGATGCGGGTTTCCGGGCCGATCAGGGATTCCAAACTACCGGCAATTCCCGGCAGTGCCGGCGCCTTGACCGCAAGCACGATCATATCCTGAAAGCCCAGCCCCGCAGGATCGCTCGCAGTGGCAACAGCGACGCAGCGCGTATCGCCGCCGTCGGTGATGTGCAGGCCCTGCGTCTCGATCGCGTTCAGAGTCTCGTCGCGGGCGATGACCGACAGCTCATTGCCGGCAAGCGCAAGCCGCGCCGCAATCCAGCCGCCGATTGCACCGGCTCCGACAACGCAAATGTTCATGGCCGTTCCGATGGGCTACAAAGCATCGTGTCGGCAAGGGGCATGCGATGCTGTTTCGTCAGTTGTTCGACCCGGAATCGTCGACCTACACTTATCTGATCGGTTGCACTGAGACAGGCGCTGCGGCCTTGATCGACCCTGTGCTGGAATCGGTCGAACGGGACCTCGAGCAGCTGAAAGAGCTCGGGCTTTCGCTTCGGCTGACGATCGAGACGCATATCCATGCGGATCACGTCACCGGCGCGGCTCGCCTGCGCGAGCGTACCGGGTGCAAATGCGCGCTGCCGGAGAAGAGCGGCGCGGCGCACGCCGACCTGCCGGTCAGGGAAGGAGAGGCGATCCGAGTCGGCACGCTGAAGCTGGACCCGCTGTTCACCCCGGGTCACACGGACGACCATCATTGTTATCTTATCGATCACCACCAGACGGGACGAGTCTTCACCGGCGACGCTTTGCTCATCGACGGGTGCGGCCGCACCGACTTTCAGAATGGCGACGCGGTTACTTTGTACCGATCGGTCCACGAGAAGCTCTTCGCGCTGCCGGGCGACACGCTCGTCTATCCCGGTCACGATTACCAGCAGCGCCATGTCAGCAGCGTGGGCCAGGAGCGCGATCGCAATCCGCGCCTCGGCGGGGGCAAGACCGTCGAGGAGTTCGCGGCGATCATGGCGGCACTGAACCTGCCCCGGCCGAAGAAGATGGACATTGCAGTGCCCGCCAACCGACGTTGCGGGCAGCTGACTGGCGACGCCTAGTCCGCGGCGACCTTCGAATCGCAGATGCGGCTGATCGCTTCCTCGAGCTTGGGCGGCGTGAACGGCTTTAGGAGGACTTCCACCGCTTCCGGTCGATCGCTGATCGCATCGGCGTCGGCATAACCGGTGATCATCAGCGCCGGAACGCCGGGACAAAGCTTTCGCGCTTCGCGCAGGAATTCCGCGCCGGAGACGTGCGGCATCGCATAGTCGGTGATCATCAGGTCGTAGTCGCAGTCGCCGCCTTGCAGCGCCGCAAGCGCCTCGGAGCCGGTCGCGGCTTCGACGACCCGGTGGCCGAAATCGGAAAGAATGGCCGCGGTCGTGCTCCTCACCTCCTCATGATCGTCGACCAGCAGGATGCGCAGGGCGCGCGAGGGGCTGGCGCGGACCTGCTCGCCGGCTGGCGCCTTCTGTTTCTTCTTCTGGTCCGGCGCGCGGGGCAGCCAAAGCTCGGCGGTCGTTCCCTTGCCGGCCTCGCTGTCGAGCCGGAAAGCGCCGTTCGACTGCTTGGCGAACCCGTAGACCATGCTGAGCCCAAGGCCGCTGCCCTTGCCGACTTCCTTGGTGGTGAAGAAGGGCTCCAGCACCTTTTCCAGATGTTCGCGCGGGATGCCCGTGCCTCGGTCGACGATGGTCAGCCGAACATAGTCGCCGGCGGCGAGTCCCGGCAGCGCGTCGTCTTCGACCTTGAGGTTTTCCGCGGAGATGGTGACGGTTCCACCGGCAGGCATCGCGTCGCGCGCGTTGATGATCAGGTTCATCAGCGCGAGCTCGAGCTGCGCCTGATCGGCGAAGACTTTCCACACGCCGTCGCCGATACGCCACTCGAAGTTCATGAGCCCGCCGAGCGTGTGCGTCAGCAGGTCGACGATGGCCTCGCGCAGCGATCCGAGATCCACTGCCTGAGGCTCGAGCCGTTGCCGGCGGGCGAATGCGAGCAGCCGCCGAACCAGCTCACTCCCCTGTTCGGCGGCGCGCCGCGTCATGTCGAGGACGCGCTGCTGGTCGGGCTCGAGCTTCGTTCGCCGCTCGATCACGCTCAGGCCGCCGATGACGGCGGCTAGCAGATTGTTGAAATCGTGGGCGATCCCGCCGGTCAGCTTTCCGATCGCATCCATCTTCTGGGCCTGGACCAGCTGGCCCTCGAGCGAACGCTGCTCGCTGATGTCGGTGATGGTGCCCGCGAACTCGATCGGATGGCCCTGGTGATCCTTGAGCAGCACTGCCTGGTCGAGGAAATGCTTGAAAGTCCCATCGGCGCATTGCCAGCGATATTCGAGCGACATCTTGCCCGACTTGCTCCGCGCCTCGAGCGCGGCGACGACCTTGATCCGGTCGTCCGGGTGCAGCCGTTCGATCCACATCTGCGGATCGCTTTCCAGTTGCTCGTACGTAAAGCCGGTGATCGCCTCGATGTCGCCGGTGATGTAGTTCGGAACGCGCCGCCTGGAATCGTACGGTTCGAGGTACAGAACGATCGGCAGCGACTGGATGATGACCGCCTGGCGCTGCTCCGCGCGGCGAAGCTCCTGCTCGACCCGGAGCCGCTCGGCATTGGCGCGCAGGTTCGCGTCGAGCAGCGCCTGTTCGTGCCGGGCCTTGCGCTCGACCTCTTTCGTCTTCTCGAACAGTTCGACGAACACCGCGACCTTGGATCGAAGGATGATCGGATCGACCGGTTTGAACACATAGTCGACGGCGCCCATCGAATAGCCGCGCAGCAGGTGCTCGGCTTCCTTGTTCACGGCCGACAGGAAGACGATCGGGATACCCTTGGTCTGATCGCGGCTGCGGATGATCTGGGCGGCTTCGTAGCCGTCCATGCCCGGCATGTAGACGTCGAGCAGGATGACCGCGAACTCGCCTTTCAGCAGGTGCCGGAGCGCTTCCTCGCCCGAGTGCGCGAGGACCACTTCGCCGAGGTCTTCCAGCACCGTCGCGACGGCGAGCAGGTTGCGCTCGTCATCGTCGACCAGCAGGACTCGCGCGCGGTCGGATTCCGGCTCGGCGACTGCCTGCTCGTCCTCCGCCGTGCGCAGCGCCACGGGGATTTCTCCCACGGGACCGTTCATCGCCTACTCCGCGGCCTCCATCGTTGCCGGCGCGGCGGCGGCAGCCTGCGCTTCCCGGGCGCGAGCGACCCACACGCGGAGCAGCGCCAGCAGCAGCTCGATGTCCACCGGCTTGGCGATGTAGTCGGAAGCGCCCGCGTCGAGGCACTTCTGCCGGTCGCCCTTCATCGCCTTCGCGGTCACGGCGATCAGCGGCAGCTCGGTGAGCTTCAGCCGCTGCCGGATCTGCTGCATCGTCTCATATCCGTCCATCTCCGGCATCATGATGTCGATCAGGGCGACGTCGACGCCGCTGGTCTGCTCGAGGATCAGAATGCCGTCCTTCCCGCGTTCGGCGTGGAGCACTTCCACATCGTGACTCTCAAGAACGCTCGTCAGCGAGAAGATGTTGCGGATGTCGTCGTCCACGATCAGCACCTTGGCTCCAGCAAGTTCCGGGACGAGCCGGGGCTGGGCCGGAGCCTCCGTCTTGCGGCGCTTGCGCGGCTTCTTCTCCGCCTCCTGCCGCAGCGTTCCGAACACCCGCACGAGTTCCTCGCGCTCGGCGGGTTTCTCGGTCACTCCGAAGGCGCCCATCTGTACCACCGCCTGGCTGCGGTCGACGCCGGAGACGACATGAATCGGCACGTGAGCCGTATCGGGATCGTGCTTCAAAAGGTCGAGCAGAACGAACCCGTCGATGTCGGACAGGCCGAGGTCGAGCGAGATGGCGCTCGGCTGGAGCTTGCGTGCCATTGCCAGCGTCCCTGCGCCCGCGGTTGAGACCACGCCCTTGAGGCCGGCCTCGTGCGCCGCGTCGAGAAGGATCGTCGCGAAGGTCGCGTCGTCTTCGACAATCAGTACGAACGGGTCCTTGCCGAGGTCGTCGCGGTCGTCATTGACCTCGAACCCCGTCGGAAGCGCGGTCGGGACGACTGCGCCGCTATTCTCGAAGCGGATCGCCGAGCCCTCGGCAACCGCCGACGGCTCCGCCTCGAGCGGCACGTAGAGCGTGAAGGTCGAACCTTCGCCGGGGTTGGAACGAACCTGGAGCTCGCCGCCCAACAGCCGCGCGATCTCGCGGCTGATCGAAAGGCCAAGGCCCGTTCCGCCATATTTGCGGCTCGTGGTTCCGTCCGCCTGGTGGAACGGCTCGAAGATCAGCCGCTGCTTTTCTTCCGGAATGCCGATCCCGGTGTCGGTGACCGCAATCTCGATGGCCCGGCTCGCGCTCCGCAGCGACGGGTGGTTCGTGCTCCATCCCTTGTCGGCGCAGCGCACGGCCAGGGTGACGCTGCCCTTGGAGGTGAACTTGAACGCGTTGGACAGCAGGTTGAGGACAATCTGCTGAAGCCGCTTCTCGTCCGTGCGGATGGTCTGCGGAAGCTTCGGATCGAACTTGACGTTGAAGTCGAGGCCCTTGTCCGAAGCGAGCTGGCGGAACGTCCTTTCCATGTGCTGCTTCAAGTTCGGCATCGGCATTTCGCCGATCTCGATCGACACCGTGCCCGACTCGATCTTCGACAGGTCGAGGATGTCGTTGATCAGGTTCAAGAGGTCGGAACCCGCCGAGTTGATCGTCTTTGCGAACTCGACCTGCTTCTCGTTCAAATTGCCGTGGGCGTTGTCGGACAGCAGCTTCGACAGGATTAGCAGCGAGTTGAGGGGAGTGCGAAGCTCGTGGCTCATGTTGGCCAGGAACTCCGATTTGTACTTGGAGGTCAGGGCGAGCTGTTCGGCTTTCTCCTCCAGCGCTCGCCGGGCCATCTCGATCTCGAGGTTCTTGGCTTCGACCTGCTTCTTCTCGTTCTCGAGGAGCTGCGCCTTCTCCTGGAGCTCCTCGTTGGTCGCGTGAAGCTCCTGCTGCTTGCGCGTCAGCTCGGTCTGGCGTGCCTGCAGCTCGGTGGTGAGCAGCTGCGACTGCTTGAGCAGACCCTCGGTGCGCATGGTCGCAGCGATCGTGTTCAAGACGATGCCCACCGATTCCATCAACTGGTCGAGGAAGTTCTGATGGGTTTCGTTGAACTCGTTGAACGAGGCGAGCTCGATCACCGCCTTCACCTCGTCCTCGAACAGGGCGGGCAAGATGTTGACGTTGGCCGGGGTCGCGTGACCAAGGCCCGAGCCGATGCGGATGAAGTCCGGCGGGACGTCCTTCAAAAGGATCGGCCGCCGGTCGGCGGCCGCCTGGCCGATCAGGCCTTCGCGAAGCGCGAACTCCTGTTTCAGCTGCTCGGGATTTTCGGCGCCGTAGCTCGCGACGAGCTCGAGCTTGTTCTCATCCTCCTCGCGCTTGGTGACGTAGAACACGCCATATTGAGCGTTCACCAGCGGCGCGAGCTCGGACATGATGAGGTTCGACACGGTCGCGAGGTCGCGTTCGCCCTGCAGCATTCGGCTGAAGCGGGCGAGGTTGGTCTTGAGCCAGTCCTGCTCGGCATTCTTGAGCGTCTGCTCTTTGAGGTTCGCGATCATCTCGTTGATCGTGTCCTTCAGCGCGGCCATTTCGCCCGACGCCTCGACCGCGATCGACCGGGTGAGGTCGCCCTTGGTCACGGCGGTCGCCACTTCGGCGATCGAGCGCACCTGATTCGTCAGGTTCGCGGCGAGCTGGTTCACGTTGTCGGTGAGGTCGCGCCACAAGCCGGCGGCGCCCGGAACGCGCGCCTGTCCGCCGAGCTTGCCTTCGATTCCGACTTCGCGGGCCATGTTGGTGACCTGGTCGCCGAAGGTCGACAGCGTATCGATCATGAAGTTGATCGTGTCGGCGAGTGCGGCGATCTCGCCCTTCGCGTCCACGGTCAGCTTGCGCTTCAAATTGCCCTGCGCGACCGCGGTCACGACCTCGGCGATGCCGCGCACCTGGTTGGTCAGGTTGGTGGCCATCAGGTTGACGTTGTCGGTCAAATCCTTCCACGTTCCGCCGACGCCCGGGACCGCGGCCTGGCCGCCGAGCTTGCCGTCGGTGCCCACTTCGCGCGCAACGCGGGTCACCTCGCCGGCGAAGGCGTTCAGCTGGTCAACCATGGTGTTGATGGTGTTCTTGAGGGCGAGGATTTCGCCCTTCACGTCCACCGTGATCTTTTTCGACAGATCGCCCTTGGCCACCGCGGTGGTCACGTCGGCGATGTTGCGGACCTGGCCGGTCAGGTTCGCGGCCATCAGGTTCACATTGTCGGTCAAGTCCTTCCAGGTCCCGGCGACTCCGCGCACCTGCGCCTGACCGCCGAGCTTCCCTTCCGTGCCCACTTCGCGCGCCACGCGGGTCACTTCCGAGGCGAACGAGTTCAGCTGGTCCACCATCGTGTTGATGGTGTTCTTCAATTCGAGGATTTCGCCCTTCACGTCGACGGTTATCTTCTTCGACAGGTCGCCCGAAGCCACCGCCGTCGTCACTTCGGCGATGTTGCGGACCTGGCCCGTGAGGTTCGCCGCCATGGCGTTCACGTTGTCGGTCAGGTCCTTCCACGTGCCGCCGACGCCCGGCACCTGCGCCTGGCCGCCGAGCTTTCCTTCGGTGCCGACCTCGCGCGCCACGCGAGTGACTTCGGACGCAAAGGCGTTCAGCTGGTCCACCATCGTGTTGATCGTGTCCTTGAGCGCGAGGATTTCGCCCTTCACGTCCACCGTGATCTTCTTCGACAGGTCGCCGCGCGCCACGGCCGTGGTCACTTCGGCGATGTTGCGGACCTGACCGGTCAGATTGCCGGCCATCAGGTTCACGCTGTCGGTCAAATCGGCCCAGGTGCCGGCGACGCCCTCGACCTGCGCCTGGCCGCCGAGCTTGCCTTCGGTGCCGACCTCGCGCGCCACGCGGGTCACTTCGGACGCGAAGGCGTTCAGCTGATCGACCATCGTGTTGATGGTGTTCTTCAATTCGAGGATCTCGCCCTTCACGTCGACGGTGATCTTCTTCGACAAGTCGCCCTTCGCGACGGCGGTGGTCACCTCGGCGATGTTGCGGACCTGGCCGGTGAGGTTATCGGCCATCAGGTTCACGTTGTCGGTCAGGTCGGCCCAGGTGCCGGCGACGCCTTCCACCTGCGCCTGGCCGCCGAGCTTGCCTTCCGAACCCACCTCGCGCGCCACCCGGGTCACTTCCGAAGCGAAGGAGTTGAGCTGGTCGACCATCGTGTTGATGGTGTTCTTCAGTTCGAGGATCTCGCCGCGGACGTCCACGGTGATCTTCTTGGAAAGGTCGCCGCGCGCGACCGCGGTGGTCACTTCGGCGATGTTGCGCACCTGACCGGTGAGGTTCGCGGCCATGAGGTTCACGTTATTCGTGAGGTCGGCCCAGGTCCCGGCGACTCCCGGCACCTGCGCCTGGCCGCCGAGCTTGCCTTCGGTGCCGACCTCGCGGGCCACGCGGGTCACTTCGGAAGCAAAGCCGTTCAGCTGATCGACCATCGTGTTGATGGTGTTCTTGAGCTCGAGGATCTCGCCCTTCACGTCGACGGTGATCTTCTTCGACAGGTCGCCCTTCGCCACCGCGGTCGTCACTTCGGCGATGTTGCGGACCTGTCCAGTCAGATTGTCCGCCATGAGGTTGACGTTGTCGGTTAGGTCTTTCCACGTTCCGGCGACACCTTCGACGCGCGCCTGGCCGCCGAGCTTGCCTTCGGTGCCGACTTCGCGCGCGACGCGGGTAACCTCGCCGGCGAAGGCGTTGAGCTGATCGACCATCGTGTTGATCGTGTTCTTGAGCTCTAGAATTTCGCCCTTCACCTCGACGGTGATCTTTTTCGACAAGTCGCCGCGGGCGACGGCGGTGGTCACTTCGGCGATGTTGCGAACCTGGCCCGTCAGGTTGGTCGCCATCGCGTTGACGTTGTCGGTGAGGTCCTTCCAGGTGCCGGCGACTCCCTTCACCTTGGCCTGGCCGCCGAGCTTGCCCTCGGTGCCCACTTCGCGGGCCACGCGCGTCACTTCGGAAGCGAACGAGGCCAGCTGCTCGACCATCGTGTTCACGACCTTGCCGATGCGCAGGAATTCGCCGCGGAGCGGACGGCCGTCGATCTCGACCGACATGGACTGGGAAAGATCGCCCTTGGCCTCGACGGTGATCTTCCGGCTCAGGTCGCCGCGCGCCACGGCCGTGGACACCTCGGCGATCGAGCGGACCTGGCCGGTCAGGTTGGACGCCATGCCGTTGACGTTGTCGGTGAGGTCCTTCCAGGTGCCGGCGACTCCCTTCACCTTGGCCTGGCCGCCGAGCTTGCCCTCGGTGCCCACTTCGCGGGCCACGCGCGTCACTTCGGAAGCGAACGAGGCCAGCTGCTCGACC
>DATNFJ010000011.1:0-85621 GCA_035606455.1 Sphingomicrobium sp.
AAGGAATTGGCAGGGCAGACGAGTCGAATTGTGTGGAGGACGCGACGAGAGGATGAGCGAACGCGAATCCATGCAATATGACGTGGTGATCGTCGGCGCCGGCCCCGCCGGGCTCAGCGCCGCGATCCGCCTCAAGCAGCTGGCCAGTGCCGCGGGACGCGAGCTTTCGGTCTGCATCCTCGAGAAGGGCAGCGAAGTCGGCGCGCACATTCTTTCCGGCGCAGTGATCGACCCGGCCGCGCTCGACGAGCTGATCCCCGACTGGAAGGACAAAGGCTCGCCGCTGACGGTGCCGGTGACCGAGAACCACCACTGGGTACTGACGAGCGGCGGGAAGTGGGCCTTCCCGCACGTCCTGATGCCGCCATTCATGAACAATCGCGGCACATATACGCTGAGCCTCGGCAACTTCTGCCGCTGGCTCGCGGCGCAGGCGGAGGAGCTCGGAGTCGAAATCTTCCCCGGCTTTCCGGCGGCCGAGATCCTGTTCGACGAGGACGGTTCCGTGAAGGGCGTTGCAACCGGCGACGTCGGGATTGCCCGCGATGGTTCGCACAGGCCGGACTATCAGCCCGGCATGGAACTCCACGCCCGCTACACCTTCTTCGCCGAAGGGGCGCGGGGCAGCCTGACGAAGCGCCTGACCGAGGTTTTCAAGCTGCGCGATGAAAGCGGTCCCCAGGTTTATGGTCTCGGAATCAAGGAATTGTGGGACATTCCTGCCGAAAGGCATAAGCCCGGACGAGTAATCCATACTCAAGGCTGGCCGCTCAGGGACGCGTGGGGCGGAGGCTTCCTCTATCACCAGGAAAGCAACCAGGTCGCGCTCGGCTTCGTGGTCTCGCTCGATTACGCCAATCCGTATCTCTCGCCATTCGAGGAGATGCAGCGGTGGAAGACCCATCCGGCGATCCGCGCCGAGATCGAGGGCGGGCGGCGCGTGTCCTATGGCGCTCGGGCGATCAACGAGGGCGGCTATCAGGCAATCCCGAAGCTGGTCTTTCCCGGCGGCGCGCTGATCGGCTGCTCGGCGGGGTTCGTGAACGTGCCGCGGATCAAGGGTACGCACACGGCGATGAAGTCGGCAATGCTCGCCGCAGAAGCGGCGTTCGACGCGATCGCGAACGACCGTTCGGGCGACATGCTTGAGACCTATCCGGCGACGCTTCACAAGAGCTGGGTGGCGAAGGAGCTGAAGGGGGTGCGCAATGCGCAGCCGGCGGTGGCGCACTGGGGCGCCACCGCGGGAACGCTCTATGCCGGGCTCGACCTGTGGCTCAACCAGCTCGGCATCGGCGTTCCATGGACGCTGAAGCTCCGCGCCGACAACACGACTCTCCGGCCGAAGGACCAGGTGCGGCCGATCGACTATCCCAAACCCGACGGCGGATTGACGTTCGACAGATTGTCATCGGTCTTCGTTTCGAACACCAATCACGAGGAAGACCAGCCGGTTCATCTGACGCTCAAGGACGCGGACATACCCACGGCCATCAACCTGCCGGTCTATGCGGGCCCCGAGCAGCGCTATTGCCCGGCGGGAGTCTATGAATTTGTCGACGGCGAGAACGGTGAACCGAGGCTCCAGATCAACGCCCAGAACTGCGTCCACTGCAAGACCTGCGACATCAAGGATCCGACCCAGAACATCAACTGGGTCACACCCGAAGGCGGCGGAGGCCCCAATTACCCGAACATGTAAACTGCTTAGCGGCGCCGCGTTCGCGGCCCTGCTCTTCGCCCCGGTTCCGGCGGCCGCCGCGCGGCTGTCGACCGGCGATCCCGCGCTGACTTATGTGGAGGCGCGCGCCGCGGCGATGAACGGCGAGCATGTCCGGGCGGCCGAGCTGCTCGCGACGCTGGCCGACGCGGAGCCCGGCGAGATCGAGTTCGCGCAGCAGGCGCTCAGCGAAGCGATCGGCGCCGGCCAGATGGATCTCGCGCTCGGCCTCGCTCCCAAGATTCCGCCGGCGAAGCTGTCGACCGACGCCCGGATCCTGCTCGCGACCGACGCCGTGAAGCAGCACCATGTCGAGCGCGCGCTGCCATGGCTGACGGCAACGGGCGGCAACGGCGACCTGACCTTCCTTTCGCCGCTCGTGACCGCGTGGGACGCGGCCGAGCATGGGGACCAGGCGCGCGCGCTTGCCAGTCTCGACCAGATTCCGGCGAACAGCCTGCTCGCGCCGCTCCATGACGAGGAGCAGGCGTTTATCCTCCTGAAGTTCCGCCGCACCGCCGATGCCGACCCGTTCGCGCGCCGGGCAATCGCCGCGGCGGGCCCGCGCGAAGACCGGGTCCGGCTTGCCCTCGCCGACGGATTTCTCGCCGCGGGCGACCGGACGCGGGCGCTTGCGATGATCGACGGGATGGGCAGCGGTTCGCCCGCGGCCCGCCAGCAGATCGTCTCCGGCAAGAGAATCGGCCAGGCGATCGACTCGGGCGCCAAGGCGCTGAGCGCCGTCCTGACGGCTTTCGCCGCCGAGATCGCGCGGCTGCAACGCGCTCCCCCGCCGGTCGGACTGGTTCAGATCGCTCGCTACGCCGACCCGCAGAACACGAGCGCGACCGCGTTGCTCGGGCTACTGCTCCAGTCGAGCCGGCGCGGCGACGAAGCGCTGACCCTGTTGGCGACGGTGCCGCAGAGCGATCCGTTGATCTCGCAGGTCCGGGACGTGCAGGTGCGGATCCTCACCGACCAGAAGAAATTCGACCAGGCCTATGCGATCGCGGCGACGGCGGCGAACGACCGGGCGGCAACGACGGCCGATTTCTCGCGGCTCGGCGACGTGCTCGAGGCGATGGACCGGCACGATGCCGCCGCCGACGCATTCGGGCGCGCTTTCGCCCTGGCCGGGGCGCAAGCCGACAAGAGCGAGCTGTCGTCCCTCCTGCTGCTTCAGGCGAACGCGCTCGAGGAAGCGAACCGCTGGCCCGACGCCAAGGCTGCGCTGCAGAAGGCACTTGTGCTTGCTCCTGACCAGCCGCTGCTGCTCAACTTCCTCGGCTACGCGATGCTCGAGCGCGGCGAGAACATGGACGCGGCGGAAGCGATGATCCGCAAGGCGAGCCAACTCGCGCCAGACGATGCCTCGATCACCGATTCGCTCGGCTGGGCGCAGTTCAAGCGCGGCAAGGTCGACGAGGCGATCAATACGCTCGAGCAAGCCGCCGAGAAGGACCCGACGCAGGCGGAAATCCAGGAGCATCTCGGCGACGCGCTTTATACGTCGGGACGGCGGTTCGAGGCGCGCTTTGCATGGCACGCGGCGCTGGTCACCGCGGAAGACAAGGTCGCGGACCGGGTGAAGGCGAAGATCGCGTCCGGACTCAACCCGGCTGACGCGGCGCCTTGACCGGGGCGCATGAGATTGCGCCGGCGAAGCTCAATCTCGCACTCCATGTGAGAGGTCGCCTGACCGACGGGCGGCACTCAATCGAGACGATCTTCGCTTTCTGCACCGACGGCGACCGCCTGAGCGGTGAGAAAGCGGACGAATTGTCGCTGGAGGTGTCGGGCCCGTTCGCCGCCGATCTTGTGGGAGAAGGCAATAATCTCGTGCTCATGGCGGCTCGCGCGCTGGCCGAGGCGGCGGGCGTGGGCGGCGGCGCGGCGCTTGTCCTGGAGAAACGCCTGCCGGTGGCGTCTGGCATCGGTGGCGGATCGGCCGACGCGGCGGCGGCGCTACGGCTGTTGACGTCATTGTGGCGCATCGACCCGCGATTTGCCGAAGAGGTCGCGCCGAGAATTGGGAGCGATGTGCCTGTCTGCCTGCTCGGCCTGCCGGCGCGTGGCAGCGGGGCAGGGGACCAGCTGACGCCGATCGCGCTTCCGGAGCTGTCGGGCACGCCGGTGCTGCTGGTGAACCCGCGCGTGCCGCTGTCGACGGCGCAAGTGTTCGCCGCCTGGGATGGCGAGGACCGCGGCCCTCTCGACGATTGGCGCGACGGCCGCAACGATCTCGAGCGGGCGGCGACCGCGATCGTCCCGCAAATCGAGACGGTGCTCGCGTGGCTCGAGGGCCAGAGGGGCGCCTGGTTCGCCCGCATGTCGGGCTCGGGCGCGACTTGCTTCGCCCTGTTCGGGACCGACGACGAGCGGGACTCGGCCGCCGACGCGGTGCCGCGCGAATGGTGGCGTCTCGCGACCTTCCTGCGCTAGACGCGCGGGCGATGAGCGGGCGCCCGATCCTCACCGCGACACGCATGCTCGCAGCCGAGCAGGCGGCGATCGACGGCGGCACGAGCGTCGAGCAGCTGATGGAGCGGGCAGGGGCGGCGCTCGCCGAAGCGGTTTATCGCTTCGCTGGGCCGACCCCGGCGCTGGTCCTGTGCGGACCGGGGAACAATGGCGGCGACGGTTATGTCGCAGCGCGCCATCTCGCCGGGCGCGGCGTGAAGGTCCGCGTGGCTGCACTCGCCGAGCCGAGAAGCGAGGCGGCGAAATGGGCGCGATCGCAGTGGAAGGGCGAGGTCGAGCCGCTGACCGCCGAGACCGCGCCGGCGCCATTGCTGATCGACGCGCTATTCGGAACCGGCCTCAAGCGCGGGCTCGAACCTGCTGTGGTCGAAGCGCTTTCGCTGCTGTCCAATTCGGCGATGGTGAGGATAGCCTGCGACCTCCCGAGCGGAGTCGAGACCGACAGTGGCTCCGAGCTGAGCGCGGTTCCAGCGTTCGACATGACGGTGACGTTCGGCGCACTGAAACCGGCGCACCGGCTCTATCCGGCGATGCACAAGTGCGGCCGCGTGGTGCTGGGCGATATCGGCATCGCGGCTGACGCGGCATGGCACGAGATCGCGTCGCCCGAGCTCCCGCCGCTCGATCCCGGCGGCCACAAATATGATCGCGGACTCGTGCATGCGCTGGCCGGGCAGATGCCGGGCGCAATCGCGCTGTCTGCAACGGCGGCGGCAAGAGCCGGCGCCGGCTATGTGCGCGTCAGCACGTCGAGAAACATCGACGATCTGCCTTCGGCGATAGTCCAGGTCGACACTGCGGAGGTCAATGACGAGCGCATCGGCTGCCTGATCGTCGGCCCGGGCATGGGCGACATCCCGCAGGTGCTGACTCTGGCGCTGACCTCAAGGGCTCCGAAAGTCATCGACGCCGACGCCATCTCGCATCTCGGCGAACCCGATCGGCTCAAGGGCCAGGACGCGATCGTCACGCCGCACGACGGCGAATTCCGGCGGCTGTTCGGCGAGATCGACGGCACCAAGCCCGAGCGGGCGCTCGAGGCGGCGAAGCGGTCGGGCGCGGTCGTCGTCTACAAGGGGCCGGACACGGTCGTCGCCTCTCCGGACGGCCGGGTCGGCTTCCGTTCGCCGGCTCCGGCGTGGCTCGCAAGCGCGGGGACCGGCGACGTGCTCGCCGGAGTGGTCGCGGCGATGCGCGCGCGCGGACTTCCGGCATTCGAAGCGGCCTGCGCGGGCGTCTGGCTGCAGGGCGAAGCGGCGGAGATCGCGGGCCCGCACATGATCGCCGACGACCTCGCGAAAGCCGTCGGCGCCGCGCTCTCGGCACTCGGCTAGGCGCTTGCCCTTGGCGGCATGCGCCGCCATGCTGTCAACTTCAGACACGGAGGGGTGTTCGGATGAATCGCAGCTTGTTGGCGCCGCTTCTGGCGGGCGCGGTGATGGTGCCGTCCTCGGCGCTGGCGGACGAGGGCATGTGGACCTTCGACAATTTCCCGATCGCGGCGGTCAACGCCAAATACGGCACCCACATCGACCAGGCGTGGCTCGACCATGTCCGCGGAGCATCGGCGCGCCTTTCGACCGGATGTTCCTCTTCGGTCGTCACCGCCACGGGGCTGCTTCTGACGAACAACCACTGCGTCGCGGGCTGCACGCAGGACCTGTCGACCAAGGCCCACGATTATTACACGCACGGCTATATCGCCCATGGGCGGGTGGAAGAGCGCAAGTGCGCGGGCATGCAGGCGGAAATCCTCGCCGCGATCAGCGACGTCACGCCGCAGATGCAGGCCGCCGGCCGCGGCCTTACGGGCGAGGCGCTGGTCAAGGCGCGTACGGCCGCCGAAGCGACGATCGAGAAGCAGGGATGCGGCGACGACCCGAAGTTCCGCTGCCAGGTCGTCGACCTGTATCACGGAGGCCAGTTCAAGCTCTACAAATACCGCAAATATTCGGACGTTCGGCTGGTCTTCTCGCCCGGCGTGCAGACGGCTTTTTTCGGCGGCGATCCCGATAACTTCAATTTCCCGCGCTACGATCTCGATAGCGCCTTCGTACGCCTGTACGAGAATGGCGCGCCGGTCGCGACGCCGGATCATCTGAAGTGGAACGCGAGCGCGCCGACGGCCGGCGAGCCGGTGTTCGTTTCGGGCAATCCCGGAGGCACCGACCGGCAGCTTACCGTGCCGCAGCTCGAAACCCAGCGCGACCTGCAGATCCCGATGACCCTGGTCCAGTTCTCCGAATTGCGCGGGCGGCTGATCCGCTTCAGCGAGGAATCGGCGGAGAACAAGCGAATCGCGCAGGACCTGCTGTTCGGGCTCGAGAATTCGTACAAGGTCTATTTCGGCCGGCTGTTCGCGCTCAACGGCGGCGACCTGCTCGCCCAGAAGCAGGCGGAGGAAACGGCGCTCAGGGCGAAGGTGGCGCAGCTCAACCTCGGCCCCGATTTCGGCGATCCGTGGGCGACGATCGCCAACGCGCAGAAAGACCTCGCCGCGCTCTATCTCCCGTATCGACTGGTCGAGGGCGGGCCCGGGGGATCGGACCTGTTCCGTTACGCCCGCAGCCTGGTCCGCGCGGCCGCGGAGCGGCAGAAGCCGTCGGCCGAGCGGCTTCCGGGCTATTCCGACACGCAGCTTCCGCTGCTTCAGAAGCAGGTGCTGGACGTGGTGCCGGTCTATCCGTCGCTCGAACAGCAGGTGCTCGAATTCTGGCTGTCCAAGTCGCGGGAATATCTGACCGCGGACAACCCCTACACGCACCTTCTCCTGGGCCGCGATAGCCCCGAGGACCTGTCGGCCAAGCTCGCCCAGTCGAAGCTCGGCGACGCCGCGGTCCGCAAGCAATTGTGGGACGGCGGATGGGCAGCGATCCAGGCGTCGAAGGATCCGATGATCCAGTACGTGCTGCGGATCGACCCCGAGGCACGCAAGCTCAGGACCGAGTGGAACAACCGTGTCGACGGCCCGATCAGCGCCGCTTCGGAGAAGATCGCGAAGGCCCGCTTCGCGGCCTACGGCGACACCATCTATCCCGACGCGACCTTCACGCTGCGCCTGTCCTACGGAAAAATCGAGGGCTGGACGCACAATGGCACGACCGTTCCGCCCTTCACCTACTTCAAGGGACTGTACGAGCGGGCGACGGGCAAGCCGCCGTTCGAGCTCGACCCGCGCTGGGTCGCGGCGAAGGGCAGCCTCAACCCCGACACGGTGTTCGACATTTCGAGCAGCAACGACATCATCGGCGGCAATTCGGGTTCGCCGCTGATCAACGCGAAGGGCGAGGTCATTGGGGCGATCTTCGACGGAAACATCTACAGCCTGGGCGGCGACTATGGCTACGATCCGGTGCTGAACCGCGCTGTCTCGGTGTCGACCGCGGCGGTCAGCGAGGCGCTGCGCAAAGTCTATCACGCCGATGCGCTCGCCGACGAGCTTGCGGGGAGCTGAGCGGTATCGGAATCGCCTCCAGCGCATGAGCTGATCATCCGGATTGCCGCGCGCGGCGACGGCGTGACGTCAAGCGGCCGCCACGTGCCGTTCGGAGTTCCCGGCGACGTCCTGCTCGACGACGGGGCGCTCGCGCCGGGTCCTCACCATCAGGAGCCGCCTTGCCGTCATTTCCCGGAATGCGGCGGGTGCCAGCTCCAGCACGCCGACGACGAGGCCTATCGCGGCTATCTGGTGTCGCGCGTCGAGACCGCGCTCGCGCAGCACGGGATCGAGACGGACGTTCGCGAGCCGCACTTGTCGCCACCCTGCTCGCGACGGCGGGCGAGCTTGCGCTCCTTCAAGGTCGGCAAGCCGGTCCTTGTGGGCTTCAACGCCGAAAAGTCGCACCGGATTGTCGACATGCACGAGTGCCACGTGCTTCGGCCCGAGCTTTTCGCGCTCGTCGGGCCGCTGCGATCGCTATTTGGTCAATTGCTGCAGCCGAAGCGCTCCGCCGAGGTGCAGCTGACGCTTATCGACGGTGGTGTGGACCTGCTCCTCAAGGGCGTGGAGGCGGAAGGGCTCGCGGCAATGGAAGCGCTGACGTCATTCGCGTCCGAGCACCGGCTCGCGCGGCTGAGCCTCGACCGCGGCCTGGGACCGGAGACGATCTACGAGCCCGAGCCGGCGACGGCGACCCTGTCCGGGACGGCCGTCGCCTTCCCCGTCGGCGGATTTCTCCAGGCGACCGAGGATGGCGAGGCGGCGCTGATCGCTTGCGTCCGCGAGGCGACGGATGGCGCCAACTCGATTGCCGACCTGTTCGCCGGCCTCGGCACCTTCGCGCTGGCCACGCATGCGACCTTTGCCGCCGAAGCTTCGCGCGATGCAGCAGCGGCGCTCAAGCGTGCCGCGCCTTCACTGACCGTCGAGCATCGCGATCTTTACCGGCGCCCACTCGACGCGGCGGAGCTGAAGCCCTTCGACGCTGTGATCCTCGATCCGCCGCGCGCCGGCGCCGAGGAGCAGGTGAAGGCGCTCGCCGGGTCAACCGCTCGAGGGGTCGCTTATGTGAGCTGCAATCCGGCAACCTTCGCGCGTGACGCCAGGATGCTTGCCGACGGCGGCTATTCGCTCGACTGGGTTCGGCCGGTTGGCCAGTTCCGCTGGTCGACCCATGTCGAGCTCGCCGCCTGCTTCACCCGTGGTGGTAGAGGAAAATCGCCGCGTGGATCGTGAGCGCGACCAGGCAGAGCGTGCTCAGGAGGAAGAACAGGAAGCGTACCGGCACGATGTTGATTGTCGCCTGCCAGATGCTGTGGAGGATCCGAAAACCCACATAGCCCCACGCGAGATAGACGTTGATCGGTGCGTCGAAGCCCATGAGGATCAGCGCGAAGACGATCGCGTAGAAGATCGTCGGCTGCTCCATCAGATGCTGATAATTATGCGCCGGCCAGTTTCGCCGCCCGGGCTCCTCGCGCTCGAGGTCGGCGCCGCGTGCCCCCTCCGGGATCTTGCGCCCCTTGAGTTGCGGCGCGCGTGCGATCGCGAGCCAGAAGAACATCACGATCGACCAGGCGACGAGCGCGACGACCGGCGCAAGCAATGGACTTGGATGCACGGCGGACCCTCCCGTTCTTGGCGTCCGCAGCGTGCGTCAGTTCGGCGCCATTGGCAATCGGATCACTTGCTCCCGAGCACGAAGGTGTTCCCGTCAGGATCCTTGAAGATGGCGAATGTCCCCCAAGGCTGCTTTTGCGGCTCCTCCTCGAACTCGACTCCGCGGCTCTTCAGCTGGTTGTACGTGTAGTCGACGTCGTCGCATGCGAATGAGCCGTTGAAGAAGCTCCCGATCCGGTCTTCATGACCCTCGGGTGTGAACAGCACGACGCCAGTTTCGGCGCCGGGAATCGCCAGCTCGATCCATCTCTTGCCTTCGCCCATCGGCTGGTCGGTGACGATCCGAAACCCGATCTTGTCGGTCCAGAATGCGAGCGCACGGTCCTGGTCGGCGGTCGGGATGCCGACGAACTTCAGTTTCTTGATCATGGCGGCTCCTCCTCCCCGAACAGCTATAGGCTCGGCCGCTCGCCGTGGAGTATGGCAGCCAATGCTATGGCAACGGACGCAACTATCATCGTCGACCGCTATGTCGTCGACGTGCTGATGCGCGACCTCGTCGGTCACGACCGCTGCCCATCGGCGTTCGTCGTCTACGTCGCCATTCACGCGGCGGCCGCCGATGGAAGGGCGCTGTTCAGCTACCAGGCGATGGCTGACCTTACCGGCCTTTCCAAGCGGACCTGCCAGAACGCCGTTGCGTTGCTCCAGAGGCGCGGCCTGGTGGAGGTCAGCCGCAAGGGGGCGACCGACGCCGCCGAATATCTGCCGCTGCGCCCGTGGGACCGCGGCGGCGCATGACAAGAGCTGAGCGCAGGATTCCATTGACCGGCGCGCAGATCGCCTCGGTCGCGGCGGGCAACGCGCTCGAATTCTACGACTTCATCACCTACAGCTTCTTCGCCGTGCAGATCGGGCGGGCGCTGTTTCCCGGCGACGCGGCGCATTCGCTGGTGCTGTCGCTGGCGACGTTCGGAATCGGGTTCATAAGCAGGCCCGTCGGCGGCCTGGTGATCGGACGGTGGGCCGACCGGCGCGGGCGCAAGCCGGCGATGATCCTGTCGTTCAGCCTGATGGGAATCGCGCTGACCGGCCTGGCACTGACGCCATCCTATGCAGCGATCGGCATGGGCGCGCCGATCCTCGCCGTGCTGTTCCGCCTGCTTCAGGGATTTGCGCTGGGCGGCGAGGTCGGCCCGAACGTCGCTTATTTGCTCGAAGCCGCGCCGCCGAACCGGCGGGGGCTCTACGTGTCGTTCAATTTCGCTACGGCCGACCTTGCGTCGCTTGCGGCGGGCCTGATCGGGTTCGGCCTGTCGTCGGTGCTTAGCAACGCACAGCTCGAATCCTGGGGCTGGAGGATCGCCTTTCTGATCGGAGCGGCGATCGTGCCGTTCGGACTGAGGCTGCGCGGGACGCTGACCGAGACGCTTCCGCCCGAGGAGGCTGAAGCCGCGCCGAAGACGAGCATCCGCCCGTTCCTGCTGGTGGCCTTCGCGGGCATGCTGATCCTCGGCGCGGGGACGATCAGCAATTACACGCTCGATTATCTGACGACCTACGCCCAGGCGACGCTGCACATGCCCGTGCCGGCGGCGTTCGGCGCGGCGGTCTTCATCGGGCTGATCAGCGTCGTTTGCGACCTCGGCGGTGGCTGGCTGTGCGACCGCTTCGGACCCAAGCGCGTGCTGGTCGTGCCGTGGGTCCTGCTCATGCTTCTCGCCGTACCGGTCTTCGGATTCCTGAATGCGACCCACACGGCCGAGGCGTTGCTCGGCGCGACCGTGGTGCTGACGACCCTGCACATCCTCGGCTCGACTCCGGCGCTGATCCTGTTCGTCCAGGCGCTTCCGCCGCGGATTCGGGCGGGCGCGATGGGCTTCGTCTACGCCTTCGCGATCGCGATCTTCGGCGGGACCACGCAGCTGGTCGAGAACGCCTTGATCAGATGGACCGGGAACCCGTCAGTCCCCGGTTGGTACATGGTCGGGGCGGTGATCGCCGGCCTGACCGGCGCAATGCTGATCCGTCAGCCGCCCGTCATCGATGGTAAAGCGCCATCGCATCCCGCCTGAACGCCGCGCCGCTGTCCGGCCGCGCGTAGAACATGTGTCCACCCGGATAGACGTGGAGCTGGATGTTCTGGAACGGGCCTTCGGGCGGCATCTGGTCGACGATCAGCTTCGATCCGAAATAAGGGCAGGACAGGTCGTCCCAGCCGTGGACGATCATCACCGCCATCTTGGGATCGTTGCCGATCGCCTTCCTGAGGTCGGTCACCGGCGAATCCGTCTCGTCGCGCTTCCACGCCCGGTTCACATCGTACGAAAGCGTTTCGTAATGCGCGTCGTCCTTCCAGCCGACCTGGTTCGTGATGAAGTCGACGGCGGCACTTGTCGTCGGCGCGATGATCCCGTCGAGGAGCGGGTCGTTGTAGCGGGCCTCGGCCGAACCCGGGAACGGGTCCCACGCGGTCACGTTTGAATCGTAGACGCTTCCGACCTGGCCGGTGTTGCGGCGGATTTCGCGGAGATAGGTCTCGATGTCGACCCGGCCGTTGAGCCGCCGCACCAGCGTGGGATCGAGCCCGGTCAGCTCCGCGACGTGTGCGGAGAGCCGGTCGGTCGCGGCCTTGTTCTCGGTGCCCGCAAGGAAGTCGGTGACGAACTGGGTGCGGGTGTAGTCCTCGACCTCTGCCATGCGCTGCGGCGTCAGCTGACCCTCGCGCTCGAAATGGCCGGCGGCCATGGCGGGAAGGTTGATCATCCACGGAAGCGGCGACAGAGCCGTCTCCTCGCCGGTCGCGGCGGGATCGAGCGCGGGGGAAACCATGACGATGCCGGAGACGCCGACGCCCATTCGGGACTGAAGCTCATAGGCGAGCTTGGGCACTCGGAACCCGCCGTAGCTTTCCCCGATCAGATATTTGCGGCTCGTCATCCGGCCGTTCCTGACCAGCCAGTCGTAAACGACCCGGCTCAGGTAGCTGATGTCGTTCTTCGCGTCGTAAAAGTCCTTCTTCGTAGCATCCTCGTCCTCGAGACTGCGCGAAAAGCCCGTTCCGACGGGATCGATGAAGACGAGGTCGGTGAATCCGAGCCAGGTGTTCGGGTTGGAGCGGAGGACGGCAGGGTCCGACGGGCTGTCGCCCTGGACGCCGAAGTTCACCTTCTTGGGCCCGATCGCGCCCATGTTGAGGAAGACGGAGGATGCGCCGGGACCCCCATTGAAGGCAAAGGTCACCGGCCGCGCATAGCCGGTCGAAGGCATGGTGTAGGCGGTATAGACCACCTGGCCGATGGTCTTGCCCTTGGCATCGTGGATGTCGATGTGGCCGACCGTTGCCGTGTAGCGGAGCACTCGCCCGTCGACGTTGATCTCCTGTTGCACGGACTTGTTCGGCGACATGGGCGGGAGCTCGATCTTCGCTTTCTCATCGCCCTTGGCCGGGGCATCGTCGGCCAGAGCGGGCGCGGCGATGATCGCCAGCGCGGCGGCAACGGATATCGAACAAAGAAAACGGCGCATCGGCAATTCCTGTGGTGAGATGGTGTCCGTTTCTTAAGGCGTGGCTCCAGTCCAACAAGGCGAGTTCCCTCGCTTGCAGACTGGAGAATGGCTTTGGTCGAAACGGCGCCCGCTACCTCGGAACGCGCCGATCGATTATGCCGCCGTATCTTGGGGAGAGCGCCAATGACTGCGCCGGAACTGTTGATGCAGCGGGCGAAGGATGAGCGCCGCCGCGGTCAGGTGGCCGCCGCCGAAGCCAGTTACGCGGAGGCCGCATCGCTCGCAGGGACGGGCGAGCTGGCGCACCTTCGAGCCCACGCCCTCCGCCATGTCGCCGAACTCGCGGCGGAGCAGGGTGCCGGTGAGCGAGCCTTGAAAGCCGCGGAAGAAGCCGTTGCGATTTATGCCGCGGATCGCGGAACGCATCGCCTGAACCTGGCGAATGCGCGGCGAGTTCGAGCGCTCGCCTTGGCGGCGCTTGGCCGTCGGCAAGAATCGGCGGCCGACTGGCGCGCCGCGCGGGAGCTTTACGAGGAGCTTGGAATTGAGGCTGGAGTCGCCGAATGCGACCGCCGCCTGAGCTCTGCCTAGTCGAACAGCTTGGCGAAACGGCGCTTCTCGCGGTTGCGCCAGGCGCCGCGGTGCCAGGCGTCGCTGGCGAGGAGCGGGAGGACGCTGGTCGCCTCGGCGAACACCATCTGTTCCATCGCCGTCGAGACCTTGCCCCAGCTGGCCGCTTCCTGGAGTGTCGAGGATGAGCAGGCGCCGTCGCGCACGTCGGCGACGGTGATCTGGACCGCGTACTTGTGCACCTCGACATCGTCGTGGCCGAGGATTTCCGCACAAACCACAGTATCTTGCGTGAAGTTCTTCGGAACGCCTCCACCGATCATCAGCAAGCCGGTGGTGCCCGCCTTGATCTTGATGTCGGTAAGCTCGCGGAAGTCGGCGATGCTGTCGATCGTCATATAATGGCCGCCGCGCTTCATCGCGTCGACCTGGTGCTTGACGAGGCCGAAGCCGGCCGAGCTGTCGGTGAAAGCCGGGCAGAAGATCGGAACGTCATTCTCGTACGCGAGCTGGACGAGGCTGCCCTGCTTCTTCGCGTTGCCCTCGCTCAGCCACTTGCCCATCTCGCGGATGAAGGCGCGGCTGGAATATGGCCGCGGCTCGAGGCTGTCGGCGATGAGGCCGATCGTGTGGTCGCAATCCTGCAGCTTCTCTTCGTCGATATAGGTGTCGTAGATGCGGTCGATGTAGAGCGACCGAAGGGTGTCATCGTCAGGAATTTCATTGGCTTGATAATGCTTGTGGCCAAGTGCTTCGAAGAAATCCATGTCGACGATCGTGGCGCCGGTGGCGACGATCGCATCGACCATGTTGGAGCGCACGAGCTCGGCATAAAGGTCCATGCAGCCGCCGGCTGAGGTCGAGCCTGCGACGACGAGGATGATCGAGCAGGCGGGGTCCTCCAGCATGGTGTTGTAGATCTTGGTCGCCCGGGCCAGGTCGCGGCTGGTGAAACTCATATGGCCCATCGCATCGACGATCGGGCGGGCGTCGAACTTGGTGATGTCGATATGCTCGACGGGGCTTGAGAGAAGCTCCGCCTTGCGGGTGTCGTTGATCCGGTCGGTCTCCTGAGTCTCGATCAGGGTCTCGGTCGTCATTTTATGCTCCAATATGCGGTCTGCACCCCGGCGAAGGCCGGGGCCCAGGATTGCTTCTGTTGGGCTGGGCTCCGGCCTACGCCGGAGCACAAGCAAATTAAAGCTTCACCACGTTCGAACGCTTCGGCGCAGCCGCACCATAGAGGCTCGCCATCGGCTCGTCCTCGACGATCGCCGACTGGGTCACGCCGAAGCCGTTGAACTGGGTGCGCATCGCACAGCCATAAGCGCCGAGCACCCCGATCTCGATATAATCGCCCGGACCGGTGTCGCCCGGAAGCTCGAAAGGCCCGGTCATCCTGTCCAGATCGTCGCAGGTCGGGCCGTAGAAGCTGAACTTCATCGGGCGCACCTGCGATTGCTGTTCACGGATCAGCCGTACCGGGTAGCGCCAGCCGATATGGGCGGCGTCGAACAAAGCGCCATAGGCACCGTCGTTGATGTAGAGCTCATCGCCACGGCGCTTCTCCACGCGGACGAGCACGCTCGCATATTCGGCACACAGCGCGCGCCCCGGCTCACACCATAGCTCGGCCGAATAGCTGATCGGAAGCGCTTCATAGGCCTGGTGGATGACCGCGAAATAGGTCTCGAGCGCGGGCGGTTCCATCCCCGGATAGCAGGAAGGAAAGCCGCCGCCGACATCGACGATGTCGACCGTGACCGCTGCATCGACGATCGCCTCGCGAACGCGAGTCATCGCCTCCACGAACGCGGCAGGGGTCATCGCCTGGCTGCCGACGTGGAAGCAGATGCCAAGCGCGTCGGCCGCCTGCCGGGCCGCGACCAGCAGCGCGCTCACCTCCCGCGGATCGGCCCCGAACTTGGACGCCAGGCTGAGCTTGGCATGCTCGGAGCTCACGCGGATGCGCACCAGCAGGTTGAGGTCGGTCGCCGGAACGCCGTCTTTCGAGGTCGCGCGGACGATCTTCTCGAGCTCTTCCGCCGTGTCCAGGCTGAAGGTCTTCACGCCATGATCGAAATAGGCTTCGGCGATCGCTTCCTCGGCCTTCACCGGATGCATGAAGCAGATCACGGCCTGGGGAAGGACCTCATGGACGAGGCGCACTTCGCCGATCGAGGCGACGTCATAATGGGTGACGCGGGAATCCCACAGAATTTGGAGCAGGTCCGGCGACGGGTTGGCCTTGACCGCGTAGAGCGATCGGCCGGGGAATTTCTCGACGAAGAACCGGGCTGCGCGCCGCGCGGCATGCGGGCGCAGCAAAGTGACCGGTTCGACCGGGCGGCTCTTGGCGATAGCGACAGCCCCCCGGCTGCCGGTCGGGGCGGCGGCTAGCCCCAGCGCGCGATGTGGCTTGTGCAACTCAAGGGACCTCCAACAGGCACGTTCTTCCAAAAAGCTGCCTTGCGGTTGGAAGTCCCATGGGGCAGCGGGGGCGATATATGTGTGGGGTCTGGGCCTGTAAAGATTCTTCGGCCTCAAACTTAAGATTTCCCTGCCGTATGTCGCTGATCTGCAACGGCTAATCGAATAGGTGAAATATCAACCGCTTAGGAAAACATCCCAAGGTCTCGCACCAGGACGTCGTCGACGCCGCGGCCCGAATTGGCGATCTCGTTCAGCGGACGCCGCTGCTCGAAAGCGATATCAAGGGCACGCGCGTGTGGCTCAAGTGCGAGTGCCTCCAGACCGGCGGGGCGTTCAAGCTTCGGGGGGCTACCAACCGCCTGCTCCAACTATCGCCGGAGGAGCGCGCGCGCGGCGTAGTCGCCTTCTCGTCGGGCAATCATGCGCGGGGAGTGGCGATTGCAGCGCGGCGCTTGGGCATGCGCGCCATCATCGTGATGCCGTCGGACGCGCCGCAGGTGAAGGTGGACGGCACTCGCGGCGAGGGCGCCGAGATCATCTTCTACGACCGGCGGAGCGAGAGCCGCGAGGAGATCGCGGCGCGAATCGCGCAGGAAACCGGCGCGACCGTGGTGCCGAGCTTCGACGATCCGGCGATCGTTGCCGGGCAGGGGACGGCGGGCCTGGAGATCGTCGAACAGCTCGGCCGGCCGCCCGAGCGGATCGTCGTCCCGTGCGGCGGCGGCGGGCTCGCTTCCGGGATCGCGCTTGCCGTGCCGGAAGCGGAGATGGTGGTCGTCGAGCCTGAAGGGTGGGACGACATGGCCCGCTCGCTCGAGCTGGGCGAGATCGTTCCAGTCGATCCGGGAGCGCCGGACACCTTCTGCGACGCGATCCTGACTCCGCGCGTGTCGCCGATCACCTTCGGAATCCTGAAGGCCCGCAATGCCCGCGCCCTGGCGGTCAGCGACGCCAAAGTGGAAGATGCGATCCGCTTCGCCTGGGAGAAGCACGGCCTGGTGGTCGAGCCCGGCGCGGCGGTCGGACTTGCAGCGCTGCTGGCGGTCAAGATCCCGCCGTTAGAGGATATGGTGGTGGTGCTGTCGGGTGGAAATATCGATCCGGAGCTTCACGCGCGGATCATCGCGCGCGCGGCTTAGGCGACGTTGCGCGCTTTGTACTCGCCGGGTTCGACATGGGCGGGGCTCGACCGCTCGACCGCCTGGGTCAGCTCCTCGAGTTCGGCCGCGAGAGTCTTCAATTCACCGACCAGGAACCGGCGCTCGCCCTCCGCGACATTCTCCGACGCGTCGATGAGCGTGTCGAGCATCATCGCGATGCATGGCAGGATCGTCTCTTCGATCCGCTCAAAGGCCTCTTCAAGGCGCGCCTGCTGCTCACGGAAAGGCATGGCCGCCAATATGCAACGAACTCGGTTAAGTCTTTGTGAAGCAGAGGGCGAAAAATGACGAATTTTTCGTCGGTTGTGATGGCCGTGGGGATGGTCAGCGGGTTCCTTCTGATCGCCGGCGGAGCGAAGCTCGCGGCCGTCCGTCAGACCCGGATGCGCGGCGTCCTGATGATCGTCGCCGCTATGGTCATCATCATGAACGTGATGATCTGGACGGTATAGCCGGCTTCACCGGGTCGGTCGCGAGGCGCATGTCGAGATAATCGTCGACGGACTTCATCAGCTGGTCGAGCTCGTTCGCGAAGAAATGGTTGGCGCCCGGAATCAGCTCGTGATGGATGGTGATGTGTCGCTGCGTCCTCAACTTGTCGACCAGCTTCTGCACCGCGCTTGGAGTGACGACCTCGTCAGCCTCGCCCTGGACGATGATTCCCGAGGACGGGCAGGGGGCGAGGAAGCTGAAGTCGTACATGTTGGCGGGCGGCGCGATGGAAATGAAGCCGCGGATCTCCGGCCGCCGCATCAGTAGCTGCATTCCAATCCAGGCGCCGAAGCTGACCCCGGCGACCCAGGTCGTCTCGGCTTCCGGGTGGATCGACTGGACCCAGTCGAGAGCCGACGCCGCATCCGACAGCTCGCCGATGCCGTTGTCGAATACGCCCTGGCTTTTCCCGACGCCGCGGAAGTTGAACCGAAGCGTCGCAAAGCCGCGCCTGACGAAGGTCTGGTAAAGCAGCTGGACGATCTTGTTGTTCATCGTCCCGCCGGCCTGGGGGTGCGAGTGAAGGATCAGCGCGACCGGCGCGCGCGGCCGGGTGCCGGGGTGAAATCGGCCTTCGAGACGTCCCTCGGGGCCGGGGAAAATGACTTCGGGCATCGGGTGCTAAGTGCTCGCGAATGAAAATGTCGGCGCGCCGACGGGTGCGCCGCGGCGTCGGGTCCTATATAGGAGCGGCCGTTCAACTGGCAATCGGCAGGAATCCGCAGCTTTTGGCCATGCCCGACCGGCTCTACCTCGACCATGCGGCGATCACGCCGGTGCTGCCCGAGGCGCGCGAAGCGATCGCCCGCGCGCTGGAGCGGCCGGGCAACCCAAGCTCGCCCCACGCTGACGGGCGTGGGGCGCGCGCCGCCCTCGAGGAGGCACGCCGAACCGTGGCCGATGCGCTCGGCTGGCGTCATGACGTCGTGTTCACGTCGGGCGGGAGCGAAGCCATCCACATCGCGGCGAGCCGCGCGAAGGTCGAGCGGCGGATCGCCGGCCCGACGGAGCACGAGGCGGTTCTTGCTGCGATGGGCGCGGACGCGCTCCTGCTCCCAGTGGATTCGAACGGCTTGATCGATCTGCCGGCGCTGGAAGCGGCGCTTGCAGACGGTCCGGCGCTGGTCGCCATCCAGCTCGTCAATAACGAAACCGGCGTCATCCAGCCGCTCGACCGGATCGGCGAACTCGTGCGCCGCTCCGGGTCCCTGCTACTCGCCGATTGCGCACAGGCCGCCGGCAAGATTGCGCTGCCGGACGCCGACTTCATCGCCATCACCAGCCAGAAATTCGGCGGGGCGCCAGGCGCCGGGGCCCTGCTGGTCAGGGACCTAGGCACTTTGGACGCGAGCGGCGGGCAGGAACGCGGCTATCGGCGCGGAACGGAGAATCTTCCCGGAATCATCGGCATGGCTGCGGCGCTCGCAAGCTGCGCCTTTGCCGACGCGATGCCGCGCCTCGCCACCTTGCGCGAACATTTTGAGCAGGAAATCACAGCATCGGGCGGGCTTGTCATCGCCGCCGCCGCCCCGCGCATCGCGACGATCGGCGCTTACGCGACGCCGGGCGTGGCGAGCGCAAGCCAGCTCGTGCAGCTCGACCTCGCCGGCATTTCCGTCTCGGCGGGGAGCGCCTGCTCGTCGGGCAGCATGAAGCCGAGCCGGATGCTCGCGGCGATGGCCGTGCCTGAGGAAATTGCCGCTACGGCGATCCGCGTGAGCTTCGGGCCGTCCACCGGCGAAGCGGACATCGACCGCTTCCTTCGCGAGTGGCGCAAGATCGCGTCCAGTGCCAATGCGAAGGCGGCATGATCTACCTCGACTATCAGGCGACCACCCCGGTCGCGCCCGAAGTGGCGAAGGCGATGCAACCGTGGATCGAGGAGAAATTCGCCAACCCGCACTCGCCGTCACGCTGGGGCAGTGAAGCCGAGGCCGCGATCGAGGTCGCGCGCAAGCGGGTCGACGCCGCCATCGGACTCAAGGGCGGCAGCGTCGCCTTCACCGGCAGTGCGACGGAGGCAATCAACTGGGCGCTCAAGGGCACCGTGGAGAAGGCACCAAAGGGCCGCAACCGAATCGTGACGGTGGCGACGGAGCATGCCGCCGTCCTCGACACATGCGAATGGCTTGCCGGCCGCGGCGCCGACCTCACCATTCTTCCGGTCCAGCCCGACGGCCGGCTCGACCTCGACCTGCTCGCCCGCGAGCTCGACGAGCGCGTGCTGCTGGTCGCGGTTATGCAGGTCAACAACGAGATCGGAGTCACCCAGCCAATCTCCGAGATCACCGGCATGGCGCATAACTGCGGCGCGCTGATGTTATGCGATGCGGTGCAGGCGTTCGGGCGGGTTGAGCTGTGCAAGGGTCCCGACCTGGTCGCGGTCTCGGCGCACAAGATCTACGGCCCCAAAGCCATTGGCGCGCTGTGGATGCGCAAAGGGGCGGAGCCGGCGCCGTTCATCCACGGCGGCGGGCAGGAGCGGGGGCTGCGCTCCGGCACCCTCTCGCCGGCGCTGTGCGTCGGCTTCGGCGCAGCGGCGAAGCTCGCGGAGGAACGCCAGCACCGCGACTATGACCATGTCCAGAAGCTGTGGAGCGCCGCCATCCGCGCGCTCGGCAAGGGCTGGACGATCAACGGGAGCACCGCCCATCGCTACCCGGGCAATCTCAACATCCGCCGAGAAGGCCTTGATGGTGCGCGACTAATCGCCGATTTGCGCGATATCGCTTTCTCCCTCGGCTCGGCCTGCGCGAGCGGTTCGGGGCGGCCCAGCCACGTCCTGAGGGCGCTCGGCCTGGATTACCGCCAGTCGCGGTCGTCGATCCGGCTCGGCTTCGGCCGCTACACGAAGCAGAAGGAACTGGTCGAGGCCTGCCACCGGATCGCCGCCCACGCGCATGCGCAGGAGAAGCTCGACGCATGACGGCTGTTTCGGCGGTCGCATCAAGGCGGAATTCAACCGGTACGCGTCTTGGCGATACCGCTGTGCTCTCGGCCATCACGATCCTCTCCGTCGTGCCCTACATCGGACGCCTCGGTTTTTACGCCGACGACTGGTCGATCCTTCAGAGCTTTTCGGATCGTCCGCAGGATTCGCTTTTGAAGCTGGCGAGCCAGGGGTTCGCCGGACGACCCGTTCAGGCGCTCTATTCAGCGACCCTTTTCAGGCTCTTCGGACTGACGCCGCTCGGCTACCATCTGGTGAACGCGGCAGTGCTCGCGGCTTGTGCGGTGCTGTTCTATCTTCTCCTGGTGCGGCTGCGGCTCGGGCGTGCGCAATCTTTCGCCACCGCGATCCTGTTCATCATGCTCCCCCAGCTGTCGACGGTGCGCGTGTGGTATGCGTCTTTCCAGGTGATGCTGAGCATGGGGTTCATGCTCATTTCCTTGCATTGCCAGCTGTCGTCCGCGCGGCGGGGCCGTTTCGGATCGCTCGCCGCCGCTATTGCAGCGGCCCTCGTAAGCGTTGGCGCCTATGAAATATTCGCTCCGCTCATCGCCGGCTTTGCGGCCGCGCTCATCTTTCTCCGGTGGCGAGAATCCGGGCAAGACGGAAAATGGCGCATCGCCGCGGCCGCCACGGCCGTGGTTGCTCTTGTGCTCCTCGCCTTCGCCTACAAGTACATAGCGAGCGGCCGGGCCGGGTCGGTCGGCGACCCGAGGCGTTACCTGCTCGGCCTGCGTCAGCTGGTCCGGCTTGATTACGACTGGCGAACCGACTCCGGCCTGAACATTCTCGCCACTCCGCGAGCCCACTTCGTGGAGCCGATCCTCGGCTGGTGGAAGGCCGCGAAAATGCTCGTCAGCGGCCAAGCAGGGATTGCGGTCAGCGCCGTCGCCGTGATCACCGCAGCGCTCGTGCTGTGGCAGCTCGCAGGAAGCGAGCAGCGGCATGGATCCAGGTCCCTTCTATTCCTCGGCATTGCGGCCTTCGTGCTCGGCAATGCGACCTTCCTGATCGTCCCGGCAGTCGCCTTCACCTCGACCGGCATGGACAACAGGGTTCAAGTCGCCGCGGCAATCGGAGTGGCGATGATCTTCGTCTGGATCATCGGCGTTGCGGTGGAGGCGGCGCCGATCGAGCGGAAAGCTGCGGCCTTTGCCGGGGTGGTTGCGCTCATCAGCGCGCTGTCCGTGACGCGCATCGAGCAGATCGAACGTTACTGGGCCGAAGCACCCGCGCTGCAGCAGCAGGTGCTGCGTGCAGCTCGCGCCGATCTTCGGCAGCTCCCGGCGAACTCGACGGTGATCCTGGACGGCGTCTGCCCCTATCATGGGCCCGCAGTCGTGTTCGAGACGTCGTGGGACATCGGCGGCGCGCTCAGCCTCGCGCTAGGCCGCCCGATCAGCGCCGACGCAGTGAGCCCAAGGATGTCCGCTACCCGAACGGGCCTCTCGACTTCGATCTACAAGCAGCCGAGCTTCTACGCTTACGGTCCGGACCTTTACGCTTACAATCCGGTGAAACACTTGGTCGTCCGCCTCGACAGCGCCGGCGCCGCAGCGGCTTATTTCGGCAATCGCCGCGAACGCGCATGCCCGGGCTATGTGGCCCGAGGAGCGGAAGTCTGATGGTGCGGGTCCGGTTTCTGCGGCCCGACGGCACGCTCGACAAGGAAGTGGAGGCTGAACCCGGCCAGCGGCTGCTCGACGTCGCCTGGGCGGCGCGCGAACCGCTCGAGGGTGCGTGCGAGGGCGTCATGGCCTGCTCGACCTGCCACGTCATCGTCGACGCTGAGGATTTCGAGAAGCTGCCGCCTGCGAGCGAGGAGGAAGAGGACCTGCTCGACCTCGCCGCTTACGCCACCCGGACGTCGCGCCTCGCGTGCCAGATCATCCTGGGCGAGGACATGGAGGTCCTGACGGTGCGGGTTCCGCCGGGAGCGAAGAACTGGATGGGCCGCTAGGGACCGCCCGGAAGCGGATCGCCGATACGCGTGTCGGGCGCATCCTCGTCGATCTTGCGCCGACGCGCCTTGGGGTCCGGCGCGTGCGGCATGGCCTCGAGCTGCGCGAGCCCGATCCTGCCGGCATGCGGCTTGTCGAGAAGAGCGAAGCGGGCGAGCGCCGCCGCCTTGAATTCCTCTAGCGAAATCAGGCGGTTGAAATCCGTATCGGCGGCAGCGACCGGTTCGGGCATGTTAAGCAGCGAATAGCGCGCCGCGCCCTGGAGCGTGCCGCCGAAGCCGAGGCTCGCATAGTCTTCCTCGCGCAGCGTGCGCCGCCGATCTCGATCGTGCCGCTCGTCACGATAGGCATCGAGATCGTCGGGGTCGCGCTGCGTAGCCTGGTGGGCGGGTTGGCCGGGCACGCGCTGCGTCCTCGACATCACCTGGATCTCGGGCGCGACTTCATATTCGTACTGCGCGAGCTCCTCGGGATCGATCTGGCCGTCATGGTTGGTGTCGAGCTTGGCAAAGAAGCGCACCGCGTCGGCTTCCATCTCGGCCGCGGTCAGAACGCCGTCATGGTTGAGGTCGGCCTGCCTGAACCAGTCGGCGAGCGTGTCGTCGGTCGGCGAATGGGCCCGGAACGGCTCGCCCATCGGGCTGATGAACGGCGCCCACTGGTGACCCGTCACGGTGATCGGGGTCGACGGCGACACTTGCGCGAGCGCGGCGAGCAGAATCAGCGGCACGGCCATCATCGGCAGACCTCCTCCGCTCCGCGTGAACCGTCAATGAAGAAGCGAACTTGCGCGCGAAGGATCGTTCCACCATATCGCTGCGCGGAAGTCGGCGGACGGCGCTGTCGCCAACCTGGTCAGGCCCGGAAGGGAGCAGCCACAACGATTTCGCGCCGGGTCGTCGGCTTCCACCTTTTTCTGCTTCCAGACTTGCCGAACCCCTGTCACAGCGAGACGCGGGGGTAAGCGATGACCGAATTCGAGTTTCTGTTCTCGGTCTTCGGCTTGCTGATCGGGCTGACCTTCATCGAAATAGCGATCAAGTTCGCGGACGCGATCGATGCGCATTCGCGGCGGCCGATCGGATTGCTGACCCCGCTGCTTGCCCTGTTCGTGATGGTCGATGTCGCGGGCTACTGGCTGTTCAGCTGGTCGATCCGCAGTCTTCTTCACGTCCGGTGGCGAACCGTCTTCGTCGGGCTGACGGTGGCGTTGATCTATTATCTTTCAGCCTCGATGATCTTTCCGCGCAGCGAAGGCGCATGGAAGAATCTCGACGACCATTATTGGGCGCGCAAGCGGCTGGTGATCGGCGGGATCCTGCTCGTCGAAGGCGCGACCATGGCGTGGCAGTTCACTCGCGCGGTTCCGGCCTTGGATGATTATTGGTTCTGGTTTTATCAACTGCCCTATTTTCTGCCGATGGCGGCGCTGCTGGTCACGCGCTCGCGCCGCGTCGACCTCGCGCTGTTCGTCATTCTAATCGGTGTGCAGTTGTTCTCCGATTTCGATCTCGGGCCGAGCTCGAGATGGGGCGCCAAGGTCGGGATCAGCCTGGGCTATGAGGCTTCGACAAGCACGCCGGCGACACCTAAATAAGGACGCGATGCCAGATTCTCCCGACCTCATCGACCCAGCTGAGGAGCCCGCCCTGGGTCTAAACTTGCCCGAAGCTACTGTCCCCGCGGCGTCCGGCAGTCCCTACCGCGTGCTTGCGCGCAAGTATCGCCCGCAGACCTTCGCCGAACTGATCGGCCAGGACGCGATGGTGAAGACGCTTGCCAATGCGATCGAGCGCGGGCGGATCGCCCATGCGTTCCTGCTCACAGGCGTGCGCGGGGTCGGCAAGACCTCGACCGCTCGCCTCATCGCCAAGGCCTTGAATTGCATCGGACCCGACGGGCAGGGCGGTCCCACGATCACGCCGTGCAACGTGTGCGAGCCGTGCCGGGCGATCGCTGAAGGGCGACACATCGACGTGATCGAGATGGACGCGGCCTCGCACACCGGCATCGACGACATCCGCGAAATCATCGACGCGGTCCGCTACGCTTCGGTCAGCGCCCGCTACAAAATTTACATCATCGACGAAGTCCACATGCTTTCCAAGCAGGCTTTCAACGGCTTGCTGAAGACTCTTGAGGAACCGCCTGAGCATGTGAAGTTCTTCCTCGCGACCACCGAAGTCGACAAGGTCCCGGTCACGGTCCTGTCGCGATGTCAGCGGTTCGACCTCAGGCGAATCCCGGCGGAGAAGCTGGCCGACCATTTCGCGGAAGTGGCGAAAGCCGAGGGAGTCGAGGTCGAGGCGGACGCTTTGGCGATGATCGCGAGCGCCGCCGAAGGCTCGGCCCGCGACGGACTTTCGATCCTCGACCAGGCGATCGCTCACGGCGCCGGGGCCGTCACCGCCGACCAGGTCCGCGACATGCTCGGCCTCGCCGACCGCGGCCGAATCCGGCGGCTTCTCGAAGTCGTGCTTTCCGGCGATTCCGCCACGGCCCTGGCGGAGCTCGACGAGGCGCATCGTCTCGGGATCGACCCGACGCAGCTGCTCCGGGGACTCATGGAGAGCCTTCATATGGCGACGCGGGCCAAGGCCGGCGCGGGCGGCGGTGCGCTCCAGTCGAGCGAGGAGCGGGAAAGCGCCGAGACGCTCGCCCAGGCGCTATCGTGGGGAATGATTCATCGGCTGTGGCAAATGCTGCTGAAGGGCCTCCAGGACGTCGGCGTGGCTCCGGATCCGCGCGAGGCCGCCGAAATGGCGTTGCTTCGGCTCATCCACGCCGCCGACATGCCCGATCCCGCATCGCTGATGGCGAAGCTCACGGGTGAGGGGGGCGGAGCAACGACGGCCGCCGCGCCTGCAGCTTCGAAGTCGGGAGCGCCCTCGGCGCGGCTCCCGGCTGATTTTCGCGGGCTGATCGAGTTCCTGGAAGGCGAGGGCAAACACCAGCTCGCCGTCCAGCTCCACGACCAGGTCGGCGTCGTGCGCTACGCCCCGCCCGAGCTGGTCCTGAAACCGGCGCGGCCCCTCGGCGGCGACTGGCCGCGCGAGCTGGCCGGCATCCTGAAATCGCTGACGGGCACTTCATGGCAGGTGTCGCTGTCGGATGAGGCCGCCGAGCCGTCGTTGCTCGATCAGGAGAAAATGGCCGAGGAGCGCGTTCGCTCCGACGTGCTTGCCGACCCGAATGTCCGCGCCGTCATGGAAGCGTTCCCCGACGCCGAGCTCGAATCCTTTTCAACGAGAGGCAGCTGACATGCCCGAGATGCCGGATTTCGACGAAATCATGAAAATGGCGCAGAACGCGCAGAACGAGCTCCAGAAGGCGCAAGATAATCTCGACAAGATCGAGGTCGAGGGCGCGGCCGGCGGCGGAATGGTGAGGATCCGCGCAACTGCCAAGGGACGGATTCTCGCAGTCGACCTCGACGAGAGCCTGCTCCAGCCGTCGGAGAAGACGATGGTCGAGGATTTAATCGCCGCCGCGATCAACGACGCGCGCGCCAAGGCCGACGCGGCTGCGGCGCAGGAAATGCAGAAGATGCAGACCACACTGCCGCTTCCGCCGGGGTTCAAGCTGCCCTTCTAGAGACTGCAGTCGATTTGCGGCATGATGCGTCTGTCGTTGGGGGAGGCGCTGGTGGGTGGACTCGGCGCAATGCAGGACTGGCCGCTGCGGGTTACTCGGCTGATCGACCATGCCGAGCGCGAGCATGGAAGCGCAGAAATCGTCAGCCGCTGGGCAGGCGGACAGGTGGCGCGAACCGATTGGAGCGGGATCGCAGCCACCGCGCGCCGCGTCGCCCGAGCGCTCCAGCGGCTCGGTATCCAGTCTTCGGATCGCGTGGGAACGCTGGCGATGAACCACGCTCACCATCTCGCCTGCTGGTACGGCGTTCCGGGTATGGGCGGCATTCTGCACACGCTGAACCCGCGGTTGTTCGACGACCAGCTGATCTTCATCGGCAACGACGCCGAAGATCGGGTGCTGCTCTATGACCGACAGTTCGCCCCGCTGGTCGAACGGCTGAAACCAGACTGGCCGACCATCGAGCATTACATCTGCTTCGACGATGAGTTCGCCCACTGGACGGCGAGCGAAAGCGACGATTTCGAATGGGTCACCGGCGACGAGCGCGAGCTGTGCAACCTCAGCTATACGTCGGGCACCACGGGCAAACCCAAGGGTGTCGCCTACGAGCATCGGTCGAACGTCCTTCACGCAATGACCCAGGCCGCGCCGGACATGTTCGCGCTGTCGGCGCGATCGGCCGTGTTCCCGATTGTGCCGCTATTCCACGCCAATGGATGGGCGCTTCCCTGGTCGGCTGCGCTGGTCGGCTGCAAGCTGGTTTTCGCTGCTTCCTACGAGCCGGACGAGGTCTGCGAGTCCTTCCGGGCCGAGGGGGTCACCCATTCCGCGGGCGTTCCGACCGTGTGGCTCGGCATGATCGAGCATGTCGAGCGCACCGGCGCCGCATTTGGACCGCTCGAACGGATCCTCGTCGGCGGGTCGGCCGCTCCGCGCGCGACCGGCCGATAACGAGCAGTGGTTCGATACCGGCGACGTCGGGATCATTCACCCCGATGGGACGCTCCAGATCACCGACCGGGCCAAGGACGTGATCAAGTCGGGCGGGGAGTGGATCAGCTCGATCGAGCTCGAGAATGCCGCGGTTGGCTGCCCAGGCGTTGCCGAAGCCGCTGCAATCGGGATCCCGCACCCGAAATGGGACGAGCGGCCGCTGCTGCTTGTTGTGCGCTCGACCGGCAGCGGCGTGTGCGAGAGCGACATCCGCACGCATCTAGCCGACCGTATCGCCAAATGGTGGCTTCCGGACGCGATCGAGTTCGTCGAAGCGCTCCCGCACACCGCCACGGGCAAGCTCAGCAAGAAAGATTTGCGCGACGAGTATCGCGACTACCGGTTCGCCGGAGCGGAGGCGATGGTCGGCCGCGACTAGAAAAAGCGGCCGCGCTCCACTAACTGGCGGCGCAACTCCCCAATTCCGAAGGACACGAGCGCCATAATGGCCGCCCAGTACAGCTATGTGATGAAGGGCCTTTCGAAGGCCTTCCCGGGCCAGAAGCCCATCCTCAACAACATCCACCTGCAATTCTACCGCGACGCCAAGATCGGCATCGTCGGGCCGAACGGCTCGGGCAAGTCGACCCTGATGAAAATCATGGCCGGCCGCGACAAGGAATTCACCGGCGAGGCCTGGGCCGGCGAGAATATCCGGGTCGGCTATCTCGAGCAGGAACCGCAGCTCGATCCGACGAAGACCGTCCGCGAGAACGTCATGGAGGGGGTGCGCCCGGTCGCCGACATGCTGGACCGTTTCAACGCCATCTCCGCGCAAATGGCCGATCCCGGCGACGATTTCGACGCGCTGATGGCCGAAATGGGCGAGCTCCAGGAGAAGATCGACGCGGTCGACGGATGGACCCTCGACAACCAGCTCGAGATCGCGATGGACGCGCTTCGGTGCCCGCCGGGCGACAGTGCTGTCGCCAATCTCTCGGGCGGCGAGAAGCGGCGGGTCGCGCTTACCCGCCTGCTGCTCGAAAAACCGGACATCCTGCTGCTCGATGAACCGACCAACCATCTCGACGCGGAAAGCGTGCAGTGGCTGGAGAGGCACCTGATCGATTATCCGGGCAACGTCATCCTCGTCACCCACGACCGCTATTTCCTCGACAATGTCGTGAACTGGATCCTCGAGCTCGATCGCGGCCGTTATTACGTCTACGAAGGAAATTACTCCACCTACCTGGAAAAGAAGGCGAAACGCCTCGAGCAGGAGGAGCGCGAAGAGGCCGGGCGGCAGAAGGCGATCGCCGACGAGCTCGAGTGGATCCGCCGTTCGCCCAAGGCGCGGCAGGCCAAGTCCAAGGCGCGCATCAAGGCCTTCGACCAGCTCGTCGATGCCCAGGAGAACCGCACGCCCACCAAGGGCGAAATCCTGATCCAGGTGCCCGAGCGCCTGGGCGGCAAGGTGATCGAGGCCAAGGGGCTCAGCAAATCCTACGGTGACAAGCTGCTGTTCGACGATTTGAGCTTCAGCCTTCCGCCGGGCGGGATTGTCGGAGTCATCGGTCCCAACGGCGCCGGCAAGACGACGCTGTTCAAACTGATCACCGGTCAGGACAAGCCCGACGCGGGGCAGATCGACATCGGGCCGACGGTGCACCTCGGCTATGTCGATCAGAGCCGCGATGCGCTCGATCCGAAGAAGAACGTGTGGGAGGAAATCTCCGACGGGCTCGACATTTTCAAGGTCGGCAAGCACGAGTTCGGTACCCGCGCCTATGTCGGCGCCTTCAATTTCCGCGGTCCCGACCAGCAGAAGAAGGTCGGCCAGCTCTCCGGCGGCGAGCGCAACCGGGTCCATCTCGCCAAGATGCTGAAGGAAGGCGGCAACGTCCTGCTGCTCGACGAGCCGACCAACGATCTCGACGTCGAAACCCTGCGCGCGCTCGAGGATGCTCTGGAGAATTTCGCGGGCTGCGCCGTGGTCATCAGCCACGACCGCTTCTTCCTCGACCGCCTCGCGACCCACATCCTGGCGTTCGAGGGGGACAGCCAGGTCGTGTGGTTCGAAGGCAATTTCGAAGCCTATGAGGAGGACAAGGTGCGGCGCCTGGGCGAAGAGGCCACGCGGCCGCATCGGATGACGTATCGGAAGCTGACGCGGTAGCTGTACCAGATGATCATCGTCTCCGCTCCGCTGTCGCTGTGGACCGGAGAGGGCGGGAGCTGGCATTTCATCACGGTTCCGGAGGAGCAATCGGACGAGATCCGCGCGCACTGCCTGGCGAGCATGCGCGGGTTCAAATCGGCTCGGGTCGAGGCGCGGATCGGCGACGTCAGCTGGCGCACTTCGGTCTTCCCGATGAAGAGCGGCGGCTATTTCCTGCCCGTGAAGAAAGAGGTCCGCTGCAGCGCGGGATTCGCCGCGGGCGACGAAGTCACGGTCCAGCTCGAACTACTCTGAGCCGCTGCCTCCGGCCGACTTGTCCGCCGGGTGACGCGCCGGATAGCGCTGCTGGTGATCGATGTCGTCCTGCTTGTCGACGCCTTCATGCGCTTCGGGGTCGCGGACGCGCTCGAGCTCGGCCTGGGTGGCGATGTCTTCCTGCAGGTTGCCACCTGAGCTTCCGCCCTGGCTCGGCTCGAATTCGGCGGCGTCGCGGTCGATGATGTCGCTGTCGTCGGTGTCGCGCGCGGTTTCGGTGCGGCGGTTTTCCATATCGCTCTCCTTCGCTCGAGCGAACGGGCGGCGCCGTCGGACGTTCCCGGCCGCACATTCGTAACGGAACCATCACGACGCACGTCAGGTTAAGCGGGTGATGCAGGACCCATCAAGCGCGTTGGCGAACAGCGCGGGCGCCGTCCCAGTTGCTGCCCATGGGCAGGTGCAGGGCCTCAAGATTTTCGGCGTCACCATGATCGGCGCCACGCAGCACAATTGGCACAAGCTGCTGCTGACGATCGCCTTCATCGCGATTGCCTGGGTGATCGCGTGGGTGCTGCGCCAGATCCTCAAGCTGTTCATCGGCAGCCAATCGGGGACTCGGTTCCAGTTCTGGGCCAAGCAGGGCGTCAGCCTGGTCGTCGCCGCGATCCTGATCCTGGGCGTCATGTCGATCTGGTTCGACAGCCCGGCGCGGCTGGCGGGCGTGCTCGGCCTGATCGGTGCCGGCGTCGCCTTCGCGCTGCAGCGGGTGATCACCGCGGTCGCCGGCTATTTCGTGATCCTCCGAGGCAAGACCTTCAATGTCGGCGACAGGATATTGATGGGCGGCGTGCGCGGCGATGTCATCGGCCTCACCTTCATGCAGACCCGGATCATGGAGATGGGGCAATCGCCGAGGGAGAAGGACGACAAGGATTCGTGGGTCTACAGCCGCCAGTTCACCGGCCGGATCGTCACCGTCACCAACGACAAGGTGTTCGATTGCCCGGTGTACAACTACACCCACGAGTTCGCCTATCTGTGGGACGAGATGAGCTTTCCGGTGCACTTCCACCAGCACTTCCAGAACGCCGAGCGGATCATGTTGAAGGCGGCGAACGAGCAGGCGAAGACCGCCAAGGTCCTGGGCAAGGAAGAGATCAAACGGCTCGAGGAGCGGTTCGGAATCGACGCCGGCGAGATCGATCCCAAGGTCTTCTGGCGAGTCACCGAGGACTGGCTGGAGATGACGGTCCGCTTCCTCGGACCCGATCACGGCATCCGCCACATCAAGGACCGGATGACCCGGCAGATCCTGGCCGACTTCGAGAAAGAGGGGATCCTGATCGCCGCGACCCGCCAGGAAGGCATCACGATCAAGCCCCGCAAACGCGCTTCGGGAAAAGGCTAGGCGGGCTTCCTCGAAAGACCGACCGCGGCGCGCTGGTAACCTTCGGCCATGTCCGCGAGAATTTGCGACATTTCGCGATTATAGGTGGCGCCGGCGAGGCGGCGGCACTTTTCGGCCTGGGCGTTCAAGGCTTCGACCTGCTCGTCGCTGACATCGACCAGCATGTTGACCGCGCCGGTGAACTTTCCTTCCGCATCGAACAAGGGCGTCGGATAGGGACGGAACGCCACCCGCGAGCCATCGGGCCGAAGCGCGATCGCGACCTTGTCACGGACCTCCTGCCGCTGCCGAATCGCTTCGGCCATCGGACATTGATCGTGCGGTATGCGGTCGCCATCGGTCGTGTAGATTTGCCAGCTGACGCACCACCTGTCCTGGCCCAGCTGCGGCACGCGTCCCGCGAGCGCGATGCAGGCCCGGTTCCAGTAGGTTACCGCACCCTCGGGGTCGGTCGTATAGATAGGCACCGGCAACTCATCGAGAACCGCCCGCCAGTCCGGCGCGCTCGAGAGGGCGTCAAGCGCCGTCTCGAGAAACAGCTCGGGATATTGTGCGGTCACGATTGCCCCTGCCGAAGTAGATTCCAGCTTAGCCCCCTCAACCGGCCAGCAGCGTGCGGGTTCCGGTCGGGCGCCTTTCCTATCGGCCTGTGTCGCTTGGACAACAGCCGGCGAATCGGCGGCGCGGAGAAAATCCTGTGGATGATCCACCCACAGTCCCCGCGGATTCAGCGGAGGCGCTTGACGAGGAGGCCTCCGTCCTCGCCCGTCTTGACCTCGAAATTGGGCACCGCCTTGATGAGGTCGGAAAGACGCGTGTAGCCATAGTTGCGCGCGGCGAAGCTCGATACCGCTTTGGCGCGCTGGCCGAGCTCCGACAGAGGCGCGAATCCCTCCTCGTCGCGCTTCGACGCCTTGTAGGCCGAGCCGAGCACCTGGAGCAGCTCGGTGTCGACCGGACGCTGGCCCTTGCCCGCGGTCGGCTGCTCGAGCTGCTCCTCGTCGTTGAGCACGAGCGCGCCGACGTCGAAGAAGCGCGTGCACGCCTGCTGGAAGGAGAGGGGAGTCTTCGCCGTTCCGAAGCCGTAGACCGGAAGGCCGTCCTCGCGGATGCGCTGGGCGAGGGGCAGGAAGTCGCTGTCCGACGACATGATCCCGAATCCGTCGACATTGCCGCGGTAGAGGAGGTCCATGGCATCGATGGTCATGCGCATGTCGGTCGCGCTCTTGCCCTTGACCACGTCGAACTGCTGCATCGGGATGATCGAGTGGAGACCGGTGAGCTGGCCCCAACCCTTGAGGCTAGCCTTCGCCCAATTGCCGTAGGCGCGGCGGATGTTGATCGTTCCGAGTTCGCCAAGCACCAGCAGCACTTCGTCGAGATGATCGGGGCTGGCGTTATCGGCATCGATCAGCAGGGCGATATTGGCTTCCTGCTCTGCTTGGCGTTCGCGCATCGTTCGAGTCTCTCTTTGCTGCCCTGTAGCGCCGCATCACGGAATCGCCACACCTCGGCGCAGACGGACGTTTCGTACATGGAACGTAAATCCCCGTAGCTGGAACGAAACGGCGGCTGAACCGCTAATGCCGCAATGAGTGGGCGCGTAACGGAAGGGATAAGAAGATGAGGAAATTCGCTCTTGCAGCAGCCCTCGCCGCCGCTGGTTTGTCGGTGGCTGGCTGCGCCACCTACCCGGACCAGTACGGCTATAGCCCATACGGCTATGGGTCGCCGTACTATGGGAACGGTTACTACAACGGCTACAATAACGGCTATTACGGCAATCCGCAGGCCGGCAATGTCGTCGGCGGCGCCGCCATCGGCGCAGCCACCGGCGCGATCGCCGGCGCCGTCCTGCCGGGGATCCGGCCGGGCACCGGCGCAGTCGCCGGCGCGATCCTAGGCGGCGTTCTCGGCGCGACCGTGCACGGCCGTCAATATTATCGCGATACCCGCGGTTATTGCTATTACGTCGACCAGTACGGGCAGCCGCACTACAGCTACGACATTCGTTGCTAGTCGCGCGGCGAAAGCCGCACCTGTTTCTTGAGCAAGCCGGTCAGGCGAGGCGGGAGGATGCTTCCGCCTCGTCGATCTGCGTCTGTTTCAGGAGTTCCGTTCCATTCCGTTTTCGACACGGTTCATGGACCGCCTGCAGGGCTCCCGGGAACGAAACTGCCGCGAATGCACTGAAACTGCTGAGGGGCGGGGAATGACCTGGAGGACAATCGGATGAAACGTCTCCTTATCTCAGCCGCTGCCGTGAGCAGTCTTGCGCTTGGCGGCTGCGCAACCAATCCCGCCACCGACCACATGATCGCAAGCGAAGCCACCGGAGCGGCCATCGGCGCGGGCGCCGGCGCGGTCGCCGGATCGGTCCTGCCGGGAATCGGCACGGGTGCCGGAGCCGTCGCAGGCGCAGTGCTGGGCGGAGTCATCGGAGCGGTCGTCGGCGGACGGCAATATTATCGCGACACCCGCGGCTATTGTTATTACGTCGACCAGTACGGCCAGCCGCATTATAATTATAGCGTAAGGTGTTAAACTGTATTCCTTAGACGGGGCGGAAGGTTTCTTCCGCCTCGTCTAATAAGTAAAGGCGCCCTTCCGATATCGAGAAGTGGCCGCCGTGAAGTTTCAGGGTTCCGGCGTGCTCGCGCTGCGCAATCCATGGAAAGGTGCGCAGGTTCGCGAGGCTGACCTTCACCGCTTCATGTTCCATGTCGAGAAATGCCGCGCGGTCCAGCTCGCTGTGCCGAGCTCTCACCTGGTCGCGCGCGTCCTGGAGCATGCGCACCCAGTCACCGATGAAATGGCCCTCTCCCGGCGGGACATCGTCGAAGCTGCCGGTGAGGGCTGCGGCACAGCCGCCGCACATGCCATGGCCCATCACGAGGATTTCGCCGACTTCGAGCTGCGTGACCGCGAACTCCAGCGCGGCCGATACGCCGTGGAATCCGGCGCTCGTCTCATAGGGCGGGGCGAGGGCGGCGATGTTGCGCGCGACGAACATTTCGCCGGGCCGGCTGTCGAAGATTTGCGCGGGATCGCTTCGGCTGTCCGCGCAGGCGAGGATCATCACCTGGGGGTTCTGCGCTTCGGCGAGCTCCGCCCAGCGTTCGCGTTCATGCCCCCAGTTGTTCTCCCGGAAGCGGTGGTAACCTTCGATCAGTTGGTTGAGGTAAGGCATGGCCCGCCGCTAGCGAGATTTGGGGAGGGGTGGCAAGCGCCGGTAGCAGTCGCTATCTCCCGCGCCATGAACGCTCCGGCCGCAGTCCCCAAGCAACGCAAGCCCGACTGGATCCGGGTCAAGGCGCCGGTCAGCGAAGGTTATCACGCGACGCGGCGGCTGATGCGCGAGCTCAATCTCGCGACCGTGTGCGAGGAAGCGGCCTGCCCGAACATCGGTGAGTGCTGGACCAAGAAGCACGCGACGGTGATGATCCTCGGCGACACATGCACGCGGGCCTGCGCATTTTGCAACGTGAAGACCGGAATGCCGCGCCCCGTGGACCCGCTGGAGCCGGAGCATGTCGCGACGGCCGCCGCCGAACTGGGCCTTGAGCATATCGTCGTGACCTCGGTCGACCGCGACGATCTGGCCGACGGCGGGGCGTCGCAGTTCGTGAAGGTGATCGAGGCGCTTCGCCGCAACACGCCGCGGACGACGATCGAGATCCTGACTCCGGATTTCCGCAACAAGAACGAGGCGGCGGTCGACGCGATCGTCGAGGCCGGCCCCGATGTCTACAACCACAATCTTGAGACCGTGCCGCGTCTCTATCCGACGATCCGCCCCGGAGCGCGTTATTATGCGTCGCTGCGCCTTCTCGAGAGCGTGAAGCGCAAGGCGCCGCACATCTTCACCAAGTCGGGGTTGATGGTCGGGCTCGGCGAAGAGCGGCTGGAAGTGCACCAGGTGATGGACGACATGCGCTCGGCCGGCGTCGATTTCCTGACCATGGGCCAATATCTCCAACCGACTCCGCGTCACGCGAAGGTCGAGGAGTTCGTCACGCCCAAGGCGTTCGAAGCTTATGCGGCGATTGCCCGGGCCAAGGGCTTCCTGCTCGTCGCGGCCTCGCCTTTGACCCGTTCGAGCTATCACGCGGGCGACGATTTCAAGAAGATGCAGGACGCACGGATGGCGCAGCTGGAGCGTTCGGCCTCGTGAACTTCCTCCCTGTCGCGAAGCGACGGGGAGGGGAACCGCTCAGCGCAGCTGAGTGGTGGAGAGTCCCCTCCGTCCCCACGAGCTGCGCTCGCAGGGAGGATTGATGCCGCGGCACAGCGAAACCAGGCACTTACCCTATACGCCCGAGCAGCTGTTCGACCTCGTGGCCGACGTCCAGGACTATGACGAATTCCTGCCCTGGGTGGTGGCGGTGCGGGTGCGCTCATCCAGCGAAAAAGAGACGGTCGCGGACCTGGTGGTCGGCTTCAACGCGTTCAAGGAGCGCTTCACCAGCAGGGTGGTCAAGGATCGCCCGCACAGGATCTGCGTCGATTATGTCGAAGGACCGCTCAAATATCTCCACAATGAATGGTCGTTCGAGCGGGCGTCCGATGGCGGCACCAACCTCCATTTCTCGGTCGATTTCGCTTTCCGCTCGCGGCTGTTCGAGAGCCTCGCCGGCGCGATGTTCGACCGGGCTTTGCGGCGCATGACGAGCGCATTCGAGCAGCGCGCCGCGGCGCTTTACGGCATCAGCAAGTCGAGCGCACAGAGCGCCGCCTGAAGGCGGACGCCCGAACGCGTCTTTTCATCGAAGAATTTCTGGTCGGCGACGATCTTCGCCGGGTCGGCATCGCGTTCGGCGCGGGCGAAGACGACGGTTCCGACGGGCTTCGACTGGGTGCCGCCGCCGGGACCCGCGATCCCGGTGATCGCGACGGCGACGTCGGCGTCGGAAGCAGCGAGAGCACCGCGCGCCATCGCCCACGCCGTCGCGACGCTGACCGCGCCGAACGTATCGACCACCTCTTCGGACACTTTGAGCTCACTGATCTTGGCGGCGTTCGAGTAGGTGACGTAGCCCGCTTCGAACACGTCCGACGATCCGGGGATTTCCGTCAGCGCCGCGCTGACCAGCCCGCCGGTGCAGCTTTCGGCGATCGCCAGTCGGCGGCCGGCCGACCGGTTCGCGTCGACGACCTCGCGCGCCTTTTTGACCAACGCATCAGGAAGGAGGAACTCGCTCAACGCACATACCCCGTTCGAATGGTCGCGACCGCCTGGGCGGCAATTCCCTCGCGCCGGCCGGCGAAGCCGAGCCCTTCCGTCGTGGTCGCCTTGATGCTCACCTGTTCGATTCTCAATTCCGCGATATCGGCAATGCGGGCACGCATCGCGTCGCGGTGAGGACCGATCTTCGGCGCCTCCGCGACGATGGTACAATCGACATGGTCGACGATCGCTCCGCGCGCGTGCAGCAGTTTGACGGCATGGGAGAGAAATAGGGACGAAGCCGCGCCTTTCCAGCGGGCGTCCGACGGCGGGAAATGCTCGCCGATGTCGCCGAGGCCCGCCGCGCCGAGCAACGCGTCCGTGATCGCGTGAAGCACGACGTCCGCGTCGCTGTGGCCGGCGAGGCCGCGGTCGTGCGGCACCTCGATGCCGCCGAGCATGAGCGGGCCCTCTCCGGCGAAGGCGTGGACGTCGAAACCCATGCCGGTCGACGGACGGAGCGCGCCGGCGAGCCATTGTTCGGCGCGGTCGAAATCCGCGGGACGGGTGAGCTTGTCGAGCGCCGGATCGCCCTCGATCGCAGCGACCTTCATCCCGGCGGCGCCGAGGACCGTCGTTTCGTCGGTGGGGGAGGGGCCGGACCAACGCTCGTACGCCGACTGGAGCGCATCGAGACGGAAGGCCTGTGGGGTCTGGACGCGGACAAGGCCGGAGCGGTCGACCGGTCCCTCCAGCGTCTCGCCGATGCGCGCGAGCGTGTCGCCGACCGGCAGGACCGGCGCGGCGCCCTCGTAGAATTCGAGGCTGGCGATCAGGCGGTCGATGACTTCCGCCGGGCAGAAGGGGCGCGCGGCATCGTGGACCAGCACCGCATCGCCATCGATCGCCGCAAGGCCGGCGCGCACGGAGTCCGAACGCTCGGCGCCGCCCTCGATCAGCTCGCCGACGTCCAGACCGCTAAGTGCGGCTCTGGCCTGCTCTTCCTGTCCCTTGCCGACCACCACGCGCGCGGATTGGACGGCGGGATGGCGGACCAGCGACTCGACCGCCCAGCGCAGCACCGGCTTTCCGCCGAGAAGGCGATATTGCTTGGGCACTCCGCCGCCGGCCCGTTCGCCTTTCCCGGCGGCGACGATGAGGGCGGTGGTGCTCACGAGCCGGGCCTCTAGGACCGCTGTCCTTGTCCGCCAAGGGCTCTTCCCTTATCTCCCGCCTTCCCATGAGCAGGCTCACGCCCATCAGGATCGGCCCGATCGAGGTCGCGTCGCCGGTCATCCTGGCGCCGATGACGGCCGTCACCGACCTGCCGTTCCGGCGGGCGGTGAAGCGCTTCGGCGCGGGGCTGACGGTGAGCGAGATGATCGCCAGCCAGGCGATGATCCGCGAAACCCGCCAATCGCTTCAGAAAAGCCTTTGGGACCCGTGCGAGGAGCCGGTGTCGATGCAGCTTGCCGGGTGCGAGCCGCAGGTGATGGCCGAGGCGGCGAAGCTCAACGAGCAGCGCGGCGCGGCGATCATCGACATCAACATGGGCTGCCCCGTGAGGAAGGTCGTGAACGGCTGGGCCGGGTCGGCGCTGATGCGCGACCTCAAGGGCGCCGCCGCGATCATCGAAGCGACGGTCAAGGCGGTGCAGGTCCCCGTCACGCTGAAGACGCGCATGGGCTGGGACCACGACAGCCTCAACGCGCCCGAGCTCGCGCGCATCGCCGAGGATCTGGGCGTCAAGATGATCACCATCCACGGCCGCACGCGTTGCCAGCTCTACAAGGGCACCGCCGACTGGAGGTTCGTGCGCCGGGTGAAGGACGCCGTCTCAATCCCGGTGATCGTCAACGGCGACATCAACTCGATCGATGACGCGCGGGAGGCGCTCCACCAGTCGGGCGCCGACGGCGTGATGATCGGCCGCGGCTCCTACGGCAAGCCGTGGTTCGTGGCGCAGGCGATGAGCGACCTTTGCGGGGGAGGGCATCGCCCCGATCCGAGTCTCGACGAGCAGCTCGCGACCATGCTCCGGCAATATGACGAGATGCTGAGCCTGTACGGCACGCAGACCGGCGTGAACCTCGCCCGCAAGCATGTCGGCTGGTACACGAAGGGGCTCCCCGGCTCCGCCGAATTGAGGAACCGCGTGAACCAGCAAGACGATCCCGCGGTCGTGGTTCGGATGTTGCAGGAATTCTATTCGCCGTGGCTCGCCCGCTCGGCGGCGTGAGCGGAATAGCACCAACTCAACTGTGTTGATTCTGCAACGGTCGTGCTAGTGGCGCGCCGAATGGATGCGCGTGCAGCCGACTCGGCGGTGACACTCAAACGGGACAACTGGCTCCAGCGCGAGCGCGCGAGCGGTCGGTTCTACGACCGGCTGATGGCGCTGCTCGGGCTGGTGCTTCTCGGCATGCTGGCGCTCAGCGCTTGGACTCTTAGCCGGAGCGCCGAGCCCGGCACCACGCTCAGGGCGCCCGTCATTGCACTTCTGCTGATCGCGATCCTGCTGCCGGCGATTGCGCTGATGGCTCTTTACGCACGTAAGGTCGCAGTTCAGCGAGCAGAGAGGGGAGGGCTCGGAAGCGGACGTCTGCACGTCCGGCTGGTCGCACTGTTCACTGCGATTGCAGCAGTCCCCACGGTTCTCGTCGCAATTTTTGCTTCCGTGCTGTTCCAGAGCGGGCTCGAGTTCTGGTTCTCCAATCGCGCGCGAAACATGCTCGAGAATACCGTTGAGGTCGCTCAAGGCGTCTACCGTTACGAGCTTGGGCAAGTCGGATCCCAAGCGGTCACAATGGCCACAAACATGTCCGATGGCCTCGCGAAAGTGCCAATCGACGATCCACAAGTCGGCGTGGCCTTGGCAGCTCAGACCTTTTACCGGTCGCTGAACGAAGGCGCGATCGTGAGAATCGCTCCGGGTCGGGACGTCCAGACATTCAGTTTGGCAAATGGCTATGTCGGGATGATCAATTCCGACCGCCTGCACGCCGCGAGTGCAGCTTTGGCCGCTTCTCCCCAAGATAACTATGTAGATGCGCGAACACCCGGCCGCATCGCGGTATTGACGAAGCTGAACTACGGCGACGATTTCTACTTGTACGTCGCCCGAAAAGTGGACCCCGAAATCGCGGTCCAGACAAGCCGCGCGCACGACGTGGTCAATGACTATCACGCCCTCCTGAAGCGATCGCGGATTAATCAGCTGCGCTTCAACGCCGCCTTGCTCCTCGGTTCGCTCATCATCGTCGCTCTGTCGATCCTCACCGCGCTCAAGCTCGCGGATCGGCTCGTCAGGCCTGTGGGTGAGCTGGTCAATGCCGCAGGCCGTATCGAGGCCGGCGATTTTTCGGCGCGCGTTCCGGTATCGAGCAGCGACGACGAGGTCCAGACGCTCGCCACCGCCTTCAACCAGATGACCGAGCGGCTCGAGGAGCAGACGACGGAGCTCAAGACCGCGAACACGCAGATCGAGACGCGCCGCGCCTTTATCGAGGCGGTGCTGTCGAGCGTCACCGCGGGCGTGATCGCGCTGGATGCCCGCCACCACATCCTGCTGCTCAATCGCTCGGCCGAGACGCTTCTCGAGCATGGCGAGGGCATCGAGGGCAAGGCGCTCAGCACCGTTTCACCCGAGCTCGAAGAGTTCATGCGCGGGCAGCAGTCCGAGGCTAACGTGCTGATCGCCGCCGAGGGCGTCCAGCGAACCCTCGCGGTCAAGCGCGTGCGCTACCAGGACGGGTCGGTGCTCACCTTCGACGATATCACCGACCAGCTGACCGACCAGCGCCGCGCCGCCTGGTCCGACATCGCCCGGCGGATCGCCCACGAGATCAAGAACCCGCTGACCCCGATCCAGCTCGCCGCCGAGCGGCTGCAGCGCCGGTTCGGCGAAGAGATCGTGTCCGACAAGGAGACGTTCGAGCGCCTCACCGGCACGATCGTCCGCCAGGTCGGCGACCTCCGTCGAATGGTCGACGAATTCTCCAATTTCGCGCGCATGCCCAAGCCCGTGTTCCGGCAGGAGAATGTCCACGAGATCGCCCGCCAGGCGCTGTTCCTGCACGAGGTCGCGCATCCGGCGATCACCTTCACGCTCGAACCCCCAACCGGCGATTTTCCGATGGTCTGCGACCGGCGCCAGCTCGCGCAAGCGCTGACCAATGTCGTAAAGAATGCCGTGGAAGCCATTGAAAGCAGACGTAATCGCGGGGAGCACAGCCTCGCCGGCGATCGCGTCGACCTGAAGGTGCATGAGCAGAACGGGCTGCTCGTCATCGACGTGCTCGACACCGGCGTGGGCCTTCCCGAGGACCGCGAGCGGCTGACCGAACCCTATATGACGACCCGGGTCCGCGGCACGGGACTTGGCCTCGCGATCGTCAAGAAGATCGTCGAGGAACATATGGGCGAGATCGCCTTCCTCGACCGCCCCGGCGGCGGAACGCACGTCCGCATTTCCTTCGACGCCGCGAAGCTCGAAGCGCTCGGGAGCGACGAGGCTTCGCGGCCCAAACAAGAACAGGATGACGAGGATGAGGATGCCTGATGGCGCTTGAAGTGCTGGTGGTGGACGACGAGGCCGACATTCGCGAGCTGGTCAGCGGCGTGCTCGAGGATGAGGGCTATGCGGTGCGCACCGCCGCGGACAGCACCCAGACGCTCGACGCGATCGAGGATCGAAGGCCCTCGATGGTGCTTCTCGATGTGTGGCTGCAGGGCTCGAAGCTCGACGGGCTCCAGCTGCTGCAGGAGATCAAGCAGCGCGATTCGACGATTCCGGTGTTGATGATCTCCGGCCACGGCAATCTCGACACCGCGGTCGCCGCAGTGAGGGAAGGGGCGATCGACTTCATCGAAAAGCCGTTCGAAGCGGAGCGGCTGCTCTACCTCGTGGACCGCGCGACCGAGACCGACCGCCTGCGCCGCGAGAACGAGACGCTCCGCCGCCAAACGGGCCAGGAAGACCAGCTCCACGGAAGCTCGGTCGCGATCAACACCGTCCGCGCGACCCTGAAGCGAGTCGCTCCGACCGGCAGCCGAGTGCTGATCTCGGGACCGCCTGGCGTCGGCAAGGAAATCGCCGCGCGCATGATCCACCAGTGGAGCCCGCGGGCGAAGGCGCCGTTCATCGTCCTTTCGGCGGCGATGATGAGTCCCGAGCGCGTCGAGGAGGAGCTATTCGGGAGCGAGGCCGAGGGAAGAATGCGCCCCGGTCTCCTCGAACATGCCCACGGCGGCACCTTGTTCCTCGACGAGATCGCCGACATGCCGCCGACCACCCAGGCCAAGATCCTGCGGGTGCTCACCGACCAGAGCTATCACCGGGTAGGCGGGCAACGTCCGGTCAAGGTCGATGTGCGGGTCCTGTCCGCGACGTCACGCAACCTCCAGGAAGAGATCAACGACGGCCGCTTTCGCGAGGACTTGTTCTACCGGCTCAATGTCGTCCCGGTGAAACTGCCTCCGCTTCGTGAGCGGCGCGAGGACATCCCTGAGCTGGTCAGCCACTTCCTGGCCCGCTACGCGGCCGAGCGACGGATGTCGCCGCCGCGAATCTCGGAAGAGGCGATGGCCGCGCTCCAGGCCCACGACTGGCCGGGCAACGTCCGGCAGTTGCGGAACATCATCGAGCGCACGCTGATCCTCGCGCCGGGAGACCGGGTCGCCTGCATCGAGGTCGACCTGCTGCCATCGGAAATCCTCGACAGTCACAATGTCATGGGCGGCGCAGCGACCGCCATGGCGATCATGGGAAGCCCGCTTCGCGAGGCACGCGAATCCTTCGAACGCGAATATCTGAAGATCCAGATCCGGCGCTTTTCGGGCAACATCTCCCGCACCGCATCGTTCATCGGGATGGAACGTTCGGCCCTGCACCGGAAGCTCAAGGCGTTGGGAATCGGGGAGAAGCGGGAGGGCGAGGAGTAGAGGTCGGCGACTATGGCAGCTCGGTCGCTCAGTCTCCAGGACCATTTCCTGAACAGCGTCAGGCGCGCCAAGCTGCCCGTCACCATCTTCCTCGTCAAAGGCGTCAAGCTCCAGGGCGTGATCACCTGGTTCGACGCATTTTCGCTGCTGCTGAGGCGCGAGGGCACGTCGCAGCTCGTCTACAAGCATGCGATCTCGACCATCATGCCGGCCGAAACGCCGCCCCATCTTGTTGCCACGGTGCCATCCGCTCAGGGGGCGAAGCCGCAGCTCCAGGACGTGTTCCTTGCCGCGGCCGCGCGGGAAAGCGAGCCAATGACCCTGTTCCTTGTCAACGGCGTGATGCTTCAGGGGGCGGTCGCCTCCTTCGACCAGTTCAGCCTGTTGCTCGAACGCGGCGGGCAGGTGCAACTCGTCTACAAGCATGCGATCTCGACGTTGCAGGCGGCGCATCCGCTCAAGCTCGGAAGCGGCGAGGACGGCGAAGAGCAAGGGACAGCCTCCTGAACGCGTTCGACGGCAATGGTGCCATCGACGTCGCTCGCGGCGAGCGCGCGATCGTCGCGGTGCCGGAGCTTCCGCGCGAGGGTTCGCGGCGCTCGGCCGAGGCCCGCGTCGAGGAAGCGGAGGGGCTCGCGGAAGCAATCGGCATCGACGTCGTCGCGGCGCGGCCGCTCCGGATTCGAACGGTTCGGCCTGCAACCTTGCTCGGGAAGGGCCAGGCCGAGGAGCTCGCCGACATGGCGCGTGACAAAGGCGCCGGCCTGCTGATCGTGGATTCGGCGCTGACCCCGATCCAGCAGAAGAATTTGGAGGACGAGGTCGGGACGAAGGTGATCGACCGCACGGGGCTGATCCTCGAGATTTTCGGCGAGCGGGCGGCGACCGCCGAGGGACGCCTTCAGGTCGAGCTGGCGCATCTCGATTACCAGGCCGGCCGCCTGGTCAGAAGCTGGACCCACCTCGAGCGCCAGCGCGGCGGCTTCGGCTTCCTCGGCGGCCCTGGCGAGACGCAGATCGAGGCGGACCGGCGGATGATCCGCGAGCGGATGGCGAAGATTCGCCGCGAGCTCGACCAGGTCAAAAGGACGCGCGGCCTGCACCGCGGCCGGCGCCAGCGCGCGCCTTGGCCGGTAGTCGCGCTGGTCGGCTATACGAACGCTGGTAAATCCACACTTTTCAACAGGCTGACGGGCGAAGCTGTGTTCGCGGAGAACCTGCTGTTCGCGACTCTCGACCCGACAATGCGCGACATCAGGTTGCCCGGCTTCGACAAGGTGATCCTGTCCGACACGGTCGGCTTCGTTTCTGACCTGCCGACGGAGTTGATCGCCGCGTTCCGGGCGACGCTCGAGGAGGTCCGCGAGGCCGATCTGCTGGTCCACGTCCGTAACATGGCGCACCCCGACCGCGAGGCGCAGCGCGAGGATGTCGAGGATGTGCTGGCGGCGCTGGGCCTTGCCGAGGAGGGCGCGCCGCCGCGGATCGAGGCGTGGAACAAGATTGACCTGCTGTCAGCCGAAGACCAGCAGCGGCTCGGCGAGGAGGCCCGCCGGCGCGAAGACGTGGTCCCGATTTCCGCCGTTACCGGCGAGGGACTCGATGTGCTCCGCGATCGGATGTCCCAGCGCCTGAGGAGCGGGGAGCAGGTCCACCAGATCCGCCTCCCGGCAAGCGCGGGCGGCAAGATCGCCTGGCTTCATTCGCGCGGCGAGGTGATCCAGCAGCGGCTCGACCAGGACCAGGTCGAACTGTCGGTGCGGCTTTCGCCCGACAATTGGGCGCGGTTTCAAGCGATGGAGCTGTCCTGAGCCTTCTTGGCCGCGGCCCACAGCTGTTCCTTTTCGTCGAGGCTCATCTGCGCGAACCCGGGCGCCTTCTCGATCGCCCGGAACCGCCGCTCGAACTTGCAGTTCGCTTCGCGGAGCGCGGCTTCGGGTTCGATGTTGAGATGACGTGAGAGGTTGACGACGGCGAAAAGGAGGTCGCCGAGTTCCTCGAACATTCGCTGGTGGCCAGTCTCGGCGTCCAGTTCCGCAAGCTCCTCGTCGATCTTCGCGCGCGGTCCGGACTTGTCGGGCCAGTCGAAGCCGACGCGCGCTGCGCGCCGCTGCAGCTTGGCGGCGCGTTCGAGCGCCGGAAGCGCCAGCGCAACGCCGGCCAACGCACTGTTGTCAGGCGATTTTTCGCGCTCGGCTGCCTTCAGTTCCTCCCAGCCGGGGCTGTGTGTCGCATCGCCGAAGATGTGGGGGTGGCGGCGCTCGAGCTTGTCGCAGATGCGGCCGATCACGTCGTCCAGGCTGAACGCGCCGGCTTCCTCGGCCATTTGGGCATGGAACACGACCTGGAGCTGGAGATCGCCGAGCTCGTCGGCGAGCGCGTCCAGGTCATCGCGGGCGATCGCGTCGGCGACCTCGTAGGCTTCCTCGATCGTATAGGGGGCGATTGTCGCGAAGGTCTGCTCGCGATCCCATTCGCAGCCGCGCTCCGGATCGCGCAGCCGGCGCATGATCGCAACCAGGCGCTCAAGCGGCACGAGGGGCCCCCGCGTTCGTGCAATCTGCAAGTATGATAATATGCATTATGTAAAATAGTAGAGAGATCAGGACACGAGGATCAGCCAGCGGCCTTCGACGCCCCACCGGCTCAGCGACGAGAGATAATTCATCCCGAGCACGTTGAGATCGTCGTTCTCCGCTATCTGCAGCCCGACGTCGCGGCGGACGATGCTGCCGACGCGGAGCTCGTCCGCCCTGCCGCTCGAGACCCGGATGATGCCGTTCCCCGTGCGCACAAACTCGTCGGCCTTGGGCGAAACATGCACCCCGGCCTCATTGGCGGTATCCCGGTCGATCGTCGTCATCGTCGCTCCGCTGTCGACCAGGAACTTGACGTCACGCCCGTTGAGCTGCGCGTGGACCCAGAAATGGCCGTCGATCGCCATCGGGATGCGGGTTTCGCGTCCTTCGCTTACGGGAGAGCCCACCGCTTCGGCCTTGAGACGTTGAGCGAGATAGCCGAAGTCGTCGCGGAACGTGAACAGGATGAAGCCTGCAGCGAAGATGACGGTCCAGGTAAGCGCGGTGGTGACCATCTTCGCCAGCGGCTCGCGCCTCGCCATCAGCGAGCCGAGCACGAGCATGATCGCCATCAGGATGTAGACGCCACCGAGCATCAGGTCGTTGGTCATCACTCGCTCAGCACCAGATAATTGCCCTCGACTCGCCAACTCTTGAGCGACGAAAGAAAATTCATCCCCAGAACATTGGTTTGGTCGCGGTCGTTGATATCAACGGGAAAGTCTGTTCGGCTGATCGATTCGACATCGAGCCTGTCGGCATAGGCCTCCGTCGCCGGAGCCGGGCCGTTGGCCGTGTCCACCACGATTTGCTGCCCGCTGTCGGGCACCCGCGCCTGCTGGGCCAGCGCTCTCGATATCGTCGTTGTCGAAGCGCCGCTGTCGATCAGGAAATGCGCGGATTGCCCATTCACCTTGGCATCGGCCCAGAAATGGCCGTCATCGCTGATCGGGATGCGCACTTCGCCGCCCTCGACGATCGCAGAGCCCAGCGCTTCCGCCTTCAGCCGGCCGCCGATAGCGGAGAAGTCGCTCCTGAAGGCGAAGACGGCAAAGGCCGCGCCGAAGATCAACACCCAGGCCAGCGCCATCTTGAGCGCTTTTCCGAGCGGCAGCTTCATTGCGATGACCGAGCTCAGCACAAGCACGATGGCCATCGCATAATAGACAGCATCGCCCGCGCGGTCCGTCATTGAAGTTCGATCTCCAGCCCGTCGTACGCCGGCGCGGCCCAGTCGGGCAGCTCGGCCACCAGCGTTCGATAATCCAGGCCGTTGCCCATGTGAACGAGATAGAGCTGGCCGACCCCCAAGTCCCTCGCCCAGCCGAGGACGCCGTCGAGATGTGCATGGGTCGGGTGCGGGCGCCTGGTCAGGCAATCGGCGATCCACACGTCGACACCCCGGTAAAGCGCGGCCATTTCCTCGGTCAAATCGCTGAAATCGATGGCATAGCCGACGGATCGGTGCGACTCGCCAAAGCACAAGCCAAGCGACGTGGGACCGCCGTGCGGCTGATCCACGAACCGAACGGTCGTGTCGCCGAAGCGCAGATCGGCGCCAAGCTCTCGCGCCTCGACGATCGGCCGGTAGAAATCCGATTGCTCAAACGCATAGCCGAACCGCTCCTGAAGCTCTCGAAGCACGTCTGCGCGCGCGTGGAGCGGAACCGGCCGGTCGAGGGCTTGCGAAACAGGCCTGAGTTCGTCGATGCCGTGGCAGTGATCGCCGTGCGCGTGGGTGACGATTATTCCATCGAGCCTGTTCACATCGGCCGTAAGCAGCTGCTGGCGAAGGTCGGGGCCGCAATCGACCAGCATCCGCTCGCCAGCGCTTTGGACCAGGATCGACGTCCTCAGCCGATAGTTGCGCGGCTCGTGCGGGTCGCACTGGCCCCATTCGTTGCCGATCTTCGGAACGCCGGTCGAAGTTCCGCAGCCGAGAATCCGAACTTTCACGCGGCTTTCTTGAATAGCCTGAAGAAGTTTGCCGTGGTCGCCTCTGCCAGCTCCTCAGGGTCCTCTGCCCTCAACTGGGCCACGAAGCTGGCGGTGTCTGCGACGAAGGCCGGTTCGCACTTCTGGCCGCGGTGCGGGACGGGCGCGAGGAAGGGAGAATCCGTCTCGACCAGCATCTGGTCCGCCGGCAGCCATCTGGCCGTCGCCTGCAGGTCCTGGGCATTCTTGAAGGTGACGATTCCGGAGAGCGACACATAGAAGCCGAGATCGAGCCCCTTTCGCGCAAGCGCGGCGGAGCCGGTGAAGCAATGGAGCACGCCGGTGATACCCCCCCTCTTCACCGCCGTTTCGAGGATCTCCGCCGTGTCCTGCTCGGCGTCGCGCGTGTGGACGACAAGCGGCAATCCCGTTTCGCGCGCCGCGTCGATGTGCGCCTGGAAGCGCTCGCGCTGCGCCGCGCGGTCGGATTTGTCGTAATAATAATCAAGGCCGCATTCGCCGATCGCGATCACGCGCGGGTGGTCCGTCCCCTCGACCAGTGCCGCGGCGCCGAGGTCGGGATGCGCATCGGCCTCGTGCGGATGGACTCCGATGCTCGCCCAGACATCCGGCTCGCGCTCGGCGACGGCGACGATGTCGCCCCATTCGCGCTGCCGCGTGGAGATGTTGAGGAAGCCGGAAACGCCGCGTTGCCGGGCGTTTTGAAGCACTTCGGCCTGGCGCTCGACCAGACCTTCGTAATTGAGGTGGCAGTGGCTGTCGATCAGCCTCATGCCGCTTCCTCCTCTTCGAGCTCGAGCCGCGGGAAGAGCGGCGTTGGCTGCGCAATCGGCGTCCCCCCCTTGCCCGAATCAATCAGCGTGAGGAGCCTGTCGGCGGACGCGGGAATGATCGGAGCGATCGCCTGAGTCAGCTGGCGCACAGCCACCACGAGCGTGCCAAGCACCGCGGCCATCCGCTCGGGATCGGTCTTGCGAAGCGCCCACGGCGCCTGGGTGTCGACATAGGCATTGCAGGCGAACACGGCGCGCAGCCAGGCCTCAATGCCGACCGAGAACGCGAAGCGGTCGAATGCTTCCGGCACTTCCTCGTTCGCCGCCTCGCCCACCTCGGCGAGCAGCGCCTCGTCCTCCTTGGCATTTCCGGGATCAGGAAGAACGCCGTCCAGATTCTTGTAAATCATGGACAATGTACGCTGCGCGAGATTGCCGAAGCTGTTGGCGAGCTCGGCATTCGCACGGTTGACGATCGCTTCGGCGCTGTAGCTGCCGTCCTGCCCGAAAGGCACCTCGCGAAGCAGGAAATAGCGCAGTGCGTCGACGCCGAACCGCTCGGCGAGGACCATCGGGTCGACGACGTTGCCGACGCTTTTCGACATCTTCTCGCCTCGGCTGAGCAGGAACCCGTGGCCGTACACCTGCTTCGGAAGCGCGATCCCGGCGCTCATCAGGAAGGCCGGCCAATAGACCGCGTGGAAACGGACGACGTCCTTGCCGATCACGTGGACGTCCGCCGGCCAATAGCGGCGCCACAGCTCCGTATCGTCGGGATAGCCCAGCCCGGTGATGTAGTTGGTGAGAGCGTCGAGCCACACGTACATCACGTGACTGTCGCTGCCGGGCACGGGCACACCCCAGTCGAAGCTGGTGCGCGAGATGCTGAGATCCTTGAGGCCGCCCTCGACGAAGCGGACCACTTCGTTGCGGCGGCTCTCCGGCCGGATGAACTCCGGGTGCGCCGCATAATGATCGAGCAGCGCCTGCTGGTACTTGGCCAGGCGGAAGAACCAGCTCTCCTCGACCGTCCATTCTACCGGCGTTCCCTGCGGCGACAGCTTCTCGCCGCCCTCGCCTTCGACCAGCTCCTCTTCCTCGTAATAGGCTTCGTCGCGGACCGAATACCAACCCTCGTAGCGGTCCAGGTAGAGGTCTCCCCTCTCCTCCATCGCAGTCCAGATTGCCTGGCTGGCGCGATAATGGTCGGGCTGCGACGTTCGGATGAAGCGATCGTATGAAACGTTAAGAGCATCGCACATGTTCTGGAAAAGGCGCGACATCTTGTCTGCGAGCGCACGCGGCTCGATACCTTCGCCGCGCGCCGCCTGGGCCATTTTCAGCCCGTGCTCGTCGGTCCCGGTCTGGAAGCGCACGTCGCGACCCCGGCTGCGCTGGAAGCGCGCGATCGCATCGGCCGCGATCGCTTCATAGGCGTGGCCGATGTGCGGCGGGCCGTTGGGATAGCTGATGGCCGTCGTGATGTAGAAGGGCTCGCCCATGGCGACGCCCTAGCCGCCCGACCCTAGCGCTTCAAGGAACGCTGCTCGGGCACGGCGGCGAGAATCCCGCCGATCTGGAAGACGGTCGCCGCGGGGTCGAGCGAGACGCGCGGCGCCACTGCGGCAAGCTCGCGCGCCCTCCCATAAGCATCCAGCGCGCGCTCGAGCGAAGAGCCCCTCAACCCCCGCGCCTCGCGCGCGATCAGCGAGGGCGCGAGGTCAAGGAACGCGGCGTATCGGTCTGCCGACGCCTTCTTGCCCAGCTCGTTCGCAAGCTCCGCCCGCCATGCATTGGTCGGATCTCCTTCGCGCAGGATCGTCATCGCGGCCGCTTCGAGCTTGGCCAATCCGAGCTCGGCAAATGCGAGCGCCCGCCCCGCGGACCCGAACGACATGTCGACGACCCGCTTGCGCTCGGCGGCGCTCAGCCCGGGCGAGTTCGCTTCGAGGATCGACGTCATGGCGTCATCGTCGAGTGCATCGAAATGCAGCATCCGGCAGCGCGATCGGATCGTCGGCAGGAGCCGGCCCGGCGCATTGGTGACGAGGAAGAAGAGCGTGTTCGGCGGCGGCTCTTCCAGCATCTTGAGAAGCGCGTTCGCGCCCGAGGGTTCGAGGTCGTCAACCGTGTCGATCGCCGCCACCCGCCATGGCGAGAGCGCGGCGCTGAGCGACATGAACTCGCCCAGTTCGCGGACCTGGCCGACTTTGATGTTGCGGTTGAGGTTCCCCGTCTTCTCGTTCAGCTCGCGCCTCAGCCAGCGCATGTCGGGGTGGCTGCCGGCCTCCACCAGCCTCACCATGGGGTGATCGCCGGGCGTTTCGATTCCCGGCAGGTCGAAAGCGGGTCCCGCGGCATCGGCGAGCACGCGCTTTGCCGCCGCTTTGGCGAAGCTCGCCTTTCCCACCCCTCTCGGGCCCGCGAGCAGCCAGGCATGGTGGAGCTTGCGGCTCGACCAGGCTTCCGAGAATTGCGCGACTGCCCTGTCCTGCCCGAAGATCACGGGAGGAGGTCCTGGATGGCGTCAAGCAGGCGATGCGTCACCTCCTGCGGAGAGCCGGATGCATCGATCAGCTTCACCCGCTCGGGCTCTTCGGCTGCGACGATCCGGAAGGCGGCGTCCACCCTGCGATGGAAGTCCTCCTCGCGCCCGCCGATGCGATCGCTCGCACCGCCATCCCGCGCGCGGGCACGGTCGCTTGCCTCCTCCAGCGTGAGGACGAAGGTGCGGTCGGGGAACAGGTCTCCGACGGCGGCGACATTGATTGCGCGCACGGTTTCGATCCCGAGGCCGCCAGCACCGCCCTGATAGGCCAGCGAGCTGTCGGTGAAGCGGTCGCAGATCACCCAGCGGCCACCTTCCAGAGCCGGACGAATCGCTTTCTCCACGTGGTCGGCGCGGGCGGCGGCGAACAGCAGGACTTCAGCCCGCGCTCCCCATCGCTCCGCGGGTCCTTCCAGCAATAGCTCGCGAATCCGCTCGGCTCCTTCGCTTCCGCCTGGTTCGCGTGTGACGAGAACGTCGAGGCCCTGGCTGCGAAGCGCGTCGGCCAGCGCCCTGGCCTGCGTCGACTTGCCGACCCCCTCCCCGCCTTCGAGCGTGATGAACCTGCCGCGGCTCACGCCACTAGAGGATCTGCTTGAGGCCGAGCCAGATGCGGCCGAAGAAGCCCGCTCGGCCAACGTCGTCGCCCGCGACCAGCGGCACGATCTGCGGCGCGGTGTCGCCCGTTGTGATCACCAGCTGCGCGACCTCCTGCCCCTTGGCGATCGGCGCCATCAGCGGACCCTGGTAGCGGATCTTCATCGTCATCGGCTTCCTGGTGAGCGACAGCCCGGCGGGAACTGTGACGGCGAGATCGTTCGCGGCCACCAGCGGAACCTCGCTGCTGCTCCCCATCTGCACGCTCGCAGTCCCGACCTTGGCTCCGGCCTTGAACAAGGGCTTGTCGGCCCAAGCGTTGAAGCCCCATTCGATCAGCCGCGTCGATTCCTGAACGCGCTGGTTCCAGCTCGACATTCCGGCAAGCACTTCGATCAGCCGCCGTCCGTTCTGGATCGCCGAGCCCGTGAAGCCATAGCCCGCCTCATCCGTGTGCCCGGTCTTGAGCCCGTCTGCGCCGGGGACGTGACCGAGGATCGGGTTGCGGTTCTCCTGGGTGATGTCCTTACCCGAGCCCATGGTCTTGCCCCAGGTGAAGCTCGGCAGGCCGTAGAACTCCTTGTAGAGCTTGGGATGGTGCTGGATGGTCGCCTTGGCCAGCGTGGCGAGATCGCGCGCCGTGACGTAGGTCACGCCATTGTCGGGCCAGCCATTGGCGGTCCCGAAGTGGCTGTTGTTCATTCCGAGCTTCTTCGCCAGCGCGTTCATCTGGTCGGTAAAGGATTGCTCGGTCCCGGCAATGCATTCGGCGAGCACAACCGACGCGTCGTTGCCGGACAATGTCACGATGCCCTTGAGCAGGTTTTCGACGCTGACCTGCTCGTTGGGCGAAAGAAACATCGTCGATCCCGCCTGGGGTCCGTGCCATTTCTGCCAGGTCTCCGGGCGCACCGTGCACATCTTGTTCAGCGGAAGCTGACCGCGGTCGATCAGCTCGAAGGCGACCTCGGTCGTCATCATCTTGGCGAGCGAAGCCGGCGGGAATCTCGCGTCGGGGTTCTTGGCGTAGAGCACCGCGCCCGAATTGACGTCATACAAATAGGCGGCCTTGGCCGGCGTATCGAATTGCGGTGCGGCGGCGGGCGCGGCGCTGGTGATGAGGATCGAGGCGGCGGTGGCGAGAAGGACGGTGCGCGGCATTGAAATGGCTGGTTCCCCCGAGTTGAGGCTGATGGTCCTCACTGTCTATCGCCGCGCAATCGCGTCCGCCAGAACCCCGACGGAAATCGCGTAGAAATTCGAGCAGTTGTAATCGAGGATCGCGCGGTAGTTGGTCGTCAGCAGGTAAGCGGTGGCGTCGGGTCCATCGGGCTCGATCAGGCTCGCCATCTCATTGTCGGGAAGCGAACGGTCGATCGGAGTCACGCCGAGCGCGCGCCATTCACGCATCGTGAGCCACCGGCTGAGGCGCTTGTAGACTTGCGGGCAGCGCGGTGCCGTGATCTGCGACACGATCGCGTAGCGGTTGAGGCTCGCCGGGGCGCGGACGGGGATTCCCCAGGTGACGTTCGGCTTCCAGCCCGCATCGCGCAGGTAGGCCGCGATCGACGCGAGGCCGTCGAGCTCATTGGCCCAGATGTCGGCATAGCCGTCGCCGTCACCGTCCGCGCGGAGGCGGAGGACGACCGACGGCATGAACTGCGGGTACCCGGTCGCGCCGGCCCAGCTGCCCTTGAGACGCCAGCGCGGAACGCCCTGGTCGATCAGCTTTAAGGCATCGACGAACTCGGTCTCGAACAGCGCCCGGCGGCGCCCGTAATAGCCAAGGCTGGCGAGCGCATTGAGAAGGTCGGTGTTTCCGGTGACGGTGCCGTAGCTCGTTTCCATCCCCCAGATCGCCATCAGCACCGACGGGTCGACACCGTAGCGCGCATAGATTCGGCTAAGGCCGCTATAATGCTCGCGGTAATTCGCCTGGCCGCGGGAGATTAGCGAGCGGGTGACATGGACCCGAAGGTACGGCGCGAGCGCCCCGACCACCCCGCCGACACTGTGTGCCACCGGCTCCGTCCGCTCGAGCTCGATGACATTGCTGTTGATCGACAGCCCGGGGACGTAGGCGTTGACGGTCGATTCGCGGACGCCCTGAGCGCGAGCGAGGGCGGCGAGCCGTGCCTTGTACATGTCCCAGCTATAGGCGGAGGTCTGCGCGGCGGCGCTCAACGGAATTGCGGCAGAACCGGTCGGCTGCAGACCTACCGGCGCCGCGGAGGACACGATCGACGCCGCCGACGCTCCAACCAGAATCCAACTGCTGACGGCCGACAATGACGCTCCTCCCTACATCCGAGGCTAGAGGGGAAAACGTGGCGACCGCCAGCTTGGTTCATCCCGCGCCTTGCACGGCTCGGCTCGGGACGGCGGCAGCTTTGGTTTGACTGGAACGCGGCCGCCCCCTCGCCTAGCAATGTCGCTCTAGGGAGCTGTCGAGCTGAGATGTCATTGGAGAATGACGAATATCTGGCGGGCCAAGCAATGCAGCGGCGCGCCTATGATCAAGCTGTCGGCTTGCTGCGGCCACTGGCTGAGCGCAATTCCGAATATGCACTTCTTGCCCTCGGTTGGATTTACGAGACTGGCGTGAACGGCATGTTGGACAAGGTCGCTGCCCGCTCCTTCTATGAGCTCGCAGCCTCGCAAGGGAGCGCGCCTGCGCAGCTTTACCTTGGTCAGCTGCTTTTTAACAACGGCGAGGAAGTCGAGGCACGGGCCGCATTCGAAGAAGGGGCGCGGCGCGGCAATGAGGACTGCAAATCCAAGCTCGCGCGTCTGAGTGATCGCGCGGAAGAGAAATCGGCCGAGCAAGCGCTCGAAAAAGGAAACTTTGAGGAAGCGGTTCGCCTGCTGCGCCGCTTGGCGGATCGCAAGTCCAGATGGGCGCTCCTTTGTCTTGGCGCCATTAGCGAGCGAGGCGATGCGGGCGCTCCAGATTGGGAATCTGCCCGCAATCTTTATGAACGTTCGGCGTCGTTAGGCAGCGCAGCCGCATATTTCGAACTTGGACGTCTCCTAAGGCGACAAGGCGAGGAGTCGAAAGCGCGAGCAGCGTTTCAGGCCGGAGCCGAACACGGCAGTCTCCCGAGCATGTCGCGCTTGGGAAAGATGATGGTTGAAGGTTGCGGGGGTCCGATTGACGTCGACGCGGGCAGAACTTGGCTAGAAAAGGCTGCGCAAGGCGGCCAAATCTGGGCCCAGGCCGAGCTCCTGCACATCAAGTATCGCAGTGCTCGATCTCTGTCGGAGAAAGCGTTGGTCAAGATAAGGCTCGCGAAGCTGGCGCTCAAAGGAGCGCGAGAGATTGCGAAGGATCCTTCATCAGACAAAGTCCGCTGACACTGTAAGAAACGTCGGCAGTAGCTTGAATGCCAACCGTGCGTTCTCACAGCGGAGCGAGTCTTGAAAACCGGGCGTTGCGGTCTGACAAGCGTCCATGGATGGGTGGCCGAGCGGTTTAAGGCACCGGTCTTGAAAACCGGCGACGTGCAAGCGTCCGTGGGTTCGAATCCCACCCCATCCGCCAATTAGCGCTATCATCGGGCTTGCAATCACGCTACAAATGTAGCACTCTACAAATGTAGCGCGGCGATTCGGCCGCATGAGACAGGATTTGAAATGCTCAGCAAGCTGCCGCCCCGCGAACGCCAGATCGTCGATATCCTCTATGAGCGCGGACCGGTGCTCGTCGCCGAAATCTGCGAGGCGCTGCCCGACCAGCTGAGCGGATCGGCCGTGCGCGCGATGCTCAAGCGGCTCGAGGACAAGGGCTATGTCCAGCGCAAGGAATCGGAGCGCGGCTTCCTCTACAGCCCCGCGGTGTCGGAAACCGCGGCGAAGAAATCCGCGCTCAGCGAGATCGTCCGGGTGTTCTTCAACGGCTCGCCGGCAAGCGCGGCGAGCGCGCTCCTCGGAATGTCCGAGAAGCTCAAGGAAGACGAACTTGAGCAGATCGAGCAGATGATCGCTCGCGCCCGCAAGGCAAAAGGAACGAAGTGATGTCCGTGCTGATCGCCATCGTAGTGAAGTCGCTGCTGATCGCCGGGCTGACGCTCGGCCTGCTTGGGCTGTTGAAGCATCGCTCCGCGGCGGAGCGGTCTTGGGTCGCCCATATCGGCCTGCTGGCGCTGGTCATCATGGCCTTCGCGCCGCTCGCCTTGCCGCGCTGGAACGTCGAGGCCCCCGCCCTCTTCTCCCAAGCGCCTGCAACGACACAGGCCGACCAGGCGCCGCCGGCGAACACGACGCCCGCCCCGGCACGCCCGAGCGCTCTTCCGATGACGGCTACAGCGGCGACTCCGGCGCCGGTTCCAACGGCAAGTCGAGCGCCGAAGATCACCGCATTCGCCGCGGCGTCCGCCATCTATGCCCTTCCGGCCGCGATCCTTCTCTTCATCACGCTGCTCGCGCTTGGCCGGTTGCTGGCGCTTCGCGCCCGCGCCGAAGTGCTGGTCGACGGACATTGGTTGACCGCCCTCGCCCGCGCCCAGAAGCGCATGGGATTCAAACACGGCACGGCGCTCCTCACCAGCAATGCCCTCGCCTCTCCGGTCAGCTGGGGCCTGGTGCGGCCGGTGATTCTTCTCAATAGCCGCGCTGTCGAGGCGTCGAGCGAAGCCGAGGCGATCCTCGCCCACGAGCTCGCGCATGTCGCGCGGATGGATTGGGCGAAGCTGCTCCTCGCGCGGGTTGCAACGGCGCTGTTCTGGTTCAATCCCCTGGTGTGGGTGCTCGCTCGCGAGGCACACCAGCTGCGCGAGGAAACCGCCGATGACGCGGTGTTGGCGGCCGACATCGCGGACACGGAATATGCGCAGCTCCTGGTCGGGGTGGCCCGCCACGAATGTCCGGGCCTGTTGCTCGGAGCCCACGGCGTGGCTCCGTCGAAAAGCTCGCTCGCGCGTCGCGTTGCACGAGTCCTCGACGGCAAGTCGGTCCGCGGACCGGTCGCGCGCGGCTTCGCCTTCGGCGTGTTCGCCGGGGCGGTGCTGATCGCAGCGCCGCTTGCAGCGCTCACCCTGACGCCCGGAGGCCCGACGCTCGCCAAGCCCCTAGCGGCGAAGGGCGGCGAGCTGCCGCGCTATTATGGCCGAGCGCCAGCAGCTGGGGACATTCCCGCGGACCTGCCGCACATCATCGTCCGGGGCGTGTCGACGTCGGTGACGACAGCGGCCGCCGCCATTGCGCCGACCGCGATCAGCTCTCCCGGCTCCGCGACCCTCGTGTCGGCGGACGGCGCGAGGGTCATCACAAATGTCAACGGCCAGACCGTGCTGCGTTCGCCGGAAGGAACGATCACCGTCTCGCCGCCGGATTCGAGCGGGCGCCGAAAGGCGGTCCTCAATGGGCCCAACGGCGTGCTCGTGAGCTATCTCGGCCCGAACGACATGCCGCCCGTGCCGCCGATGCCCCCTCTTCCGCCGCAGGCCCGGGCGCAAAAGCGCGCCATCGACCGAGCGATCGAGATGAAAGCCGTCGGAGTCACCCCGGAATATGCCCAGGCGATGAAGTCGGCGCTCCCCCAGCTGCGGCTGTCCAGCGAGGACCTGGTTGAGCTGAGGGCCGTGGGAGTCACGCCCGAGTTCATCCAGGAGCTTGCTCGCGAAGGTTATCGCAACCTCAGCGCCGACGACATCGACGGGGCTTATGCGGTTGGAGTTCGCTCCGACTACATCCGGGCGATGGCCGCCGTTGGCTATCCGAGGCTGACGCTCGAGCAGTTGACCGAGTTGAAGGCGGCCGGCGTCACGCCGAGCGATGTCGAGCGGTTCCGTCGCGCCGGTTTCGCGCACCTCGACATCGACCAGCTGGTGCAGGCGAAGACCCTGCGACTCACGCCTGAGGAGATTCGCGCAAGCCGCGACGATCCGTGACGTTCGACGGACCCGCTTTTGAACTGACCCGAATTGCCAAGCTCCTCAGCGCCCGAATCGGGCGGACGGGCGAACTTTGCCACCGAACGGAGAAAGGAGATCGACGATGAACGCAAGGACTGGACTGAAACGGCGCGGAAAGCTCGTCGCTCGCTGCTTCTGGCTGTTGCTGGCGGTGAGCTTCGGGCTCCAGGCTCCGTCGTCCGCGTCGCCGGTCGAGGCAGGCAAAGCCGCACCGTCTTTCTCCCTCGACCGCCTCGACGGCAAAGTGGTCACATCAAGAGCCCTGAAAGGTAAGGTGATCCTGCTCGACTTTTGGGCGTCCTGGTGCGCGCCCTGCATCGCGTCCATGCCCGCGATCGCCAAACTGCAGCGCGATTACGGAAGCAAGGGGCTGGTCGTCCTCGGAGTCACGTTCGACGACGACAATGCAAAGCTCAAGGCTTTCCTCGGCCGGCGATCACCGGGCGTGATGGTGGTGAAGCCGACGCCCTCGTTCAACCGGGACTACGGCACGCTTCTCCACCTCAAGGGTGATCGCCTGGTCACTTCCGACAAGCTCATCCAGGCCAATCTGCCCACCTGGATCCTCATCGACCGCAAGGGACGGCTCGCAGCCATCCACCCCTCTTCCTCGCAGGAAACGCAGATGCTCGCGGAAGCCGCGGCGCTCGCTTCCCGCTCATGATCAATGGCCACCGCGCCCAGATTCCTGTGAAAGGAGACGAACAATGAACCGCTGTATCGCTTTTCTCGCTGCCCTGCTCCTTGCCTTCACCAGCGTCTCTTCGGCGTGCACCGCCCAGTCCGCCGCAGGATGGATCCACTTCACGCTCGAGCCGAAACCCAGTGATCCGGGTAGAATCGAGGCGAGCTTTCGCAGCGGAGCTCTGGAACATGGAGAGAATAACTGGTCGAGCGGATTTCGCCCGTCGGACCTCGTGGGACTCGACCTTGCGGGGTTTCGTGGCGCCGGCAGCCGCCCCCTCAGCTTCTCCGTGATCCGCGAAGCCGGCCGGGTCGACTGCGCCGGTCACGGCGGCGAAGGCTATGCCGCGGGATATTGCAGCTTCACCGCCGATCCCGCCTTCACCCAGCTGCTCGAAAGCCGCGGCATCGGCCGGCCGACGCGGGAGCAGGCATTCGGCCTGATGGCGGTGAATGCCCGCCGTGAGCTGATCGAGGCCGCTGCCGCAGCCCGTTATCCGACGCCTTCCATCGACAATCTGATGGCACTGTCCGCGCTCAACGTGACCGGTGATTATATCAGCGAGATGGCACGCGCGGGTTACCGCCCAGCCACCATCCAGTCGCTCGTGGAATTCAAGGCGCTGGGAATCACGCCCGAGTGGATCGCCGGCTTCGTTCAAATCGGCTACGCCAACCTTCCCGCAGACCAGCTGATGCAACTCAGGGCGCTTGGGATCACGCCTGCGTATATCGCAAGCTTCGACCGCATCGGTTACCGCCACTTGCCGGTCGATCAGCTCGTGCAGCTCAAGGCGATGAACATCACGCCCGAGTTCGTTCAGCGGATCGAGGCCGTCGATTCGTCGCTGCCGCCGGTCGACAAGCTGGTCCAACTTAAGGTGTTCGGCAGGAATCGCTGAAGCCGTTCGTCGGGCCGTCCTCCAGTTGGAGCGGCCCGACGAAACGTCTGTCGGTTGGTCGAACGTGCGTGGCGTAGAGGGACTCTTCCCGGGAAGTGCCGGCGCAAATCAAAGGGGAAGAAGATGGCGCGCGGGCTTCTCATGGCGAGCGTCGGAGTTGCGGCGCTATTCGGATCGAGTGGCGCACTGGCCGAGGCGCAGGCGCAGCCGGCGCCCGCGCAAAGGTCGCGGACGACGAATTACGACGCCGGCTTCTTCGCGCAATACGCGCCGCGAACTGCGCTCGACGTCGTTCAACGCATTCCCGGATTCACGCTCGACCTTGGCGCCAACAATAACGGCGCGGACATCCGCGGCTTCGCGGGGGTGGCGGGAAACGTGGTGGTCAACGGCCAGCGCCCGAGCACCAAGTCCGAACCGCTCGACGCCTACCTCAGCCGCATCCCGGCCAGTCGGGTAAAGCGCGTCGAAGTCGGGCCGGGGGACCTCTTCGGCGCGGACTATTCCAGCAAAAGCCAGGTCGCCAACCTGATCCTGATCGAAGGCGGCAAAGGCGGCCTGAGCGGCAATGTCGCGGCCAGCGCGGAGCGCCATTACACCGGGAGGATCACGCCGACGGCGAGCGGCGCGCTCAGCTTCACCCGCGGGCCTTCCACCTTCAACGTCGCCGGCGACACGGCCTGGTTCGATGAGACCGAGGAAGGCGCCGACGTCGTCACCGATTCGGCGACGGGCCAACTCATCGAATCCCGGCGCAAGGTGAATGTCACCAACAATTACTCGCCGTTCGTCTCCGCGAGCTGGTCGCTCGACGAGGGACCGACGCACTCGGCCAACCTCAACGTCCGGTATCATTTCGACCGGTTCCACCTGTTCCAGACCGCACACGTCTTCCCGGTCGGCGCAACCGAGCACGACGATACCCTGGTCGAACATTATCCCACCAGGAGCTACGAGATTGGCGGCGACGTCACTCGCCCGCTAGCCGGTGGCGCGATCAAGTTCGTTGGCCTCGCCACGCGGCAGCGCCGGCACACGCTCGATGAGCTCGACACCGGCAACCTCGGGCACACCGAGGTCGTCGGCGGCTTCCAGCAGCTCTCGCAATCACAGCGCAACGAAACGCTCGGGCGGCTGACCTGGAGCAAGGACAAGCTGCTTGGATTTCAGTTCGAAAGCGGCGCCGAGGTCGCGTGGAACACGCTCGACTTCAACCTCGACCTGTTCGACTTCGACGAGAACGGCGCCAAGACCCGCGTCGACCTTCCGCTCGACAATGCGCGGGTAACCGAACTTCGCGGCGAGTTCTGGGTCAACGGCAGCCGGGCGCTGACCAAGAACCTTCGGATGGACTTGGGCCTCAATTATGAGACTTCGCGCCTCAAGGTCAGCGGCGACGCGACCGCGGACCGGCAGCTGAGCTTCCCTAAGCCGAGCATCACGCTCGATTGGGAGCCGGGCGGCGGATGGCACAGCCAGGTGATCCTTCGCCGCACCGTCGCCCAGCTCAATTTCTTCGACTTCATCAGCGTCGCCGATCTCGCCAGCAGCGAGGTTAGCGGAGGCAATGCGAACCTCCAGCCGCAGCGCAGCTGGGAAGGCCGTTTCTCGGTCGAGCATCCCTTGTTCAAGCAGGGCAAGGCGCGGCTCGAGCTTGGCTATAATCTCATCAGCTTGCTCCAGGACCGGATCCTGACTCCCGAGGGCTTCGACGCTCCGGGCAATATCGGAACCGGGAGGCAGGCCTATGCCGACCTCACGCTCGACGCGCCCCTCGACCGCTACTGGAAAGGGCTTCGAGTGAAGCTGCACGGGAATGTCCAGCGGACCCGCGTGCAGGATCCGATCTCGGGAGACCTGCGCGATTTCAGCGGCTTCTTCCCGACCTGGGAATGGGATGCCGATATTCGCCGCGATCTCGGGCGGCTGTCCTACGGCTTCACCGCCGGCGACAATGCTCGAACCACCATCTTCAACACGAACCTGCTCGATACTCGCTGGAACGGCGGCGTTTTCGCCAATGCCTTCGTCGAATATCGGCCGAGGGCCACCCAGACCTTGAGGATCGATTTCAACGACATTTCGAACGTCGGCGGCGGCCGCAATCTGCTCGAATTTTTCCCCAACCGTACAGTGGGCCAGCCGTCGGCGCTCGATCACCGCTTCCGCAACAGCCATGTCCGGATCGCGCTCACCTTCAAGCAGAGCTTCGGCGGGAGCGCCGGGGTGGCGAAGTCATAGCAACGGGTCTAAGGACGGCCGCGATTTCTGACATCGCGGGGACCGAACTTGGCGACTTCACGCATCGAGGACGTGCATGAGCATCACCAGCCCAGGCTGCTGCCCTTCGACTGGGCCGATCCCTTCGGCCTCGACCAACAGCTTACCGACGAAGAGCGGCTCGTCCGCGATACAGCCGAGGCTTATGCCCAGGAGAAGCTGCAGCCGCGCGTGACCAGCGCCTACCTCGAAGAGCGCTTCGACCGCGACATCATGGAAGAAATGGGCGCGCTGGGTCTGCTCGGCGCGACGATTCCGGGCGAATATGGCGGCGCCGGCCTCGGCTACGTCAGCTACGGCCTCATCGCACGCGCGGTCGAGCGCGTCGACAGCGGTTACCGCTCGGCAATGTCGGTGCAGTCGAGCCTCGTCATGTATCCAATCCATGCTTACGGGTCGGAGGAGCAGCGGCAGAAATACCTGCCTAAGCTCGCCACGGGCGAATGGATCGGCTGCTTCGGCCTGACGGAGCCGGATGCCGGCTCCGATCCCGGAAGCATGCGCACCCGCGCGGAGAAGACGGCGAACGGCTATCGCCTCTCCGGCACCAAGATGTGGATCAGCAACTCGCCGATAGCCGACGTGTTCGTCGTGTGGGCGAAGTCCGACGCGCACGGCGGCAAGATCCGCGGCTTCGTCCTCGAGAAAGGCATGGCAGGCCTTTCGGCGCCCAAAATCAAGGAGAAGCTGTCGCTTCGCGCCTCGATCACTGGCGAGGTCGTGATGGAGGGAGTCGAAGTCGGCGAGGATGCGCTGTTGCCGAATGTCGAGGGGCTGAAAGGCCCGTTCGGCTGCCTCAACCGCGCCCGCTACGGTATCGCCTGGGGTTCGATGGGTGCGGCCGAATATTGCTACGCCGCCGCGCGCCAGTACACGCTCGACCGCAAGCAGTTCGGCAGGCCCCTTGCCTCGAACCAACTCATCCAGCTGAAGCTCGCGAACATGGCGACCGAGATTACGCTTGGGCTTCAGGCGGCGCTCCGCGTCGGCCGTCGTCTCGAGGCCGGCGAGCTCGTCCCCGAGACGATCAGCCTCATCAAGCGCAACAATTGCGGCAAGGCGCTGGAAATCGCGCGCACCTCGCGCGACATGCATGGCGGCAACGGCATTTCCGCGGAATTCCAGGTGATGCGCCATGCGGCGAACCTGGAGACGGTCAACACCTACGAAGGCACGCACGACGTGCATGCGCTGATCATCGGTCGCGCGATTACGGGGCTGAGCGCTTTCTAGCGGTTGTTCGTTCGCGGCGGGTGGAAAGCCGGGCTTTCGAGGATTAAGCTGCGCGAGTGCACGGCTTCTTCGAACGCTTCTCTGACCGAAGCAGCTATCGCCTCGTCAGCAGCTTCCTGGTCGCTGCTGGCCTTTTGCCCGCCTTCTTCCTCATTTCCATTGGACACAGCTGGGCATGGGCGGTGTTCGCCTGGGCAGTTGCAGCGCCCGCTTATGTCGTGCTGGTCATTCTCACTTATTTTCGCCTCCATGACGCGGGTCGATCCGGCTGGTGGCTTCTCCCGATGATATTCGTGATCCAAATCGGCCCGAGCTGGCTACTCGGCTCTTGGGGTCCGGTTTCGATGAGATTTTCTCTCAGCGGGACGCTGTCGCTGCTACCCGTAATAATCGGTTGGGTCGCATTTAGGAGACACCCAAGCCCATTGAGTTCAGAGCTTCCGGCCGGGCAAAACTGACTTGCCGTTGTTCGCAGCTAACTCCTGCGCCTGAACAGCGCGATGGGTTCGCCGCGATAGACGCCGTCCGGCACGCGCTCGAACCCGAGCCGCTCGGCAAGGCGTATCGACGCGGCGTTCCCGGGTGAAATGATCGCGGGGTAGGACGCGGCCTGGAGGTTCGCGTCGGCCCACTGCAGCGCGGCCGTGCAGGCTTCATAGGCAATGCCCTGCCCGTGCACCCTGGGCGAGAAGACGTAACCCAGCTCCGGCTCGCCCTCGAGGCTCGGCTCCATGTCGCGCTTGAAGTCGGCGAATCCGAGCTGGCCGACAAGTTCGCCGCTCTCCTTGAGGTCGGCGATCCAATAGCCCCAGCCGGTGTAGGGCCACTGACCGCAGGCTGCGAGCGAGCGACGCCACGTATCTTCGCGGCTGAGCGCATGCCCGCCGATGAAGCGCACGACGTCAGGATCGGCCCACATCTGGGCGAGCGGGTCGAGGTCGCCCGGGCGGAATGCGCGCAGGATCAGGCGCTCGGTCTCGAGCGTCGGCGCTTCGCTGATCAACGGGTTATTTCTTGGCCAGGCTGAGGCCGCCGAAACGCTTGTTGAAGCGCGCGACCTGGCCGCCCTCGGACACTTGGCGGGTGCCGCCGACCCACGCGGGGTGGACCTTCGGATCGATGTCGAGATGGAGCGTGTCGCCTTCCTTGCCCCAGGTCGAGCGAACCTGGAACTTGGTGCCGTCGGTCATTTCGACATTGATCATGTGGTAGTCGGGATGGATACCGGACTTCATCTGATTTTTCCTTGGCTTAGCCGCTGGTTTCCGACCAGCGGCGACAAGTTGAGCGGCGCCTCTACAGGGCGCGGGCCGAAGTTGCAACTTGAGCGGGTTGCGGCTCCCCTTCCCTCAAGCGCGGCAAGAAATGCTCAGCGAGCGCGAAGCCGCCGAACAGCAGCGCCGTGTAGAATAGATCGCCGGCAACCGTGTTCTGGAAGAACGGAACTGCGGCCACAAAGCAGGCGCCGAGGCCCGCGAGCGTCTGCGGATACATGCCACCGGCCAGCCACACGCCAAAATTGCTGACCAGGAAGAACAGGACCGAGCTGGCGAGTGCGGCGACCACGAGACGGGCGAGAGTCACGCGCGACAGCGCCGCCATGCCGAGCAGCGCGATGAGCACGACCGCGGCGTACTGAAACAGCATGCCCGGATAGAAACCCAGGATCAGGTCGCTCAGCAGCAACGCGGCCAGTGGCGCGGCAAAGGCCACCCAACGTCTCGCCAGATAGGCGCCGCTGAACAGCGCCATGGCGTCGATCGGCGAGAAGTTCGGCGGATGCGGCACGAGGCGAAGGGCAGCGGCTGCGGCGATTGCGGCGAGAAGAGCGATCAATCTGGTCATGGCCGATCCAATAATCGGCTTGACCGCAATTTGACAGCCCGTCTAGCAACGTCGGCGACCAGGGTGCCGCCCGCCGACGCAAGTCGGACCGGGGGCGGTTCAAAGGGAAACCGGTGCAAATCCGGCGCTGTGCCCGCAACTGTAACGCCGACCGAAAGGTCCGCGAAGTCAGGAACCTGCCCTGGTCCGTCGTCCGTTCCCCGGCCGGGACCAGCCGCGGGTCGTGGGGCCGTTCGGCACCTCCGAGGCGACATGTCGTGTCGTCTTTTCAACGGGGGTACCCATGATCGTTGCACTACTGCTCGTCTCATCAGCCGCCGAAGCGTCGGCGGATGTTCCGCCGTCCGCCACGGACATCGTCGTCACCGCCTCGCGAGTTCCACAGAAGAAGAGCAAGACGGCCGCAAGCTCGACCGTCATCGACCACGAAACCATCGAGCGGTTGGGCGATCCACTCGTCGCATCGTTCATCCGCCTGACGCCGTCCGCGGCAGTCGAGGTTGGCGGTCCCGCCGGTAACCTCACCGAAGTGCGGATCCGCGGCGCGGAAGCCAACCACACCCTGCTCTTCATCGACGGAATTCGCGCCAACGATCCCGCTGCCGGCGACGCGCCCCGCTTCGAGCTTTTGAACGCCGACATCGTCTCGCGCCTGGAAGTCGTCCGGGGTCCGCAGTCGGCATTGTGGGGGTCGGACGCCATCGGGGGAGTCATCGCCGTCAATGGCGTACCCGAATCCTCTCCGGGCTACGCCGCAGGAGGAGAAGCAGGCTCATTCGGATTCGGTCGAGCGAATGCCTCCGCCGCGATGGTTTCCGACAACAGCAGCCTTGCTGCGGCCGCCGGGTGGCAGCGTGCGACCGGAATCGACAGCTTCAACGGCCACGGCGACAAGGACGGATTCGATAATTTCGCCGGCCGCGTGCGCGGCACGTGGCACGTCGCGCCATCGGTCGAGCTCGGGGTCGCGGGCTTCGACCTCATGGGCCACAGCGAATTCGACGGATTCGATCCGGTCACCGGAATCCACGAAGACACGCTCGACAATACGAGGAACCGTCTAGCCGCGGGGCGCGTATGGGCGAGCTTCGGAAGCGATCAGTCGGGCCTCAGCGGCACGGTCTCGTCTTCGCTGCTTGGCTCGTCCAACCGCAATTTCCTCGGCTCCGAGGAGATCAACCGAACCAGCGGCACGCGCTGGAACGGTGAAACGCAGCTGCAATATCGCTTCGCGATCGGCGCGATTACCAACAGCGGCATCGTCGCGCTGGAGCACGAGACCGAGACGTTCCACGCCCGCGACACCGAGTTCGGTGGCGCGAGCGACCAGGACCGGCGCCGGACGCACGATTCGATCACCGGCGAGTGGCGGTCGGAGCTTGCTCCCGTCGTTGCCGACGTGGCCGTCCGGCGCGACATCTTTAGCAGCTTCAGGGACACGACCACCGTGCGCGCGTCGGTACTGGTTGACCTCGGACGCGGCTTTTCGGTTGCCGGCTCGTTCAGCGAGGGGATTGCGCCGCCGACCTTCTTCGACCTGTTCGGCTTCTTCCCCGGCAGTTTCGTCGGCAATCCGTCGCTGACGCCGGAAAGCTCCCGTGGCTTCGAGGCTTCCCTCCGTTACCGCAAAGGCGCATTCGACGCCGCCCTCACCGCGTATCGACAAGAGTTGCACAATGAGATCGTTGACACCTTTGATCCGGTCACTTTCCTGTCGAGCACGGTCAACCGCTCGGGGATCAGCCACCGTTCGGGGATAGAGGCGGAGCTCGGCTGGTCGATTTCGGATCGCCTCAGGGTCAGCGCCAATTACGCTTTCCTCCATGCGACGCAGCCCGATGCAAGCGAGCTCGGCCAGGTGCGCGAGGTGCGGCGCCCGAAGAACAGCGGCGCGATCGCAGCCGATGGCTCCATCGGTCGATTCGTCTACGGCGCTTCCGTCGCTTACGTGGGCAAGCGATCGGACACGGATTTCGACGTTTTTCCGGCCGCGCCCGTGACGCTCCACGCGTACTGGCTCGCCGAAGCGCGGGTCGCCTATCGGCTGCGGCCCGGGCTCGAGCTCTTCGCCCGGGGAGCTAATCTGCTCAATCAGCACTTCGAGGACGTCTTCGGCTCAAGGACCGAGGGTCGCGCGGTTTATGTAGGAGTGAAGCTCAGCTCCGGGGCGGGTCGGCGATCATCGCCGTGAAGCTGGCCTCGGCGGCGACCTTCCCGTCGATCGTGGCACGGCCTGCGAACTTGCAGACGCTGGCCCGCTTCTGGACGAACTCGACTTCGAGGCGCAGCAGCACGCCCGGTTCGACCGGCGTGCGGAATTTGGCATTCTCGATGGCCATGAAATAGACGAGCTTGCCGGTGCCGGCGAGGCCGAGCGTCTCCACCGCGAGCACGCCCGCCGCCTGTGCCATCGCCTCGACAATGAGCACGCCGGGCATGATCGGCCGGGCCGGGAAATGGCCCTGGAAAAACGGCTCGTTGATCGTAACCGCCTTGATCGCGACGATCCCCTTCTCGGGATCGAGGCTCTCGATGCGGTCGACCAGCAGCATCGGATAGCGATGCGGCAGTGCGGCCATGACCCGCCCGATGTCGAGCGGTCCGCCGGCGCTGCCGTTCGCCTGCGTCATCCGTTTAGCGACCCTGCGGCTGCTGCTGAGCCGGGGCGGTCGTTGCGATGGTCGGCAGCGCGGCGTTGAGCGCCGCAAGGACATCGTTGGTCACATCGACGTTCTGGGCGGTCGCGAGCGTCGCGCGGACGTCGACCAGCAAATTCGCTCCGCGCCTTTGCATAACCGGCGTGTAGATGGTGTTGAGCTTTGCCTGGATCTGCTGGTTCACATAGGCTTCGTTGCGCTGGATCTGCTCCGCCTGGCGCTGCAGCTCGTCGGCGCCGCTCTGCTGCTTCTCCTGAAATGCCTTGTACCGCGCCTGGAGCGCGGCATCGGGCTGCTTGCCCTTGGGAAGCGCGTCGACCGCTGCCTGGATCGACTTCCCTTCCGCTTCGAGCGGGGCAGCAAGCGACTGGCGGCGGTTGTTGAACGCGGTTTGTTGCGCCTGAAGCGCGGCGATGGCCGTCTTGCAGGCATTGCACTCGGTCGAGACACGCTCGAGGTCGACGACGGCGACGACGGCGGTCGGAAGCGCCTGCGCGCTGGCGGCTGTGGGGGCAAGGACGGCGGCTGCAAAGGCCGCGGAAATGAGCAGAGTCTTCATCAGAATTGAGTTCCTACGTTGAAGGTGAAGAGTTTGGGATCGTCACCGGCCTGGTGAACGATCGCTTTCGCAAGATCGATTCGAAGCGGACCGAACGGCGACACCCAATTTACGCCGATTCCAATTGAAATCCGGGGTCTCCAGGAATTGCCGAAGAATTCTTCCTTGAACCCGGGAACGGGCGTGAACTGACTGGGGTTCGCAATCGGATTGCCGTTGAGATCCTTGGTGCAATCAGGAGTCGAGCTGTTGATCGTCGGCTGCGTCGACGTCGGGTCGGTCGGAGTGCAGAAAGCGACGACATTGTTGAGTTGCGGCTTCGTGGTGTCCCACAGGGAGCCAGCATCGACATAGATGGACGGCCGCAGCCCGTAATTCTTGATCGTCGCGCTGACCGGAATCTCCATCTCGACCCGGGCGAGATAGAAGGCCTTGCCGCCAAGCGCGTCATTGACGTCCTTGTTGATGTCGAGCGCTTGCAGGTTTCCGTTCGAATCGTAGGGGATGCGGACCACACGCGGCCCGATTCCGCGGATGTCGAAGCCGCGGATGTCTGAATTGAAGAACCGGTCGGTAATCCGGATTGGGTCCTCACCCGCCCTCGGCGCGCTTTGCAGCGGCTTGATATATCCGCCCTCGCCGTGAAGCGAGAGGATCCAGTTGCCGAAGCTCTTGTATTTGGTGGCATAGGCCTGGGTGCGAAGGTAACGCACGTCGCCGCCGACGCCGGCAAAGTCCTCCGAGAAGGTCAGCTGCTGGCCCCGCGTCGGATGGAGGCCATCGGTGTCGTCATAGACCGTCGTCAGTCCGATCAACGACGTCGTGCGCGCGCCAATCTGATCGCACAGGAACGAGCCCGCCTTGAACGGGTCGCATTCGTTACCCTCGAGGATGCCGTCCTCGTTGAAGTCGGTGAAGAAGGTGCTCTTGTCGAGCGAGATCTTGTCTCGGCTGAGCTGATAGCGCGTGCCGATGTTCCAATATTCGCTGAGCGGGAAACCAAGCCTCAACCGGCCGCCGGTGGTGACCTGGTTATAGGTCGTGTTGCGGTTGTTGTTGACGAGATTGAAGCTGCTGTAATCGCTGCGGAAGACGTCGCCCCCGAAGAGGATATTCTTGTCGAGGAAATAGGGATCGGTGAAGCCGAGATCGACCGACTTTGAAAAGAGCGACCAGTTGACCTGCGCATTGAGCGACTGGCCTTTGCCGAGGAAGTTGTTCTGGGAAAGGCCGAGTTGGATGATCCAGCGCTCAAGACTAGAATAGCCGCCGGACAGTTCCAGCTGCCCCGTCGGCTTCTCCTGGACGTTGGCGGTCAGAACCACGCGGTCCGGCGCCGAGCCTTCCGATTGCTTGATCTCGAACTTGTCGTCGAAGAAGCCGAGGCTCTGGATTCGATCCTGGCTGCGTTTGACCTTCTGCGCGTTGAACGCGTCCCCTTCGTTCAGCCGGAACTCGCGGCGGATCACCTTGTCGCGCGTGCTGGTGTTCCCGGTGATATCGATCCGCTCGACATAGACGCGCGGCGTTTCCCCGACCTTGAAGGTCAGGTTCATCACCTTCTTGTCGGCATCGCGGTCGTAGGCCGGATTGATGTCGGCGAATGCGTAGCCGATGTTGCCCGCCGCCTCGTTGAGGTTGGTGACGGCGTCCTCGACCTGCTTCGCGTTGAACCAGGTGCCCGGTTTGATCTTCGCGATCTGCAGGACCTGTGCATTGGGGAAGTCGCGAAGCGCGCTGTCCGCCTCGACGGTGCCGAAATGATAGCGCGGACCTTCCTCGACGACGTAGGTGATGACGAAGTCGCGGCGATCGGGAGTCAGCTCCGCGAGCGCCTGGACGACGCGGAAGTCGGCATAACCCTCGGTGAGGTAGAAGGCGCGGAGCTTCTGCTGGTCGGCGGCAAGACGGTCGGGGTCGTACGTATCGTTCGATTTCAGGAAGCCGAGCACGCCGCCGGCCTGGTGCGTGAACATCTCCTTGCGCAGGCGGTCGTCGGAAAATGCCTTGTTGCCGAGAATGTTGATGGCGCGGACCTTCGCGAGGTCGCCTTCGTGGATTTCGAACACGACGTCGACGCGATTCTGGTCGAGCTGGACGATCTTGGGATCGACCCGCGCGGCGAAACGGCCCTGTCGGCGATAGAGGTCGAGGATCCGTTCGACGTCCGCCCGAACCGCGGACCGGGTGAAGATCTGCCGCGGAGAAAGCTTGATCTCCGGCAGGATCTTGTCTTCCTTGAGTCGCTTGTTGCCCTCGAGGATGATGCGGTTGACGACCGGGTTCTCGCGAACGTTGATGACGAGGTCGCCGGTTTCGGTACCACTGATGTTGGCATCGGCGAAGAGATCGGTCGCGTAGAGATCCTTGAGCGCCTGATCGAGAGTCGTCCTGGTATAGGTCTGGCCGGGCGTCAGATTGGCGTAGGCGCGGATCGTTTCCGGCTCGAGTCGCTGGTTGCCCTTGACGGTGATGGACCTGATGGTCCGCTCGACCGGCGCCGCGGCTGGCGGCGGCGCGGGTTGCGGAGTCGACGTTGCGGGCGTCGTCGGCTGCTGCGCCTGGGCTGCCTGGGCCGCAAGCAATGGAGCGGCGGATCCGCCGAGCACGGTGCCGACCAGAAACAGGCCGCCGGCGCGCCGGCTAAAAGTCGTCGTCCTTGAATTCACTCGTCCCCGCCTTTTGTGCAGTTGGTGCAACGGCGCGCTTCGCCGCAAAGCCCCGGTTATTGCCCCTGCCCGAACCTACCTAGCCAATCAAGCGCTGAAGCCCCTTGAATAATCCATGGCCACCCAGATCGTTGAAGGTCACGAACAGGACCAATGCGACGAGGAGTGCGAGACCGCCGCGGAAGGCCCATTCGAGCGCATTTGCGCTCGGCGCTTTGCGCCGGACCGCCTCGACGGCGTAGAAGAATAAATGCCCTCCATCCAGCATCGGGACTGGCAACAGGTTGATGAATCCGAGATTAATTGAGAGCAGCGCCAGCAGCTGAACAAAGGCGAGCGGCCCCAGCTCTGCGGCGGTACCCGCGATCTGCGCGATCTTGATCGGTCCGCCAAGCTCCTTGGGCGACACCCGCCCGCGGAAAATCTGCGTGATTCCATCGACGATCGAGCGAGTGAAGCTGAGCGTGTAGCCGAACGCCATCGGTACGGCGCGAGTGACCGGCACCGGTTCCATTACCCGCATCGTCGGGAAGATTCCGAGAAGCCCCCGCCGCACCTTCTGGCCCGGGGTCTGTTCGATCATGTCCGAGCCGAGCGTCACGGAGATCGTGCGCACGGCGTCCGATCGTTCGACGGTCAGCGAGACGGTCTCGTCCGGCCGGATCGCAACGACGTTGGAGATGTCGTTGAAGGTCGGAGTGCTGTGCCCGGCGACGTCGAGGATCCGATCGCCCGGTTGGAGGCCCGCTTTGGCCGCCGCGCTATTGCGGATCACCGCTCCGACGGCATTGGTCTGAGGGGTGCCGACGAACGTGAAGAAAGCCGCGAAAATGGCGATCGCGAGGATGAAATTGGTCAGGGGACCGGCCAGCACCACCAGAAATCGCTGCCATACCGGGCGAAGCTGGAATGCTTTGTCGCGAAGCTCCGCTGGGACCTGCTCGAGATCCGCGGGATTGCTCGCGGGGCTCATGTCGCCGACGAACTTCACGTAGCCGCCGAGCGGCAGCCAGGCGATCTTCCAGCGGGTCCCCTGCCGGTCTGTCCAACCGGTGAGCTCATGGCCGAAGCCGATCGAAAAGGTTTCCGCCGGGATGCCAAACAGACGGGCCACGAGGTAATGGCCGAGCTCATGGAAGAAGACGAGCGGCCCGAGCGCGCAGACGAAGGCGACGAGCACGAGCCAGAGCGGCGGCTGCGGGAGCATCAGTGGCAACTCTCTCTCATCAATGCCTCGGCGTGGGATCGGGTCGTCCGGTCGATTTCCAACACGTCGTCGATCGTCCGCGGTGCCGGCGCATCACCGCGCTGGAGCGCCTCCTCCACGAGCGCGGCGATATCGGCGAAACCCAGCCGTCCCGCAAGGAAGCCGGCGACAGCCACCTCGTTGGCCGCGTTGAGCACGACAGGCGCCGCCCCGCCCGCCTCCAACGCCTGGCGCGCCAATCGGAGCGCCGGGAAACGCTGAAGGTCCGGCTGTTCAAAATCGAGCCGGGCAATGGCGGCGAGGTCGAGGCGCTCGGCCGGGCTCGCCATGCGTTCGGGCCAGGCGAGCGCGAAAGCGATCGGGATGCGCATGTCTGCAGCGCCGAGCTGGGCGAGAACGGACCCGTCGACGAACTCGACCAGCGAGTGGACCACCGACTGCGGATGAATCAGCACTTCGAGCCGGTCCGATGGAAGGCCGAACAGATAGCGCGCCTCGATCAGCTCGAGGCCCTTGTTCATCAACGTTGCCGAATCGACCGATATCTTGGCGCCCATCGACCAGGTCGGATGCGCGACCGCCTGGGCCGGCGTGGCCGCGGCCATCGCCTCGGCCGTCGAGGTTCTGAACGGCCCACCGCTCGCAGTCAGGATGATTCTTGAGACTTGTTCGATGCGAGCGCCAGCAAGGCATTGAAAAATAGCATTATGCTCACTGTCGACCGGAAGTATCGTCGCGCCGCTCGCCTGCGCCGCGCGGGTCATCAGCTCGCCGGCGGTGACCAGTGCTTCCTTGTTCGCGAGCGCGATGGTTTTTCCGGCATCGACCGCGGCCATGACCGGGCGCAGGCCGGCGCAGCCGACGATCGCCGCGATTACCAGCTCGGCATCGCTCGAGGCCGCAGCCAGGGCCGCCTCCCCGCCTTCCGCACGGCATTCCGTGCCAGCCAGCAATTCCTTCAGTTGCGGGAGCCGCGATTGGTCTGCGACGACCGCGAGTCTTGCTCCCGTGCGTCGAGCGATATCGGCAAGCGCTTCCGTGTTGGTTGCTGCGGTGACTGCGACTACCTGGAAGCGCTCCGGATCGCGCTCGACGAGGTCGAGCGTCGACTTGCCGATCGAGCCGGTCGCGCCGAGGATGCAGAGGCTGCGCGTCACGTCAGCCCCAGTAGCTGGGCCGCGGCGGTAAGCACAGCCACTGGAACCAGTCCATCGAGCCGGTCGAGGACGCCGCCGTGGCCCGGAAGCCAGTTTCCGGAGTCCTTCACGCCGGCGCGGCGCTTCATCGAGCTTTCGAACAGATCGCCCGCTTGCGCCGCGACGGCGAGCACCGGCGCAAGAGCCAGCAGGGCCTGTCCTAGCCCGGTCGCGAGAACCCAGGCTCCGCCGAGCAGCGTCGCCGCCACGATTCCCCCGACGAGTCCTTCGACGGTCTTGCCGGGACTGATCGACGGCGCGAGCTTGCGGCGGCCGAAGCGGCGCCCTGCGAAATAGGCCCCTATGTCGGTCGACCAGGTGACGATGAACGCCCATAGCAGAAGGTCGAGCCCGTGCGCGTCGCGCTCCCGGATCCACAGCAGCGCAAGGGCCGGCACGAGCGCATAAACGAAGCCGGCGCCGTACCACGCGGGACCCCATCCTCTGGCCAAGCGCGTCCATTCATAGAACATCGCCGTCGCGATGGCGGCGGCGAAGACGGCGAACAGGGTTCCACCAAGCACCGCGGTCAGTATGGCCAGCGCAATCAGGACGAGACCGGTTGCCGTTCGGACGAAGAGTTCGTTCACCGCCCACCAAAACGGCGCTCGCGCGCCGTGAAGCGTTCAATCGCGTCGGCGAAATCGCGTTCGGAAAAGTCCGGCCACAGCTTTCCAAGGAAGATGAGCTCGGCATAGGCGGCCTGCCAAAGCAGGAAGTTTGAGAGCCGCTCTTCGCCCGACGTGCGGATGAGCAGGTCTAGCTCGGGCAAACCGGCAGTCTGGAGCTCGGCGGCGAAACCGGCTTCGTCGATGTCGTTCGGATCGAGTGATCCCGCCGCGGCGCTGGTTGCAAGCGCTCTCGCAGCGCCCGCAATTTCGGCGCGTGAGCCGTAGTTGAGCGCAACGACCAGGATCAGGCCTGAATTGCCTGCGGTATGATCGACCGCGCGCTCCAGGCGCTTCACCATCTCCGGACCGAACGCCGAATAGTCGCCGATCAGCCGCAGCTTGACGCCTTCTTTGGCGAGAGAGGCGAGCTCGCGATCGAGGTAGAAGCGCATCAGGCTCGTGAGGTCGGCGATCTCCTCGCTGCTCCGCTTCCAGTTCTCGGACGAGAAAGCGTACAGCGTCAGCACCTCCACGCCATTGTCGACCGCGGCCTGCATCGCGCGGCGGACCGCCTCGGCTCCGGCCTTGTGCCCGGCAGCCCGCGGCAGTCCGCGCCTGGCCGCCCACCGGCCGTTGCCGTCCATGATGATGGCGACGTGGCGTGGCACCCTGTTCTCGCCGGAGACTCCGGCTGCGCCCTTGGGGGCGGGAGCGGCGCTCACTTGCCGAGGATTTCCTTTTCCTTGGCCTGGGCGAGCTCGTCGATCTCCTTGATCGTGTCGTCGGTCAGCTTCTGCACCTCGTGCTCTAGGCGCTTGCGCTCATCCTCGCTGATGTCGTGCTTCTTCTCGTCCTGTTTCAAATGGTCCATGCCGTCGCGGCGGACGTTGCGCGCGGCGATGCGCGCCTTTTCCGCATATTGGCCGACAAGCTTGGCAAGCTCCTTGCGGCGCTCCTCGGTCAGCTCGGGGATCGGAAGGCGGATCACCTGCCCGTCGACGATCGGATTGATCCCGAGCCCGGCGTTGCGGATCGCCTTTTCGACCGGCTGAACGTTGGACCGGTCCCACACCTGGACCGAAAGCATGCGCGGCTCCGGCACCGAGACAGTCGCGACCTGGTTGAGCGGCATGTTGGTGCCGTAAACTTCGACATGGACTGGATCGAGCAGCGCCGTCGACGCGCGGCCCGTGCGAAGCCCGCCGAGGTCGTGCCTGAACGCCTCGACGGCGCCGTGCATCCGGCGCTTGAGATCGTCGGTGCTGACGGTGGTGGTCATTGTCTATTCTCCATTCTGCACGATCGTCGCGGTTCCGCTTCCCGCAAGCACTCGGGCGAGGTTGCCCGGCTGACGGATGTTGAACACGACGATCGGAATATTGTTGTCGCGGCAAAGCGCCACGGCCGCGGCGTCCATGACCTTGAGGTCGTCACTCAGCACCTTTCCGAAGCTCACGCTGTCGTAGCGTGTCGCTCCGGTGACCTTCTTTGGGTCCGCGGTGTAGATGCCGTCGACGCTGGTGCCCTTGAACAAGGCGTCGCAACCCATTTCAGCGGCCCGAAGGGCGGCTGCGGTGTCGGTCGTGAAGAACGGGTTGCCCGTTCCCGCCGCGAACAGGACGATGCGTCCCTTCTCGAGGTGTCGAAGGGCGCGGCGCCGGATGTAGGGTTCCGACACGCTCGCCATCGGGATCGCCGAGAGCACCCGCGTATCAACGCCGATTTTTTCCAGCGCCATCTGGAGCGAGAGCGCATTCATCACCGTCGCGAGCATGCCCATATAATCGGCGGTCGCCCGGTCGAAGCCCTTCGCTGCAGCGGCCATTCCGCGAAAGATGTTGCCGCCGCCGACGACCAGGCACAGCTCGTGTCCCTGTGTCTTGGCTTCGGCGATTTCGCCTGCGAGGCCGGCGACGGCGTCTGGATCGATCCCGAACTGCCCCTGGCCCATCAGCGCTTCGCCGGAGAGCTTGAGGAGGATCCGGTTGAAGCGCGGGCGGGTCATTCGGGCAGCTGTCCTCACGGGTCGCAGGGCGGCGATGCTCTTATGGCGCAGTCGGCTGCTTGCCAACTACAATAAGGGGCGCGCCTCTGGACATTGGCGGCGGCTCTCCGACACAAGCCGGGCCATGACCACCGACTCGCTCATTGCCGAGACGATCGCCGATCCACGCTGGTTTCCGCTTTATTTCGATGCACGTACCGGCAATCTGCACTTCGCCTTCGTCCCCGCCGAAGTGCACCGCGAGCTGGCATTTCTGAAGGACTTGAAACCGGCCGCGTCCGAGATTCGGATCATCCCGCGCGCGGCGATCGCGCAATATCCCGTTCAACGCGCTCCGCTCCACCTGATCCTGCACTCTGGCCTTGGGGGATCGACCCTCGTCGCCCGAGCTTTGGCGCAACCCGAAGTCGCGGTCGCGTTGCAGGAGCCGCCGATCCTCACGGACGTGATCTTGTCTGGACGAGATCCATCCTCGGGCGAGGCGCTGTTGGCCGAGGTCACGCGACTGCTCGCGCGACCGTTCTCGCCGGGCGAAGCGGTTGTGTGCAAGCTCAGCGGCATCGGAAATGGGATGGCGCAGGCCATCGCCGCGATGGACGAGCGCTCCCAGCTTCTCTGCCTTCAGAACCCGCTCGATCAGTTGCTCTCGGCCTTCGCGGCGCGCGGAGCGAGCGGGAGAATGGCGGGCCGCCAGCTCGCGATCGGAATCCGCAATTCAGGTCGGTTCGCTTTTCCGATGAGCGATGCGGAACTGCTGAACCATACCGATTTCCAGCTGGCGGCTTTTGCCTGGCTGTCGATCCAGAAAATGATGATCGACGCGGCGAACGCGCTGGGCGCCACGCGGGTCGCATCGGTCACGAGCGATAAACTCATGCGAGACACGCCGGCGACGCTGGCAGCGATCGCCGCGCATTTCCGGCTCAAGTGCGACGTCGACCTATGGGCGGCGAGCGGGACTTTTACGCGCCATGCCAAGTCCGGAGAACCGTTCGACCAGAAAGCTCGTGCCGAACGCCTTGCCGAATCGCTCCGGGTCCATGCCCAAGAGATCGAGCCGGTGATCGGCTGGGCGAAGGAAGTTGCCGAAAAGGCCGGGATTCCCTGGGAACTTCCCAGCCCGCTGCTCGAGCAAACGGCCTAGGCGACCGGCTCGGGCTTATTGGTGCCGGCGGCAGCCGCGACTTCCGCGGCGAAGTCGCTCTGCTCTTTCTCGATGCCTTCGCCGAGCTGGAAGCGGACGAAGCCGATCAGCGCAATGGCGGCACCAGCCTCCTTAGCCGCGGCGGCAACCACCTCGCCGACGGGGGTCTTGTTGTCGCGGACGAACAGCTGGCTGAGCAGCGCGTTCTCCTTGCGGAACTTGGCGAGGCCGCCCTCGACCATCTTCTCGATGATATTGTCCGGCTTGCCGCTTTCGCGCGCCTTTTCCAAGGCAATCGAGCGCTCGCGCTCGACCACGGCGGGGTCGATCGAATCGGCGTCGAGCGCCTGCGGGTGCGCCGCGGCGACGTGCTGTGCGATCTGGCGGCCGAGCTCATTCAGCGCGTCGGCTGGAGCGGCGCTTTCGAGCGCGACGAGCACGCCGATCTTGCCGAGGTTCGGCGCGACCTGGTTGTGGACATAGGACACGACAGCACCCTGCTTCACTTCCACGATGGCTGCGCGGCGAAGCGACTGATTCTCGCCGATCTTGGCGATGTTGTCGGTCAGCTTCTCCTGGACGGTGCCGCCGCCGGGATACTGGGCCGCGCCGAGCGCTTCGACGTCGGTGCCGTTGTCGAGCACCAACTTTGCGGCGTTGCGGACGAACTCCTGGAAGATTTCGTTCTTGGCGACGAAGTCGGTCTCGGAATTGACCTCGACGAGCGCGCCTCGAGTGCCTTCGACGACGGCGCCGACGAGCCCTTCGGCGGCGGTACGGCCGGCCTTCTTGGCCGCAGCCGACAGACCCTTGGCGCGGAGCCAGTCGATCGCGGCTTCCATTTCGCCGTTGGTTTCGGCGAGCGCCTTCTTGCAATCCATCATGCCGGCGCCGGTGCGCTCGCGTAGTTCCTTCACTGATGCGGCCGTGATCTCAGCCATTGTTCTGTCCTTTCACTCCCCTCCCGGCACGGGAGGGGCTGGGGGAGGGAATGTCGGTATTGAGAGCCTGTCGGAACAGGCCCTCCCCTGACCCCTCCCGCTCGCGGGAGGGGAATTGCGTTAGGCTTCCAGCGCTACCTCAGCCGGCGGCTCGGCCATTGCGCCGACATCCTCGCCGCGCGCGGCGGCATTGCCGGTGCGGCCCTCGCTCGCCGCCTGGGCGACCGCGTCGGTGTAGAGTCGGATCGCGCGGCTCGCGTCATCGTTGCCCGGGACCGGGAAGGCGATGCCGCTCGGGTCGCTGTTCGAATCGAGGATCGCGACGACCGGGATGCCGAGAACATTGGCTTCCTTGATCGCCAGCTCTTCCTTGTTCGTGTCGACGACGAACATCACGTCCGGAAGGCCGCCCATGTCGCGGATACCGCCGAGGCTCTTTTCGAGCTTGTCGCGCTCGCGGGTGAGCTGGAGGACTTCCTTCTTGGTCAGGCCGGCGGTGTCGCCCGATAGCTGCTCCTCGAGGCTCTTCAGCCGCTTGATCGAGTTGGAGATGGTCTTCCAGTTGGTCAGCATCCCGCCGAGCCAGCGGTGGTTGACGAAATGCTGGCCCGAAGCCTGCGCGGCTTCCGCGATCGCGTCCTGCGCCTGGCGCTTGGTGCCGACGAACAGCACCTTGCCGCCGCGAGCGACGGTCTGCTGGACGAAGTCGAGCGCGCGGGCGAACAGCGGCACGGACTGCGACAGGTCGATGATGTGGACCCCGTTGCGGTCGCCGAAGATGTATGGCTTCATCTTGGGGTTCCAGCGGTGGGTCTGGTGGCCGAAATGCGCTCCGGCCTCGAGCAATTGCTGCATGGTGACGACCGTGGCCGCCATAGTCATTCTCCTTCCGGTTCTGCCTCGGCGGAGCCATGTAACCGGCCTTCCGGCCGGCACCGGCTATGTCAGCTCCGCCTGTGGGATGGGGGCCAATTAGCGAAAGGTGCCCGACCTTTCAAGGGCTTGGCGTCGTCTCCACGGGAGCGCTTGACAAACGAGAACAAAGCAGGAACATTGTGCCGCTCGAAGGAGGCTGAACGTGATGACTGCAGCTCTGGGCACCCTGCCCTTCCTCGCCGTTCTGTGGCTGGTCGTGGTGCTCGGCGCCAAGGTTCTTGAGGAAAGCGGCGGCAAGATCGCCGCTGCCCTCAAGGGCGTTCCGTCACGCGAACCGACGATCATCGCCGCTCGTCCGCGGAGCCGAGCGCGCGCAGTTCAGGTCAGGAGCGCGGAGCCGCGCTGGCGCGCCGCCGCTTGACCCTGGCGTAGCTCGCGAGTGCGAACGGGATCATCAGCAGGTAGATCACCGAGACGACCAGCAAAGTGTGCCACGGCGCCGTCAACAGCGCCGCACCGAGGACTGCAATGCCGGCAAGCGCAAGCAGGCGCCAGCTGCTTCGAATCCGGATGGACGACCAGCTGTAGGTCGGAATGCTGGAGATCATCAGCAGCGCGACGAACAGGACCCACGGCATCACCACGTACCAAGCCTGGAACCAGCCGCTGCCCGTCACCAGCCACAAGAAGATTGGGATGAAGGCGAGGCCCGCGCCCGCCGGAGCGGGCACTCCGGTGTTGAATCCGGCGGATTTGTGCGGCTGCTCCGCTGCATCGATCCGGGCATTGAACCGGGCGAGCCTCAGCGCGCAGCAGACCGCGAGCGCGAGCGCTGCCGTCCACCCGAACCTCGGAGCAGCGTGCAGCGACCAAAGGAACAGTATCAGCGCGGGGGCGGTGCCGAAGGCGATGTTATCGCTGAGCGAGTCCAGCTCGGCTCCGAACTTGCTGTCTGCGCGAAGCAGGCGCGCGATGCGGCCATCCATTCCGTCGAGCACGCCTGCAATTACGATCGCGGCGAGCGCCTTTTGCCACTCGGTCTTGATCCCGAAAAAGACGCCACTGAGGCCGCAACATAGCGCCAACACCGTGATCGCATTCGGGACCATCGCTCGGAACGGGATCCGGCGCGGACCCGCGTCCTCGTTCATTGGCTGACGCCCGTCAGACTCGAATCGACCCCCGCCTCGGCGATCACCGTCTCGCCCGCGATGGCGCGCTGGCCGAGCAGCACTCGGGGCGAGGTTCCGGCGGGCAGATAGACGTCGACTCGGCTGCCGAAGCGGATCAGCCCGATGCGTTGGCCGGCTTCCACGTCGTCGCCCTCGTGCACGAACGAAACAATCCGGCGCGCGACGAGGCCCGCGATCTGGGTGAAGGCGACTTTGAGGCCGTCGGCGCCTTCAATGAGGAAGTGCTGCCGTTCATTGTCCTCGCTCGCCTTGTCGAGGTCGGCGTTGACGAACTTGCCCGGCACATAAGCGATGCGCTTGATCCGGCCGCTGATAGGCGCGCGATTGATGTGCACGTCGAACACGCTCATGAAGATCGAGACTCGCGTGCATTCGCCCTCGGGGAGCGCGTCGGCACCGCGCAGCTCGGGCGGCGGCGCGACCCTCGCGATCATCGTGATCAGGCCGTCGGCGGGCGCGACGATCAGCTTGTCTCCATCGGGCGTGGTGCGGATCGGATCGCGGAAAAAGGCCGCGATCCAGATCGTCAGGCCGGCCAGGACCCAATCGAGCACGTGCACGTGGAGCAGGAAGGCGAAGAAGGTGACCGCCGCAGCGCCGACGACATATTTGCGGCCGTCGGGATGGACCGAGGGCCAGCGCCACTTGACCGTCGTCGTGGGCAGCGGCGAGTCATGCTTGTCGAGCGCTGGCATCCGCGTCCCCTTAAAGGGCGCATTGCGGCGGCACAACGGCGCGGTTGCGCGCGCTCGGAGCGCATCCTAAGGCGCCGCAAACCCCGCAAAATCGCAGGAAAGCTGAATGGCCAGGATCAAGGTAACGCACCCCGTAGTGGAGATCGACGGCGACGAGATGACCCGCATCATCTGGCAGTGGATCCGCGAGCGACTGATCCAGCCATACCTCGACGTCGACCTCCTCTATTACGACCTGTCGATCGAGAACCGCGACGCGACCGAGGACCAGGTGACGATCGACGCGGCCAACGCGATCAAGGAGCATGGCGTCGGCGTCAAATGTGCGACGATCACGCCGGACGAGGCGCGGGTGAAGGAATTCGGCCTCAAGAAGATGTGGAAATCGCCCAACGGTACCATCCGCAACATCCTCGGCGGCTGCATCTTCCGCGAACCGATCGTCATTTCGAATGTCCCGCGATTGATTCCCGGCTGGACCGACCCGATCGTCGTCGGCCGCCACGCCTTCGGCGACCAGTATCGGGCGACCGATTTCGTCGTTCCCGGCCCCGGCAAGCTGACGATGAAATGGGTCGGCACGGATGGGCAGGAGCTGGACTTCGACGTGTTCGATTTCCCCGCCTCCGGGGTCGCGATGGGGATGTACAACCTGGATCCGTCGATTCGCGACTTCGCCCATGCCTGCTTCAACTACAGCCTAGGCCGGAAATGGCCGCTCTATCTGTCGACGAAGAACACGATCCTGAAAGCCTATGACGGCCGCTTCAAGGATATCTTCCAGGAGATTTATGACAGCGAATACAAGGATAAGTTCGCGAAAGCTGGCATCGAATATCAACACCGGCTGATCGACGACATGGTTGCGTCCGCGCTCAAGTGGAGCGGAAAGTTCGTCTGGGCCTGCAAGAATTACGACGGCGACGTGCAGTCGGACCAGGTGGCGCAGGGCTTCGGCTCGCTCGGCCTTATGACCTCGGTGCTGATGACTCCCGACGGCAAGACGGTCGAAGCCGAAGCGGCGCACGGCACCGTCACTCGCCACTACCGCATGCACCAACAGGGCAAGGCGACGTCGACCAACCCGATCGCCTCGATCTTCGCCTGGACGGGTGGTCTCAAGTACCGCGGCAAATTCGACGGAACCCCCGAGGTCACGAAGTTCGCCGAGATCCTCGAGCGGGTCTGCGTCGAGACCGTCGAGGGCGGTCAGATGACCAAGGATCTCGCGATCCTCATCGGGCCAGAGCAGCCCTGGCTTACGACCGAGCAGTTCTTCGAGGCGATCGTGAAGAACCTCGAGGCCGCGATGGCCGAGGCGGCGCAGCCCGCCTGAGCCCCGCATCCGGCGAGCGGATGTGCTCGCGCCGGACGCCAAGCCCGACCAGTCTCGCCGGAATGCGACGGAGCAGCGGTATCCGGTGGAACAGGCCGAGCACGAAGGGAACCTTGTCCAGCTTGGCCTTGCGCACCACCAGCGGCGTCAGCACGCGGTTATGGACGATCTTCTGTGCGCCCTGGATGACCCGCGTCGGGAATAGCCGTCGTTCTTGAACCTTCTTAAGAAGCGGATCGACGTCCTCGCCCCGCGCTAGAGGAGCCGCGAGGATATTCGCGGCAGCCACTGCGTCCTGGATCGCGAGGTTGATCCCTACACCCCCGACCGGGGACATGGCGTGGGCGGCGTCGCCGATGGCGAGAAGGCCGGGCCGCCACCAGCGAGTCAGCCGGTCGAGAGACACCGAGAGCAGCTTCACCTGGTCCCAGTCCTTGAGTGTATCGACGACGGGAGCCAGCTCCGGCGCGGCGCGCGCCACGTCGCTTTTGAACGCCTGCAGTCCCTTCCTGCGGATTTCGTCGGCCGCGCCTTTGGGAACGACATAGGCGCACTGCCAGTAGTCGCCGCGATCGAGCTCGACGAGGAACGTACCCGCCCCGAAGGTGCCTCCGGTCTGGTTGGTGGGGGTCTTCTCCTTGGGCAGCCGGAACCAGAGCACGTCGATCGGTGCTCCGAGATCCTTCTTCGGCAGGCCCGCCTTCTCGCGCAGGATCGAGCCCCGCCCGTCGGCGGCGATGGTGAGGCGCGCCCTCACCTCCTCGCCGTCCTTGAGCCGCACGCCCGCGACGCGGCCGTTCTCGATGATGAGGTCGACCGTTTCGGCCTGCATCCGAAGCGAGAAGGTGGGATAGTGCTGCGCCTCCCGTGACAGAAAGTCGAGGAAGTCCCACTGCGGCATCAGCGCGACGAAACGGCTCTCGACCGGAAGGTGGCTGGTATCGGCAAAGGTGATCTGCCGGTTGGCGACGCGTGCCGTCAGGGTACGGATCTCATCGTGCGGGCGCTTCAGGAAGCGATCGAGTAGCCCGAGCTCGCGAAGCAGCTCGAGCGTGGAGGGGTGGACCGTGTCGCCTCGGAAATCGCGGAAGAAGTCGGCGTGCTTCTCCAGCACCTGCACTCCGCAGCCGGCGCGGGCGAAGAGGAGGCCAGCCATCACGCCGGCCGGCCCGCCCCCGGCGATCACGAGGTCGAGGGAGGTGTTTGTCTTTGCCGCCATGACGTCGCCTCTACCGCCGTTCGCGCGAATAGCGCAAAGTCGCGTTCATGAGCCCCGGCTTTGCCACGTCCGGCTTCAGCGATGCACTGGTCATCCTCGGTGCCGCCGGGATCGTCATCCCGGCCTTCGCTCGGCTGAGGATCAGCCCGATCATCGGCTTCATCCTGATCGGAATCCTGGTCGGGCCGGCGGGGCTGGGCGCTCTCGCCGCCCGAAATCCGTGGCTCAACTATCTGACCATCTCGAACGCCCAGCGGGTCGAGCCATTCGCCGAGCTCGGGATCATCATGCTGCTGTTCTCGATCGGGCTCGAACTGTCGCTGCGGCGCTTGTGGTCGATGCGCAGGATCGTCTTCGGCCTGGGTGCGGCGGAGCTTGCCGCCAGTGCGCTTATCATCGGCGGCGGGCTGCATTCGATCGGTCAGGGGCTTCCCGGCTCGGTCGGACTCGGTCTCGCCCTCGCCCTCTCGTCGACCGCGATTGTCCTGCCGCTGGTTGGCACGCAGTCGGCAGTCGGGCGCGCGGCGTTCGGAATGCTGCTGTTCGAAGACGTCGCCCTGGTTCCGATCGTCTTTGCGCTCGGTGCGATGGCGCCGAGCGCAAGTGCCGGCGTGGGGCCGTTCGTCGGAACCCTGTTGCTGGGCGGCGCCGTCGCGCTCGGGCTGCTGTTCGGCGGCCGCCTGCTGCTGCCAGGACTGTTCGCCCAGGCGGCGCGGACCAAGAACCCCGAAGTCTTCCTCGCCGCCTGCCTGCTCGTGGTGATCGTCTCCAGCCTGGTCACGTCCGCGATCGGATTTTCGGCCGTGCTCGGCGCGCTCATTGCCGGAATCGTCATCGCGGAGACGGAATATCGCGGTGAGGTCGAGGTGATCACCGCTCCCCTCCGCGGTCTCGGCCTCGCCATCTTCCTCATCACGGTGGGCATGCGCGTAAAGCTGGGGCTCGTTATCGCTTATTGGCAGAGCATTGTCGCCGCGCTCGCCGCGGTGCTGCTGGTCAAGGCGCTCGTCACCGCCGGTCTATTGAAGATTTCCGGGAGCCGGACGGGCGTTGCCGCCGAAGCCGGCGTGCTCATGGCATCGCCGTCCGAAACGACGCTGATCGTGCTCGGCTCCGCGACCGCGGCCCAGCTGATCCGGCCGGAAACGGCGGCATTCTGGCAAATTGTCACGGCGCTCGGGCTGACCGTCACGCCGCTGCTGGGCATGTTCGGACGTTTCGCGGCGCGGCGCATCGACAAGACCGGCGATGCGGAGCTTGGGCGGGTCCTCCAGGACGGCGGTGCAGGAAAAGTGGTGATCGTCGGCTTCGGCCGGATCGGGCGGATCGTCGCCGACATGCTGACGACCCACGACAGAAGCTATGTCGCGGTCGATGCGAATGCGGATGCGGTGCGCGAGGGCCGAAGCAGCGGCTATCCGGTGCTTTTCGGCGACGTCTCCCGCGGTACGCTCGTCCAACGGCTGAAGGTCGGAATCCCGAGCGCGGTCATCCTGACGATGGACGATCCCGTGCTCGTATCGCGCCTGACCAAGCGCCTGAGGTCGGCGTTCCCCGACATCCCGATCATCGCCCGGGCTCGCGACACCGCGCAAGCCGCGACGCTGTACAAGGCAGGAGCGAGCCAGGCGGTGCCCGAAGCCGTCGAAGCCTCGCTGCAGATCGCGGAAGCCGCGCTGGTCGATCTGGGCGTCCCGATGGGCCCGGTGATCGCCTCGATCCACGAGAAGCGCGACGAGATCCGCGCCACGATCAAGGCCGAGGCGGAACTGGAGGAAACGCCCCGCTTCGGTTCGCGGCGACTGAGGGACGCTCAGCCTTCGGGCGAAGGGTCGAACCGGAGCACGCCGGCGACATAGGTCCGGTGAGCCGGATCGTCGCCGGGATGGCGGCTGCCGTCGAAGACGACCACCTCGCCAAAGTCGAACGGCGATATACCCTCGAGGCACGCGACGTTGACTCCGAGCTGGTTGGGGTTCGAGCGGCGCTTGTGGTGCGTGTAGATGCCGCAAGTGGAGCAGAAATGGTGCTCGGCGGTGTTGGTATTGAAGCGATAGGTGGCGAGCTTGTCCTCGCCTTCCGTGATTCGAAATGCATCCGGCGTCGATGTCACTGCAACCGCTCCGCGCATCCGGCAGATTGAGCAGGTGCAGCGACGTGCAGACGCGAAGCCTTCGGTCAGGGTAACGGCGAACTTCACGGCTCCGCAGTGGCAGGAACCGTTGAGGGTCAGCGGCTCGGCCGACCTGGTGTCGATCAAGCGGCGACCTTTTCGAGCGCGTCCTTGACCGCGTCGAGTGCTTCCTTGGCTTTCGACCCGTCAGGACCGCCGCCTTGGGCCATGTCCGGGCGTCCGCCCCCGCCTTGACCGCCAAGCGCCGCGACAGCCGCCTTGAGGAGGTCCACGGCGCTGACCTGTCCGGTGAGGTCGTCGGTCACGCCGACTGCGACGCTGGCGCGACCTTCGTTGACCGCGATCAGCGCACCGATTCCGGAGCCCAGCCGCTTCTTCATTTCGTCAACAGCGGCGCGCAAACCCTTTGGGTCTAAGCCTTCCACGACCTGACCGATGAACTTGTGGCCGTTCACCTGCTCGGGCTCGGAACCGGCGGACCTGGCCGATCCGCCGCCCATTGCGAGCGCCTTCTTCGCGTCGGCAAGCTCGCGCTCGAGCTTGCGGCGCTCCTCGACGAGCGAGGCAATACGCGCGGGCACCTCATCCGGCGCCGCCTTCAGCGTCGCGGCCGCCTCCCGGAGCTTGCTCTCACGGTCGGAGAGCCATTTGCGCGCCGCTTCGCCAGTCAGGGCCTCTATCCTCCGCACGCCAGACGACACGGCGCTTTCCGAGACGATCTTCAACAGCTGGATGTCGCCGAGCGCGCGCACATGCGTGCCGCCGCAGAGCTCGACCGAATAGTCGCCGTCGCCCTCACGGCCCATAGAAAGCACGCGGACCTCGTCGCCGTACTTCTCGCCGAATAGCGCCATTGCGCCAGCGTCCATCGCCTCGTCGGGCGTCATCAGGCGCGTCGTGACCGGCTGGTTGCCACGGATCTGCGCGTTCACCTCGGCCTCGACCGCATCGATCTCGTCGCGGGTCATCGCCTTCGGATGCGAGAAGTCGAAGCGAAAATAGTCGGGGGCGACGAGGCTGCCCTTCTGGGTGACGTGGGTACCGAGTCGGTGGCGGAGTGCCGCGTGAAGCAGGTGCGTTGCGCTGTGGTTGGCGCGAATGCGATCGCGCCGTTCGCTGTCGACTTTCTGCTGGACGGTATCGCCCACCAACAACTCGCCCGCGACGACCTTTGTCCGAAGCACGTGGAGCTTGCCCAGCGGCTTCGACGTATCCTCAACGTCGCCCCGGAAACCCTTGAGCGTAGAGAGTTTACCTGTGTCACCGACCTGTCCGCCGCTCTCTCCGTAGAACGGCGTCTGGTTGAGCAGGATGTCGACCGTCTGGCCGAGTTCCGCATTGTCGACGCGGGCTCCGTCCCTGACGATCGCGAGAACGACGCCTTCGCCTTCATCGCCGGAATAGCCGGTGAACTCGGTCGGCCCATATTGTTCGACGAGATCGAACCAGATGTCCTCGCTCGCCTTGGAGCCGGAGCCCTTCCACGCGGCGCGCGCCTTCGCCTTCTGCTCGGCCATCGCGGCATCGAAGCCGGGTTGGTCGACCTTGAGGCCCTTGCCGATCAGCGCCTGCTCGGTGAGGTCGAGCGGGAAGCCGTAGGTGTCGTAGAGCTTGAACGCGACTTCGCCCGGCAGAGTCCCCCCATCGGCGACATTTACGGTCGCTTCATCGAGCAGCTTGAGCCCGGTCGCCAGGGTCCGGCGGAAACGCGTCTCCTCCTGCTGGAGTGTCGCCTCGATCAGCGGCTGTGCGCGGACCAGCTCCGGATAAGCGGCGCCCATTTCGGCGACCAGCGCCGGCACCAGACGCCACATCAGCGGCTCCTTGGCGCCGAGCAGGTGGGCATGGCGCATTGCGCGGCGCATGATCCGGCGGAGGACGTAGCCCCTGCCCTCGTTGGCAGGCAGTACCCCGTCCGCGACGAGGAATCCTGACGCACGCAGGTGGTCCGCAATCACGCGGTGGCTGGCCTGTGCTTCGCCTTCCGCTTTCGTGTGGGTCAATTCTTCGCTCTCGCGGATCAGGACACGAAATGTATCCGTCTCATAA